>JAAEZB010000009.1:0-49233 GCA_018223085.1 Paracoccaceae bacterium
CGTCTGCTTCGGCGAGGACATAAGCGCCTTTTTCGGTCAGGTTGGTGTTCTTGGCCTCAAGGCGCACGGTCGGCAGGTTCTGGCGGGTGAGGGCGAGAACCGAAGGCGTGTCCTTGGAGGTCAGAGCGATTTCCCAGGCCTCGGCGGTCTCGGCGGTGTCGGCGGGGCGGAACACGTAGGTGTTCGGCGTCGCGCGGCAGATGGCGAGATGTTCGACCGGTTGGTGGGTTGGGCCGTCTTCGCCGACGCCGATGGAATCGTGGGTCATGACAAAGACCGTCGGGATTTTCATCAGGGCCGCGAGGCGCATGGCGGGGCGGGCATAGTCGGTAAAGCAGAAGAAGGTGCCGCCATAGGGGCGGATGCCCCCGTGCAGCGCCATGCCGTTCATCGCGGCGGCCATGCCATGTTCGCGAATGCCCCAATAGACGTAGCGGCCCCCACGGTTGTCGAGATCAAACACGCCGAGGTCATCGGTCTTGGTGTTGTTGGAGCCCGAAAGGTCGGCCGAGCCGCCGACGGTTTCCGGCATGATCGGGTTCACCGCCTTGAGCACCATTTCCGACGACTTGCGGGTCGCGACAGAGGGGGCGTCTTCGGCGATCTGTTTTTTCAGGGCCTTGATGGTGGCCGAGAGTTTCTTGGGCGCTTCGAGTGCATAGGCGCGTTCAAAACGGGCGCGTTTGGCGGCTCCGACCTCGGCGAGGCGGGCCTCCCATGCGGCGCGGTCTTCGGCACCGCGGGCCCCGATGGCTTCCCACTGGGATTTCACGTCGGCGGGGATTTCAAACGGGCCGTAGTTCCAGCCATAGGCCGCTTTGGCGGCTTTGAGCTGGTCTGCGTCGGTCAGAGCACCGTGGCCCTTGGAGGTGTCCTGTGCGGCGTGGCCGAGGGCGATGTGGGTCTTGCAGGCAATCATCGAAGGCTTGCGCGACTTTTTGGCGGCGGTGATGGCGGCATCAATCGCCTCGGGGTCGTGGCCGTCGATCTCGATCACTTGCCAGCCGGAGGCTTTGAAGCGCTGGACCTGATTGGTTTTGTCCGAGAGTTCGACCGTGCCGTCGATGGTGATGTTGTTGTTGTCCCAGAAGACGATCAGTTTGCCCAAGCTATGACGCCCGGCAAGGCCGATGGCCTCTTGGCTGATGCCTTCCATGAGGCAGCCGTCACCGGCGATGGCATAGGTGTAGTGATCCACCATCTTCTTGCCGTATTGGGCGCGCTGAATCTCTTCGGCCATGGCAAAGCCGACGGCGTTGGAGATGCCCTGGCCGAGGGGGCCGGTGGTTGTTTCAACCGCGTCGAGGAGGAAGTTCTCGGGGTGACCGGCGGTCAGGGCGCCCATCTGGCGGAAGTTCTTGATCTGGTCGAGGGTGACCTGAGCGTCGCCCACGAGATGCAGGAGCGAGTAGATCAGCATCGAGCCATGACCGGCCGACAGGATGAAGCGGTCGCGGTCCGGCCATTTGGGGGCCGAGGCGTCGAATTTGAGGTGTTTTTCGAACAGAACGGTGGCGACATCGGCCATGCCCATGGGCATGCCGGAATGGCCGGAATTGGCGGCGGCCACGGCATCGAGCGTCAGGGCGCGGATGGCGGCGGCTTTCATCCAGTGATCGGGGTTCTTGGCGCGAAGGGCAGCGATATCCACGTGGCAGGTCCTTTGACTGGTGGCTCTTTTGTCCGAGCTGAATACCAGCCCTCAGCCAATTATCAAGCGGGTCCGTGCCGTCGAGGGGGGCAATGGGGGAAGCAATTTGCAAGATCATTGGATAAACTCGTGAAAAGGCCGGGCAAAAAGCGATTCGTGTAGTGCCACGAATTCGGGCACCGGGCGGGGACATAAGAGAAATGGACGGAACCGGAGATAACGGTTCGCAGGTAAGGAGAGGGGCCGATGAGTGAGATCAGTGACCTTGAAAGCCGGATCAGCGCGGCGATGGATCGCATCGGGCGCGGGCTTGAAGGGCTGAAACCAGCTTTGGCAGAGGCGCCGGCGGCAGAGGTTGATACGGCGGCGCTTGACGCGGCTGAGGAGGCTCTGGCGCAGGAAAAGACACATGCGATTGAGCTTCAGGCGCGCATTGAGGCGTTGACCGTAGAGCGCGAGGCGCTTGAGACCGCGCTTGAGGCGGCCAAGACAGATATTCAGATCGCCGCGGATGCGGCGGAAGCGGCCAGAGACGAAGCGAAGGCCGCAGAGGCCAAACTTGCCGAGGCAGAGGCCGCAGGGTCGAAGGCCGTGGAAGAGGCCAAGGCGGCAGCGGCCGTGGAGGCAGAAGGCGTTGATCTTGAGGAAAACCGCGATGTGATCGAACAGCTTGCCGGGCGGTTGCGGCGGATGCGGCGCACGAGCCGGATGCTGCGGGCTTCGAACCAGATGATGCGCGATGCGATGCAGGCGGAATTGCCCGAGGCGGCGCTTGTCAATCAATCCCTCGAAGCCGAGCTTGAAGATCTGCGGGCGATGCGGGCGGCAGAGATTGCCGAGATGAACGCAATCAATGCAACGCTGCGCCCGATGCTGGTGCAGCCGGAGACGGATAAAGCAGCGGAAGGGGGTGCGTGATGCCGGAAGTGGAAATCCATATCGGTGGCCGATCTTTCGAGGTGGCCTGTCAGGACGGGGAACAGCATTTCCTTCAGGCGGCGGCCAAGCTTCTTGATGATGAAGCGCAGGTTTTAACGAACCAGATCGGACGTTTGCCGGAGCCGCGGATGTTGTTGATGGCGGGGTTGATGCTTGCCGATAAGACAGCGGGGCTTGAGGATCGTTTGAGCGAGACGCAGGCGCAGATGGAAGCGGTTCAGGCCGAACTACAGGCGATGAAAGACGCCGGTCCCGAGCAGGTCGAGGTTGCGGTGATCCCTTCGGAAGTCACCGATACACTTGCCGAGCTTGCGGCGCGGGCGGAATCGTTGGCGGACCGGGTTGAAGAGAAGGTCGGCTGATAAGGTTCTGATTTTAAATGAAAAAGGCCGATCCGTTTGGATCGGCCTTTTGCGTTGGAGAGGTGGGTTGGAAACCCACCCTACATTTTCAGAACGGTGCGGTGGGGGAAGGTGGGTTGAAAACCCACCCTACATTTTCAGGCGTTGGCTTCGCGGATCTTCTCGGCGGCGTCTTTGTTGTAGGCGACGCCGCTTTCTTCGAGGAGCGTGTCGAGTTCGCCCGAAAGCGTCATCTCGGTGATGATGTCACAGCCGCCGACGAATTCGCCCTTCACGTAAAGCTGGGGGATGGTGGGCCAGTCGGAATAGTCCTTGATGCCCTGACGGATGGCGTCATCGGCCAGAACGTTCACGTCGACATAATCCACGCCCATGAAGTTCAACACGCCCGCCACGCGCGAGGAAAAGCCGCACTGGGGCATGTCCTTGGTGCCTTTCATGTAAAGCACCACGTCGTTGGCTTTGACGGTTTCGTCGATATGATTTTTTGCGTCACTCATTTGGAAATCCTTTCGAGGCGTCCGGGTCTGCGATCAGGCCGGAGCCTTGGTGGTGAGGGCGAGCGCGTGCAGCTCGCCGCTGTCGATCTTGGCTTTCAGGGTGGCGTTTACGGCGCGTTGCTGGGCCACGCGGGACATGCCGCGAAAGCTCTCGTCGATGACTTCGGCCGAGAAATGCTGGCCGTCATCGCCCATGACGGTGATCTTGGCGTCGGGAAAGCCCGTGCGGATCAGGGCTTCGATGTCTGAGGCAAGAATGGCCATGGATGTCTCCTGAATAGGTCTTTCCTAGATGTAGGATGGGGCATCGGGGCTTGCAAGCAAATCCACGGGAGGAATACGGGAGGAGGTTCCGGGCCTGCGCGGCCCGGAACAAAGATGCGCGCCGATCAGGCGACGGCGTCGGCAAAGCCCGAGCGGAAGATCGCGGACAGTTCGTCGAGCGGCGCAGTGCTATGGCCCATGGTCACGTCCGAGCCGGTAAAGCGACCAACGCTTTCGACGGTGACACCGGCCTGACCGGCGGCGATCATCAGGGCTTCGGCCTGATCGAAGTTGCAGGCCACGAGGTAGCGGGCCTGATCCTCGCCAAAGAGGGTCGCGGTGTCGTCGCTGTCGAGGTGGACGCCGACGCCAGCGGCTTCGGCCATCTCAAAGGCGGCGAGGGCAAGGCCCCCGTCGGAGAGGTCGGTGCAGGCCTTGATAAGATCGCGGTTGGCGCGGATGAAGTCGCCAGTCGCCTTTTCGGCGGCGAGGTCCACATGCGGCGCATCGCCGTCTTCGCGGTTGAAGACTTCGGCGAGGAGAGCGGATTGGCCAAGGTGACCGGTCGTGGTGCCGATGACGAGGGCGACATGGCCTTCGCGGGCTTCGCCCACAATCGGGTCTTCGCCAGCGGCGATGAGGCCCACGGCGCCAATGGTCGGGGTCGGCAGGATGCCGGAGCCGTCGGTTTCGTTATAGAGCGAGACGTTGCCCGAGACGATCGGCATATCAAGCGCGGCGACGGCCTCGCCGATGCCTTTGATCGCGCCGACGAACTGGCCCATGATTTCGGGCTTTTCGGGGTTGCCGAAGTTGAGGTTGTCGGTCGTGGCCAGCGGCTTGGCACCGACGGCGCAGAGGTTGCGCCAGGCTTCGGCGACGGCCTGTTTGCCGCCCTCAAAGGGGTTGGCGCGCACGTAGCGGGGGGTCACGTCCGAGGTAAAGGCGAGCTTCTTGTCGGTGCCGTGGACACGGATGATCCCAGCGCCGAGGCCCGGCAGGCGGGCGCTATCGGCCATGACCATGGTGTCATACTGTTCGTAGACCCATTGTTTGCCCGCGTAGTTGGGCGAAGAGATCAGCGCTTTGAGGCCATCAATCGGGTCGATCTGCGGCACGTCGGCGAGGGGCTCGGCGGCGGGCGTTTCGACCCACGGGCGATCATATTCCGGCGCGCGGCCCGAGAGCGGCGAGAGCGGCAGGTCGGCTTTGACCTCGTTGTTGTGCATGATGAGGAAGCGGTCTTCGGCGATGGTCTCGCCGACGATGGCGAAGTCGAGATCCCATTTCTCGAACACGGCGCGGGCTTCGGCCTCAAGCGCGGGGTTGAGGACCATGAGCATGCGTTCCTGGCTCTCGGAGAGCATCATCTCATAGGCGGTCATATTGGCTTCGCGCTGGGGCACGTCTTCGAGCTTGAGTTTGACGCCCAGCTTGCCCTTGTCGCCCATCTCCACGGCAGAGCAGGTCAGGCCCGCCGCGCCCATGTCCTGAATCGAGATCACGGCGCCGGTCTGCATGAGTTCGAGCGTCGCTTCCATCAGGCGTTTTTCGGTGAAGGGGTCGCCGACCTGAACGGTGGGGCGTTTTTCCTCAATCGTGTCGTCGAATTCGGCCGAGGCCATGGTTGCGCCGCCGACACCGTCGCGGCCGGTTTTTGCGCCGAGATAGACAACGGGCATGCCGATGCCGGAGGCGGCCGAGTAGAAGATCGAGTCGGTTTTGGCGAGGCCCGCAGCGAAGGCGTTCACGAGGCAGTTGCCGTTATAGGCGGGATGGAAGCGAACTTCGCCGCCCACGGTCGGGACGCCGAAACAGTTGCCGTAGCCGCCGATGCCCTCAACCACGCCATTCACAAGCTGGCGCGTTTTGGGGTGGGAGGGTTCGCCAAAGGAGAGCGAGTTCATCGCCGCGATGGGGCGGGCGCCCATGGTAAAGACATCGCGCAGAATGCCGCCCACGCCGGTCGCCGCGCCCTGATAGGGCTCGATATAAGAGGGGTGGTTGTGGCTTTCCATTTTGAAGACCACCGCGTCACCGTCGCCAATGTCGACGATGCCCGCGTTTTCACCGGGGCCGCAGATGACCTGCGGACCGTCGGTCGGCAGGGTGCGCAACCATTTCTTGGAGGATTTGTAAGAGCAGTGCTCGTTCCACATGGCCGAGAAGATGCCAAGCTCGGTGAAGGTCGGTTCGCGTCCGATGATCTCTAGGATCAATTCGTATTCGTCGGGCTTCAGACCGTGGCTTGCGATCAGTTCGGGTGTGATGGCCGGTTCCTGCATGGTGTTTCAGAGTCCCCAAGAAAACATTGGGGGTCTCTTACGGCAAAGGAACGGCTTGGGGAAGGGGTCCGCCCGTATAGAAAGGGGTTTGTGCGCCGCAATCGGAATTTGACCGGCTATCTTGCCGCTTACAGGCAAAAAAAAAGGCCGAGCATCAAGCTCGGCCGAAGTCCAACAGGGAGGTTGAAGATGATGCGCTTTTCAGCAAGCACCGCCTTCAAGAGATGAATTAGGCATCAGTTTTGAATCGATCAAGGAAAACTATGCCGCAAGTGCAGCATATCTGCCATGCACTCAGGGCATGGCTCAGGAATTCTCTTGATCTCTCAATTGCTTGCGGTGTGAAATAATCTCTTCCTGCACGAAGTCCCGGAAGGCGGCAATTCGCTTGGATTGGCGCAATTCCTCTGGATAGGCAAGAAAAACAGGGATATCGCCCGATTCCACGTCCGGCAAAACACGTTCGAGATTCGGGAAATCCTGGGTCAGATAGTCGGGCAGGACGCCGATGCCAAGATTGTGGCGCACCGCTTGCAGGACGCCATAGTAATTGTTGACGTAGAGCACCGAAGGCACGTCATGGCTCATGATTTGCTGCACGAGGCTCGCACCGGCGCCGACCTGCGCGGAGGTGGGATTCTGGCAAATCAGGCGGTGGGCGTTGAGATCGTCAAAGGATTCCGGGCGGCCGTATTCATCAAGATATTCCGGCGTCGCATAGAGGCACATATGCACATTCATCAGACGCTTGCGGATCAGGTCGGCCTGAGAAGGTTCCTTCATGCGGATGGCGACATCGGCCTCGCGCATGGGCAGGTCGAGCACCTTTTCTTCGAGCATGAGGTCGATGTTGAGGTCGGGGTATTTCTCGTAGAGTTTTGGCAGGCGCGGGGCGAGCCAGAGGGTGCCGAAACCGATTGTCGTCGTGACGCGCAATTCGCCGAAGACTTCTTCTTCGCTGTCGCGGATGCGGGCGGCGGCGGCGTCGAGGCGTTTTATCATCGCCGAGGTCGCATCGAACAGGAGTTCGCCCTGTTCGGTGAGAATCAAGCCGCGCGCGTGGCGGTGAAACAGGGTTGTGTTGAGCGATTCTTCGAGGGCGCGGATCTGGCGAGAGACAGCGGATTGCGACAGATGCAACGTATCTCCGGCGTGAGTCAGGCTCCCGGCGTCGGCGACGGCGTGAAAGATTCTGAGTTTATCCCAATCCATATCCGCAACTTTCCATTGGTTTGTCCTGTCTATTTGAAAGTGACGAAAAACGAAACACCGGGGCGGGGTATCGTCACGTGATTGAGGTAAAATTTCCTTGATAGGTCAGAAATTGCGACCTAATAATGCGTTATATTTGATCCAGAAAAAATCCGCGATGGGGAGAAGCGCGATGAGTATCCAGAAAGTCAGCCTAGCGGACCGATTCGATCTCGAAAAGCATCATGTGTTGCTCAACGGGACGCAGGCGCTTGTGCGGCTCATGCTTATGCAGAAGGCACGAGACCGTGCGGCGGGGCTTAATACGGCGGGTTTGGTGACCGGGTATCGCGGGTCGCCGCTTGGCAATGTTGATAGCCAGATGATGCGCGCCGGGAAGGTTCTCAAGGAAAATGACGTTCTGTTTCAGGCGGGTCTTAATGAGGATCTTGCGGCGACGGCGCTCTGGGGGAGCCAGCAGGCGGAATTGCGCGGCGAGGGGACGCATGATGGCGTCTTTGGCCTTTGGTATGGCAAGGGCCCCGGCGTGGATCGCACCGGCGATGTGATGCGTCACGCCAATATGGCGGGGACGTCGCCCAATGGCGGGGTCATCATGGCGATGGGCGATGACCATACGGGCGAAAGCTCGACCGTGTTGCATCAGTCCGAATGGGCCATGGTGGATGCCTATATGCCGGTGGTGTCGCCGGCGGGTGTTCAGGAGGTGCTTGATTACGGGCTTTATGCCTATGCGCTGTCGCGGTTTGCGGGTGTGTGGGTCGGTCTCAAGACGATGAAGGACACGATCGAGGCGACGGCGGTTGTTAATGGCGATCCGAACCGGTTGTCTTTTGTGACGCCGGAATTCGAGATGCCGGAGGGCGGGCTTAATATCCGCCTTGCAGATACGCCGCACGCGCAGGAAGCGCGGATGATTGATTACAAGCGGTTCGCGGCCGAAGCGTTCAGCCATGCCAACAAGATGGACAAGCGGGTCTGGGGGCAGCCGGGGGCGAAGATCGGGTTCGTGGCGGCGGGTAAGAACTGGCTCGACCTTGTGCATGCGCTCTCGCTTTTGGGGATTGATGAGGGGGAGGCAGAGCGTCTTGGCATCACGACCTATAAGGTTGGTCAGACCTTCCCCCTTGATATGAAAGGGTTTTCCGATTGGGCCGAGGGACTCGATCTCATCGTCGTGGTCGAGGAAAAGCGCAAGCTTATCGAGGTTCAGATCAAGGAAGCGATCTTTGACAATCGTCGCGGGCGACGGGTCTATGGCTGGCACAAGGGCGGTGGTGCGGGATCCATGCACGGGCCGGAACTGTTCCAGACCAAGGCGGCGCTTGATCCGATTATGATTGCGGAAAGGCTTGGCGAGATCCTTGTTGAGGAAGGGCGCGGCACGGAGGCGATCAAGGCCGGGATGGCGCAGATCGCAGAGGCCAAGCGGGCCGACAATGCCGAGGAAATCGCGGCGCGTATTCCGTATTTCTGTGCCGGGTGTCCGCATAACAGTTCGACCAAGCTGCCGGATGGTAGCCGCGCGTATGCGGGGATCGGGTGTCACTATATGGTGCAGTGGATGGACCGGGACACGACCGGGTTCACCCATATGGGCGGCGAGGGGGCCAACTGGATCGGGGAGGCGCCGTTCTCGACGCGCGGCCACGTGTTCCAGAACCTTGGCGATGGCACCTATAACCATTCCGGTGTGCAGGCGATCCGCGCGGCGCTCGCGGCGGGCACCACCATGACCTATAAAATCCTCTATAACGACGCGGTGGCGATGACCGGCGGGCAGGCCAACGAGGGCGATCTTTCGCCCCAGCAGATCGCCAATGAGGTCAAGGCGATGGGGGTTGAAAACCTTGCCGTGGTCTATGACGACAAGGAAGACCTTGATAAGGCGGGGTTTCCGGCGGGCGTTGCGTTCCATGAACGTAAAGAGCTTCTATCGGTTGAAGAGAAGTTCCGTGAATACAAGGGCGTATCGGTCATTGTTTATGTGCAGACCTGCGCCGCAGAAAAGCGACGCCGGCGCAAGCGGGGCCTGTTCCCCGATCCCGATCAGCGGGTGTTTATCAATACGGACATCTGCGAAGGCTGTGGCGATTGCGGGGTGCAGTCGAACTGTATCGCGATTGAGCCGGTGGAGACGGAACTGGGGCGCAAGCGGGCGATCAACCAGTCGTCCTGTAACAAGGATTTCTCCTGTCTGAACGGGTTCTGTCCGAGCTTTGTCACCGTGGAAGGGGCGAAAATCCGTAAGGAAGCGACGGCCGATCTCGACCTGCCGGAGATGCCGGAGCCGGAGATCAAGCCGATCAGCGGCACCCATAACGTTGTCATCACCGGCGTTGGGGGCACGGGCGTTGTCACCATTGGTGCGGTGCTTGCGCAGGCGGCGCAGATTGATGGCAAGGCCGCGGGCATGATGGAGATGGCGGGCCTCGCCCAGAAGGGCGGCGCGGTGCATATCCATTGCCGCCTTGCCGAGACCCCGGAAGACATCAGCGCGATCCGTGTCGCCACCGGCGAATGCGATACGCTCATTGGGGGCGACCTTGTGGTGAGCGCGGGGGCAAAGACCCTTGGCCTTACGTCGACGGGGCGCACCGGCGCGGTTGTGAATAGCCATGAGATCATCACCGGGGACTTTACCCGAGATACGGAATTTCATTTGCCAACAGACCGGTTAGAGGTCGCTCTTGAAGCGCGCCTTAAGGATGGGTTGGCGATGTTTGATGCCTCGGAGCTTGCGCGTGCGGTGCTTGGGGATTCGATTTTCTCGAACATGATGATCTTTGGCGCGGCGTGGCAGAAGGGCCTTGTGCCGGTCAGCCTTGAGGCGCTTCGGGCGGCGATCGAACTCAACGGGGCGGCGGTTGAAAAGAACCTGCGCGCGTTTGAGATCGGGCGTTGGGCGGTGCTTTATCCGGCAGAGGCGGAGAAGATGCTTGCGCCGAATGTTGTCGCACTTCCCAAGAGCCTTGAGGAGGTCATTGCCTTCCGGGCCGATCATCTTGTGAAGTATCAGGGCAAGGGATTGGCGAAACGCTATCGCAAGCTGGTTGATCCGATCAAGGATGCGCGGCTCAAGGAGGCGGTGGCGAAGGGCTATCACAAGCTATTGGCCTATAAGGACGAATACGAGGTCGCGCGGCTTCACCTTGAGAGCCGGGCCAAGGCGGAAGAGGTGTTTGAGGGCGATTTCGACATGAAATTCCATCTCGCGCCGCCGGTGATTTCGAAGATGGGGGCCAATGGGCGGCCGGAGAAGCGGCGTTTTGGGTCCGGGATGCTACGGGGTTTCCAGATGCTGGCGAAGATGAAGCGCCTGCGCGGGACGCCGTTTGATCCGTTCGGACGCACCGAGGAACGCAAGATGGAGCGCGCCCTTATCAAGGAATATGAGGCCGATATGAAAGCGGTTCTGCGCGATCATGGCGAGGGCGCGTCGGACGCGGCGGTGGCGCTTGCGGAGCTGCCGCTTTCCATTCGCGGCTTTGGGCCGGTGAAGGCGGAAAACGCCGAAAAGGCGGCCAAGCGGCGGGCAGAAATCCTTACGGTTCTCAAAGGTGGCGAGCCCATGCCACAGGCGGCGGAATAAGGGTCTCCGGCGGCAATTGTTGCCGCCGGGTCATGCTCTTGTCATGACTGTGTCATAACCTCTTTTCACAGGCGCGGAACGTCAGTATGTGACGCGCAGGATTGCGGGAAAGACAGTGTCATGGCCAGTCAGAGAGACGTTGCCAGAGAAATTAGCTATGCTCATTCGGCAGCGACCAAGGGCGGACGGGCCCTTATTCGTGTGATGGAAAACGCCACCGGGCGGATCGGGCTTATCAAGCGGGCCAAGGGCTATGAGCATGAGGTCGCGCGGGGGCGTGACTTCTGGGAAGTGATGACCGAGCGCTATGGTCTTCAGCTTGAGGTGATGGGCGGATCGCTCGACAATATCCCTCGTGAGGGGCCGCTTATTGCCATTGCGAACCATCCGTATGGGATTCTCGATGGGCTAATGCTCGGGCATATCCTGTCGGAGACGCGAGGCGATTTCCGTATTCTTGCGCATCAGGTGTTTCGTAAGGCCGAGGATCTTAACCGGATCATCCTGCCGGTGTCGTTTGATGAGAGCAAAGAGGCGGTGAAGCTCAACCTTCAGACCCGCAAGACGGCGCTTGAGTATCTTGGGCAGGGGGGCGCGATTGGGATTTTTCCGGGCGGCACGGTGTCGACGGCGCAGAAACCCTTTGGTCTGCCGCTTGATCCGGGCTGGCGCGGGTTCACGGCGCGGATGGTGGCGAAATCGCAGGCGACTGTGGTGCCGATCTTCTTTGACGGAACGACCACGCGGCTTTTCCAGCTGGCGAGTCATTTGCATGTCACATTGCGGATGGGATTTCTTATTCGCGAGTTCAGGAAACGGGTTGATACGCCGGTGCGTGTGGTGATTGGCACGCCGATTGATCGGGCTTCGCTTGATGCGCGTAGCAAGGACACAAAGGCGTTGATGGACTTCCTGCGGATGCAGACTTATGCTCTGTCCCCGAAGCCGATCCCGCTTGAGGGGTATGGATTTGAGTTCGAAGAGAAGTATAAAGCCTGAGCAGTCGGGTACGAAGAGCGGCAAGAGACGATGGCAGTCGGCATTTTTGATTCTGGGCTTGGGGGCCTGACGGTTCTGGACGCGGTGACCAAGCGGTTGCCCGATGTGCCGTTCGTCTATTTTGGCGACAATGCCCATGCGCCTTATGGGGTGCGCGATGCCGATGATGTTTACAACCTTACCACTGCCGCCGTGGAGCGGATGTGGGATGCGGGCTGTGATCTTGTGATCCTTGCCTGTAACACCGCAAGCGCGGCGGCGCTTCGGCGGATGCAAGAGAGCTGGATCCCGACGGATAAGCGGGTTTTGGGCGTGTTTGTGCCGCTCATCGAGGCGCTTACGGAACGGAGCTGGGGCGATAATTCGCCGCCTCGGGAGGTTGCGGTCAAGCATGTGGCGTTGTTCGCGACGCCCGCGACCGTGGCGAGCCGGGCGTTTCAGCGCGAATTGGCATTCCGCGCCATTGGTGTTGATGTGGAGGCGCAGGCCTGTGGCGGGGTGGTGGATGCCATTGAAGAGGGCGATTTGATCCTCGCCGAGGCCCTGGTCAATAGCCATGTGGATGCGCTCAAGCGCAAGATGCCAGAGCCGGAAGCGGCGATTTTGGGCTGCACGCATTATCCGCTCATGCATGAGGCGTTTCAGGCCGCGCTTGGGCAGGATGTGAAAGTCTATAGCCAAGCCAATCTCGTGGCGGAGTCGCTTGCCGATTATCTTGAACGTCACCCCAAGATGGTGGGAGCGGGCGAGGATTCGCTTTTCCTGACCACGGGCGATCCGGCGAAAGTTTCGAGCCGCGCAACGCAGTTTCTGCGACGAAAGATCACGTTCGAGAAAGCGTGATCTGCGCGCTCTCGCAATCCCCGTTTAGAACGATTATATTTCGCCCCGAGATGGGGTGATGCGCGCCGTAAGGGCGTAGCAAACTCAGCAAGAAAGAGGTCCAGATATGACCCATAAAATCGCCATCCTTGGTGCCAGCGGCTATACCGGAGCCGAATTGGTGCGCCTCATCGCAACCCATCCCAGCATGGAGATTGTCGCCCTGTCCGCCGACCGTAAGGCGGGGATGGCGATGGCGGCGGTATTCCCGCATCTACGTCACCTTGATCTGCCAACGCTTTGTAAAATCGACGAAATTGATTTTGCGGGGGTGGACCTGTGTTTCTGTGCCCTGCCGCATGCCACGAGCCAGAAGGTCATCAAGGCACTGCCCAATACGATCAAGGTCGTGGACCTTTCGGCGGATTTCCGTCTGCGGGACCCGGAGGAATATGCCAAGTGGTATGGCGGGCAGCATGATGCGGTCGAATTGCAGAAAGAGGCGGTTTATGGCCTCACCGAGTTTTACCGCGACGAGATCAAGGATGCGCGGCTTGTGGCCGGGACGGGATGTAACGCGGCGACGGGGCAGTTTGTCCTGCGTCCGTTGATTTCGGCGGGGGTGATTGACCTCGATCATATCATTCTTGATCTGAAATGCGCAGTATCGGGCGCGGGGCGGTCTCTTAAGGAGAATCTGCTCCATGCCGAGTTGAGCGAAGGCTATAGCGCCTATGCCGTGGGCAGTACGCACCGGCATCTGGGCGAGTTTGACCAGGAATTCAGCGAGGTTGCCGGGCGCGAGGTCCGCATCCAGTTCACGCCGCATCTTTTGCCGGCGAACCGGGGTATCCTTGCGACGGGCTATGTGCATGGCGACGCCGAAGAGATTCACGCGACGCTTGCGCGGGCCTATGAGGCGGAACCGTTCATTGAGGTGTTGCCCCTTGGGGAGACGCCGAACGTGAAACATGTGCGGGCGTCCAACTTCTGCCATATCGGCGTTGTGGGCGACCGGATTGAGGGGCGCACCATTGTTGTGGCGGTTCTCGACAACCTGACCAAGGGGTCCAGCGGGCAGGCGATTCAGAACGCCAACCTGATGCTTGGGGAAGAGGAGACGGCGGGACTTATGCTTGCGCCGGTCTTCCCGTAGACGGAGAGAGAGAATGAAGAACCTGAAGAAAAAGCGGCGTATCCAGGTCATCGTGCTGGCCTTTGTGGCGCTGGCGGTGTCTACCGCGCTCATTGGTTTCGCCTTCAAGGACGGGATCAATTTCTTCCGTAGCCCCAGCCAGATTGCCGAGACACCGCCGCCGCCCAACGAGGTTTTCCGCATTGGCGGGTTGGTCGAGGAAGGCACGCTTGAGCGCGGGCAGGGCGAAACGATCAAGTTCATGGTCACCGATGGCGGCGCGTCGATCCCGGTTGTGTTTACCGGGGTGTTGCCGGACCTTTTTGACGAGAACCAGGGCATGATCGGCACCGGGAGCTATATCAACGGTGTCTTTGAAGCCTCTGAAATTCTTGCCAAACACGACGAGAGCTATATGCCCAAAGAGGTTGTCGATGCTCTGAAAGAGCAGGGGGTATATCAGGAGCCCAATTCCTGATCCTGTGACGACAAACGGATTTGAGACGGCCCGCGGCGCATGCTGCGGGCCGTTTTTGTTTGCGCCGTGCGGTGGGGTGAGAGGCGTTTAACGGGCGTGTGGCAGGGTTTCATGCAGGCAAGGCATGGAGGCAGGTCATGCAGGATGTGCGGCAGATCGCGCGCGAGATCGTGGCGCGGGAAGGCGGCTATGTGAATGACCCGGATGATCCGGGCGGGGCGACCAAGCATGGCGTCACGGTACATACGATGCGCCGGTTGGGGCTCGATTTGGATCGGGACGGGGATGTGGATGCCGAGGACGTGCAGTGTCTGAGCGAGGCGCAGGCGGTGGCGATTTTCCTTGAGCATTATTACACGCGCCCCGGCATTGCGGAGTTACCGGAGGTTTTGCAGGCCTCGGTGTTTGACATGTATGTCAATGCGGGCGGGCAGGCGGTGAAAATCCTGCAGCGGCTTTTGCGGCAGATGGGTTGGGCGGTGGCGGTGGATGGCGTCATCGGGGCCGAGACGGTGGCGGCGGCGCGAGAGGCGGCGGAGGCGGCACCGGGTCATATTGGTGATGCCTATGCGATTGCGCGGCGGGAGTATTATTTCGCTTTGGCCGATCGCCGCCCGGCAAGCCGCAAATACGCGCGGCGGCGTGATGGCGGCAAGGGGGGATGGATTCGACGGGCCGAGGCGTTCATGGCGCCGCGCTATCATTTGAGCGAGACGGCGTTTCACGAAAGGGTTGCGGCATGGGGGTAATTGGCAGGGTTTTCACCGCAGTGTTTGGTGATGGGCGCAACGTACTGCGCGAGACGGTCGAAGTCTTCCGGGAAAATGCCGAGTCTGGCGCGGAACGCGGCAAGGAAGTGCAGCTTGCGGCGATGGCGGCGCAGGGGGCGGAGTTTCGCGCCGAGGGGCGGAGCCGGTTTGACCTTGTGATGGATGGCATCAACCGATTGCCGCGCCCGTTCATGGCGCTTGGCTGTATCGGGTTGGTGATCGTGGCGATGGTCGATCCGGTCTGGTTCTCGGCGCGTATGGCGGGGCTGGCGCTTGTGCCGGAGCCTCTGTGGTGGTTGCTTGGGGTGATCGTGAGCTTTTATTTCGGTGCACGGCATCAGGTAAAGGGGCAGGAATTTCAACGCTCTATCGCCGAAACCCTGAGCCGGGTGCCGCAGGTTGTCGACTCGCTTAACGCCTTGCAGGGTGTGGAGGAGAGCGAGGCGGAGGAGGCCGGGAACCCGGCACTTGCGGCGTGGCGCAGGGAAGATCCGTCTCAGTCGGAGGCATGGGCCGGGCATCTGAGGTAAACGACCCCGCGACAATGTGATCGCGCGCGCGAAGCGAAAGGCATTGGCCCGGCGGCGCGCGCGTCCTATAACCCGAGGCATGATAGTCGAACTTGGCCACTTTGCCCTTATTCTCGCCGCCCTCACCGCGCTGGTGCAGGCGGTGGTTCCGCTCATTGGTGCTCAAAAACGCTGGCCCGCCTGGATGGCGGTTGCAGAACCGGCGGCAGGCATCCAATTCCTTCTCACTGCTTTCTCCTTTGGCGCGCTGACCTACGCCTTTGTGGTCTCCGATTTCTCGGTGACGCTGGTGGCGAATAACTCGCATTCGCTCAAACCCATGCTCTACAAAATTTCGGGCACATGGGGGAACCACGAGGGGTCTATGCTTCTTTGGGTGCTGATCCTGACGCTGTTCGGGGCGACGCTGGCATGGTTTGGGGGCAATCTGCCGCCGAGCCTGCGGGCGCGGGCGCTTGGGGTGCAGTCGATGATCTCGGTGGCGTTTTTCGGCTTTATCCTGTTCACGTCGAACCCGTTTTTGCGCCTTGAGGTGCCGCCCTTTGATGGTGCGGGGCTCAACCCGCTGTTGCAGGACCCCGGTCTCGCCTTCCATCCGCCCTTCCTCTATCTCGGTTATGTGGGGCTTTCGATGGCGTTCAGCTTTGCCGTTGCGGCCCTGATCGAGGGGCGCGTCGATGCGGCTTGGGCGCGTTGGGTGCGGCCTTGGACGCTGGCGGCGTGGGTGTTTCTCACCATCGGGATCGCGCTTGGGTCGTGGTGGGCTTATTACGAGCTTGGCTGGGGTGGGTTCTGGTTCTGGGATCCGGTCGAGAATGCATCGTTTATGCCTTGGCTTTTGGCGGCGGCTCTGCTGCATTCGGCCATCGTTGTCGAAAAGCGCGAGGCGCTTAAAAGCTGGACCATCCTGCTTGCCATTCTGGCGTTTGGATTCTCGCTTATCGGGACGTTCATTGTGCGCTCGGGGGTTATTACTTCGGTGCATGCCTTTGCCAATGACCCGGAGCGCGGGGTCTATATCCTTGCCATTCTGGCGATCTTTATGGGCGGGGCGCTCATGCTCTTTGCGGCGCGGGCCAGCGTCATGGAGGCCAAGGGCGTCTTTAGCATGGTGAGCCGCGAGAGCGTTCTTGTGGTCAACAACATCCTGCTGGCCGTGGCTTGTTTCGTGGTCTTCATTGGCACGATCTGGCCGTTGGTGTCGGAGATTTTCTTTACCCGCAAGCTCTCGGTCGGAGCGCCGTTCTTCAACATGGCGTTTACGCCGTTCATGGTGATCCTCGGGATTTTGCTTCCGGTGGGGGCGATGCTGCCGTGGAAGCGGGCCAATGTGTTCCGGGCGGCGAAACCGCTTGTTCCGGCGCTGATCCTTGCGCTGGCGCTGGCGGGGCTGGCTTGGGCGATGCAGAGCGAGAAGTCGCTTCTTGGGCCGGTTGGGGTTTTCCTTGGGGCGTGGATCGTCTCTGGGGCGCTGGTTGATGTCTATACCCGCACCGGACGTGGCGGGATCGGGGCACGCCTTGGGCGTCTTGGCCGTTTGCCGCGGGCCGATTGGGGCCGTGTCATTGCTCATGCCGGGCTTGGTGTGACCATGGTTGGTATTGCCGGGCTTATGGCCTGGGAAGAGGAAGATATCCGCGTGGTGCAGATTGGCGAGCCGTGGAGCGTTGGTGCTTATGAGTTCACCCTTGACGATGTGAACCGGGTTCAGGGGCCGAACTATATCTCGACCATGGGCGACGTCACCGTCACCAAGGGCGGCGATTTTGTTGCGACGCTGCATCCTGAGAAACGCACCTATCCGGTGCAGTCGATGCCGACGACCGAAGCGTCAATCGATTATCGGTTCCTGCGCGATGTGTATGTCGTGATTGGCGATCCGCAGAATGATGGCGGTTGGGCGATGCGGATTTATATCAAGCCGTTGACCAACTGGATCTGGCTGGGGTGTCTGATGATGTCCATTGGTGGCGTGTTCAGCCTCAGCGACCGGCGCTACCGCGTTGCCGCAGGGGCGCGCAAATCGGCCGTGGCCGGAGGAGTACCCGCAGAATGAAACGGCTTTTGTTGATCTTGTCGCTGGTTGCGGCGCCGGTTTTCGCGGTGCAACCAGACGAAATCCTCGACGATCCGGCGCTTGAGGCGCGGGCGCGGGCGCTTTCCAAGGACTTGCGTTGTCTTGTGTGTCGCAATGAGAGCATTGACGATTCCAATGCCGATCTGGCGCGCGATCTGCGGCTTTTGGTGCGTGAGCGCCTTGTCGAAGGCGATAGCGATGACGAGGCGATGGAGTTCATCGTGGCGCGTTACGGGGAATATGTTCTCCTGAAACCCAAGGCGGGCGGGACGAACCTCGTTCTGTATCTCGCGGGGCCTGCGATGCTCTTGCTCGCGCTTGGCGTGGCGGGGATTTACCTGCGCCGCCGTCAGAGCGCACCGGTTCTTGCCGAAGCGGGGCTTGATGCCGAGGAACAGGCGCGGTTGAAAAAAATTCTCGACGAGTGACGCGCGGTTTCGCTTGGGAGTGCGCGGTGCCGGGCTATGATCCCGGCCAAAGGATGTGACGGGGAACGCCATGGATTATCAGACCATTACCTATGAGCTGACGGACGGAATCGCGCTTGTGACGCTGAACCGGCCTGACGTGATGAATGCTTTCACGGCGCAGATGCGCGCCGAGTTGACCCATGTGATGACAGAGGCCGGGCGCAAGGCGCGGGTCGTGGTTATGACCGGGGCCGAGCGAGCGTTCTGTTCGGGCCAAGACCTTGGCGATGGTGAGGGGGATGCGACGAGCCTCGATCTTGAGCGAATCCTGCGCGATGAATATACGCCGATGCTCCGGGCGATCCGGGAGTGCCCGGTGCCTGTTATTGCGGCGGTGAACGGCGCGGCGGCCGGGGCAGGGGCGAACCTTGCGCTGGCGGCGGATGTGGTCATTGCGTCGGAGCGGGCCTATTTCATGCAGGCGTTCTCGAAGATTGGTCTTATCCCGGATGCGGGCGGCACCTATGCGTTGCCGCGGCTTGTCGGGCAGGCGCGGGCCATGGGTGCCGCGCTTTTTGCCGAGAAGATCAGCGCGAAACAGGCGGAAAGCTGGGGCATGATCTGGGAAGCGGTGGCCGAAGATGCGTTTGAAGAGACGTGGCGTGGCCGGGCCAAGGCGTTGGCAGAAGGGCCGACCCAAGCCTATGCCCATATCAAATCCGCGATTCAGGCCTCGCCGGAAAACGATTTTGACGCGCAATTGTCGCTTGAGGCGCAGTTGCAGGGCAAATGCGGCAAGACCCGTGATTTCCAGGAAGGCGTCGTCGCCTTCCTCGAAAAACGTCCGGCGCAATACGAAGGGCGTTAAGCTCAGCCGATCACGACATTGATATCTGATGCGGTGAGTGTGGCGCCTGCGTCGCGCACCAGCATCAGGTCGATGCCATTCATCTGAACAAGCGCGTCATCGCCTTGGGCGATGACGGTCACCGGGCCGACGTCATTTTCAGTTTCGATCAAGAGCGTGTCCTCGCTCGGATCATAGTCCTGAATTTCGATCAGGGCCTCAGAGAGGCTTGATTGGACGGTGGTGTTTGCGTCCATGTTCGTGTCGATCAGGAAGGTGTCCGCGCCGTCTCCGCCGATGAAGTAACTATTGTAAACGTTGGCCGAGTTGGTCGCGGTTTGGAAGGTGTCGAAATTGGCTTCGAGCGTATCATCGCCATCGCCGCCATTCAGAAGCGCGCCGGAATACCATATTTCCGGATCGTCAGTGCCTTCCGCTTCTGCTAATGCGCCCCCATTGAAGGAGAGGTGATCGCTGCCGTCCCCTCCGACAAGCTCATCCGCGCCCCGACCTGTCAAAGTGTCATCGCCGTCGCCGCCAATGAGCACGCTGGTGGTGGTGCCCTCATTCAGGAGGAGGTCGTCCCCGTCCTCGCCCCAGAGCACCCCACCTTCGTCTCCGGCATTGAGTGTATCATTCCCGTCGCCGCCAAAGAGGTGGTCAAAGCCGAAGCCGCCGAGCAACGAGTCGTCACCGGCACCGCCAGTGAGGGTATCATCGCCATAGCCGCCCTCCAGCGTGTCGTCGCCTTCTTCGCCGAGCAGCGAGTCCTCACCGGTCCAGCCGAGAAGGGAGTCATCCCCCACGCCCCCGGTCAATGTATCATCTCCGGCCTTGCCGATGAGCGTATCATTCGCATCGGTGCCGGCCAGGCTATCATTGCCCTCATCTCCTTTTTGGACGGTGAGGTCTTCTTCGGGCTGTTCGGGTTCTTCGGGGGTGTCTTCCGTGGTTTCGGAGTCATCGTCGAAAATTTCGAACAGACCCCAGCCGAGGACAGCCGTGCCAAGGATCGCAGCGAGGGTAAGCAAGGTGAGCCTCCGTTATATCATAGCGCAGCCAGAGAGACAGCGCCGAGGACGCTTGCCGCGGTGGCATTTTGGACCGTGACCGCATGCACGCCGTCGAGCAGGATTTTGGTATCCGCTCCGTCCTGAACCGTGGTGACGGTCGGTGTGGTGCCGGTGCCGTCATAGAGGACGAGGATTTCTTCGCCCGTGGCACCATTGTCGAGATCGGTGATGATGGCGGGGTTGGTGCCATCGAACTGTTCTGAATAGAGCTGGAACAGGTCTTCGCCGTCGCCGCCGGATGCGGAATCGCCCATGCCCATCAGGAGGATGTCCTCGCCATCCCCGCCATCAAGGCTATCGGCACCGCTGGTGTCGTCGCTGATATCGAAGGAGAGGTCGGTCACGCTTGCGAGGTCATCGTTTTGCGCGGCGAGGGCGATGTCATCGCCGGTGAGGTCACGGTTCAGGGCATCGGTGCCGATCAGGATATCGTTGCCAGAGCCGCCAAGCAGGGTATCGCTCCCTTGTCCACCAAAGAGGAGGTCATGATCTTCGCCGCCATCGACGCTATCGTCGCCTGTGCCGCCGGAGAGGAGGTCACCACCGCCGCCGCCTTTGATCGTGTCGTCGCCGTCGCCGCCATGGGCTGCGTCGCGTTGCGGTCCTGTGTCGATCGCGTCATCGCCGTCGCCGCCGTCAATGAAATCACGGCCTTTGCCGCCCAGAAGGGTATCATCGCCGGTGCCGCCAAGGATGGAATCTTCGTCCTCATCGCCGTTCAGGGTGTCATTTCCGACGCCGCCGATAAGCGTATCATTGCCTTCGTTGCCATGGGCCCGGTCATTGCCGAGGCCGCCGTCGATGCTGTCATCGCCAAGGCCGCCGACAAGAGTATCGTGGCCTTTTTCACCGAGCAGAAGGTCATCTCCTTCACCGCCGACAAGCGAATCCCAATCGAGACCGCCCTTGAGCGTATCATCGTCATTGCCGCCTTCGAGGGTATCGTTGCCAGCATCGCCATAGAGGCGGTCGGCACCGTCGTTGCCTTCGAGGCTATCGTTTCCGTACCCGCCGTGCAGGCTATCAGTGTGGTTGCCGCCGAACAGGCTGTCGTCGCCGTTGCCGCCGAGGAGGGTATCTCTCTGGTCTTCGCCAAGGAGGGTGTCATTTCCGGGTCCACCCTGAAGCAGGTCCTCACCAACGCCGCCAAAGAGGCTATCCGCGCCGTCACCGCCATCCAGGGAATCCTGACCGGACCACCCTTTGAGGACATCGTCGTCGGCCTCGCCGGTCAGGGTATCATCGCCGCCTTTGCCGACGAGGAGGTCCGTGCCGTCTGTGCCGGTCAGGAGGTCATCCTCTTCGTCACCGCGTTCGATATTATCAAACTCGTCTTGCGACGTGTCGCCCGAGGCTTCGCTATCATCATCGTCGAAAATCTCGAAAAGGCCCCAGCCCAGAAAAACAGTACCAAGAATAGCGGCGGCATATAGCATGGGAAACTCCTACAACCTTTAATCGCGTGTTCGAATGTGCCTGAATTATGTGGGCCGAACGAAATGAGGCAAAACTATGGCGCTCAGTGGCGTCAACTTGGGGATGCAGGATGCGAGAGTCAAAATATTAATGATTTATTAATGGGTTTGTTTCCGGCTGGGGAACAGTCCTCTTGCGCGCGCTTCAACTGTCCGGCGTCTTTGGTAAACATGCCCAAGAAAAACGCGCCCGCGGCAGGGCCGGGGCGCGTTTCCAATGCTAAATATGCGAATCGCGGTTCAGCGATCTTCGATATCGACGTAGTCGCGTTGCGTCTCGCCGAGGTAGAGCTGACGCGGGCGGCCGATCTTATGGGCCGGATCCGAGAACTGTTCTTTCCACTGCGAAATCCAGCCGACGGTACGCGAAAGCGCAAAGATCGGGGTGAACATCGAGGTCGGGAAACCCATCGCTTCGAGGATGATGCCGGAATAGAAATCGACGTTCGGGAAGAGCTTTTTCTCGGAGAAATAGGGATCGGCGAGGGCGGCTTCTTCGAGGGCCTTGGCGGTGGCGAGGATCGGGTTGTTTTCCACGCCAAGCAGTTCGAGCACTTCGTCGGCGGACTGTTTCATCACGGTCGCGCGCGGGTCGAAGTTCTTGTAGACGCGGTGACCAAAGCCCATGAGGCGGAACGGATCGTCCTTGTCCTTGGCGCGGGCGATATACTCGGGGATATTTTCGGGCGAGCCGATTTCCTTGAGCATTTCGAGGCAGGCCTGATTGGCGCCGCCATGGGCCGGACCCCAGAGGCAGGCGATACCCGCCGCGATACAGGCGAACGGGTTGGCACCCGAGGAGGACGCAAGACGCACGGTCGAGGTCGAGGCGTTCTGTTCGTGGTCGGCATGGAGGGTAAAGATACGGTCCATGGCGCGGGCGAGGATCGGGTTGACCTCGTAATCTTCGGCCGGAACGGCAAAGCACATGCGCAGGAAGTTCGACGCATAGTCGAGATCGTTGCGCGGATACACGAAGGGCTGACCAATGGTGTATTTGAAGGCCATCGCGGCGATGGTCGGCATCTTGGCGATCAGGCGGTGCGACGCGATTTCACGCTGGCGCGGATCGGAGATGTCGGTCGAGTCATGGTAGAAGGCCGACATGGCACCGACGACGCCAACAATGATCGCCATCGGGTGCGCGTCACGACGGAAACCACCGAAGAACTTGTGCATCTGTTCGTGCACCATGGTGTGGCGGGTGATGGTGTCTTCGAATTTTTCCAGCTCGGCTGCGGAGGGCAGATAACCGTAGAGCAGCAGGAAGCAGACTTCGAGGTAGTGCGATTTGCCGGCGAGTTGGTCGATCGGGTAGCCACGGTGTAGCAGCACACCTTTTTCACCGTCGATATAGGTAATGGTCGAGTCGCAGGACGCGGTCGAGGTAAAGCCGGGATCATAGGTGAACACGCCCGCCTGAGCATAGAGCTTGCGGATGTCGAGCACGTCAGGTCCCACCGTCGGCGAATGGATCGGCATGTCATAGGACGTGCCGTCAATGGTCAAGGTGGCGGTTTTCTTGGTTTCGGACATACGTGTTCCCTTCCTCTCATGCGCGGGGCGGGCGGTGCCTCCGGGCGGTTTGTTCAGATGCGGCAAGGAGGGTCGCAGTCAAACGCTCCCGGTCTCCGCTTCATAGTCTGCGGCTTCCTCAAGGCGCGCGATGGATTCATCGCGTCCCAGAACAAGCATCATGTCGAATACGCTTGGTGTCACCGCGCGTCCTGCAAGGGCTGCCCGAAGGGGGCCGGCCAGCTTGCCGAATTTGATCTCGCGAGCTTCTGTGAACGCGGTGGTGACAGCCTCCAATCCGTCTCGCGACCAGCTAGCATTTTGCAACTGCGGCGTCAATTCTTTCAGTATACCACGGGATACTGCGTCGAGGTTTTTCGCCGCTTTGGCATCTGGGGAAAGAGGGCGATCAGCAAGGATAAAATAAGCCTTTTCAATGAGATCGGGGAATGTCTTAGCCCGGTCTTTGAGGCAGTAAAGCGCACGGTCCATGCCTGCGATTTTTTCCTCGGACAGAGGTGTTTCGCCGGAGGCCGCCAGAAAGGCCTGCAATTCATGCAGCAGTGCAGCATTTTCCATTACGGCAAAGTGCTGACCGCAGAGGTTTTCCAGCTTTTTGGTATCAAACCGGGCCGGGCTTTTGCCGATTCCGCCAAGGTCGAACCATTCGAGCGCCTGTGCATCGGTAAAGAATTCGTCATCGCCATGGCTCCAGCCGAGGCGGGCGAGGTAATTGCGCATGCCCGCTGCCGGGTAGCCCATGACCTGATATTCCTGCGCCCCAAGCGCGCCGTGGCGTTTGGAGAGTTTCTTGCCATCGGGGCCGTGGATAAGCGGGATGTGGGCCCAGACCGGCACGTCCCAGCCCATGGCCTCGTAAATCATCATCTGGCGCGCGGCATTGTTGAGGTGATCGTCCCCCCGGATCACATGGGTGACGCCCATATCATGGTCATCCACAACAACGGCCAGCATGTAGACCGGTGTGCCATCCGAGCGTAACAGGATCATGTCATCGAGTTGATCATTGCGGATGGTGACATCGCCCTGAACCTCGTCGCGGATCACGGTGGTGCCGTCCTGCGGGGCCTTGATACGGATGACATAGGGCGCGCCCGGGTGCGTCGTGGCATCGGCATCGCGCCAAGGCGAGCGATAGAGGGTCGATTTTCCCTCGGCGCGGGCGGCGTCGCGGAAGGCGGCGATTTCGTCCTGCGTTGCGAAACACTTGTAGGCCTTGCCCTGAGCCAGAAGATCGAGGGCGACCTCGGCGTGGCGGTCGGCGCCTTCGAATTGCGAAATCACCTCGCCATCGTGATCAAGGCCGAGCCAGTCGAGCCCCTGAAGGATGGCCGCCGTGGCCTCGGGGGTAGAGCGTTCGCGGTCGGTATCCTCGATGCGCAGCAGGAACTTGCCGCCACGTCCTCGGGCATAGAGCCAGTTGAACAGCGCGGTGCGCGCCCCGCCGATATGCAGGAAGCCGGTGGGAGAAGGGGCGAAGCGGGTGACGACCTGGCCTGTCATGAGGGGATTAACCTTTCCGTAACCAAGAGTGGACTAGCGTTGGCGCCTGTCTAGCGACCTGCCCGAGAGAGGACAAGGCTTGCAACTGCTGGCGTGGATCGGGGCGGCCCTACAGGGGCAGCGCGGTTATCTTTTCCCTTGGGTGCCTGTCTGTCTTGGGCTTGGGATCGGGGGGTTTTTCCTATGCCGGGAGGAGCCTGCGGTGGCGTTGCTCTGGGGGCTGGCAGGCGGGGCGGTTTTCTTTCTTGCTTTGACATTTCACCTACCCGAAGCGGCGCGGCCGATTGGTTTGGCGTTTGGTTTTTTGTTGCTCGGTTTTGCCGTGGCGGGGGGGCGGGCGCATTGGGTTGCCGGGCCGGTTCTGGACTGGCGCTATTACGGGCCGGTGGAAGGGCGGATTGTGGGGATTGACCGGTCTTCCTCGGATGCGCTGCGCCTGACGTTGGACCGGGTGGTTCTGGCGCGGGTGGCGCCGGAGAAAACGCCGGGGCGGGTGCGGATCGCATTGCATGGAGATCAACGGTTTATCGACCCCGCGCCGCATATGACGGTGATCCTGACCGGGCATCTTTCGCCACCTTCGGGGCCGGTTGAGCCGGGAGGGTTCGATTTCCAGCGTCATGCGTGGTTTCAGGGCATTGGGGCCATCGGATATACGCGGGTCCCGGTTCTGGCTCTCGAACCACCGCCGGAGGGGGCGAGCCTGTTGGGGGTACGCATGCGGCTTTCTGCGGCGATCCGGGCGGTGTTGCCCGGAGAAACGGGGGCTGTGGCGGCGGCGGTGACCACGGGGGACCGTAGTGGGGTGCCGCAGGCCACGTTGAAGGCGCTCCGGGCATCGAACCTTGCGCATTTGCTGGCGATTTCGGGGCTGCACATGGGGCTTTTGGTGGGGTTTGTGTTTGCCGCGCTGCGCTATGGTATGGCGTTGCATCCATGGAGCGCGCTTTACCTGCCGACCAAGAAGATCGCGGCGGCGCTCGCGCTTGTGGTGGCGACGGGGTATCTCCTTCTGTCGGGGGGCAATGTGGCGACGGAGCGGGCCTATGTCATGGCGGCGGTGGCGCTTGTGGCGGTGATGGTGGATCGGCGCGCGATCAGCCTGCGGGCGGTGGCCATGGCGGCGATGGTGGTCTTGATGCTGCGGCCAGAGGCGATGCTTGGGCCGGGGTTTCAGATGTCTTTCGCGGCGACGACGGCGCTTGTTGCGGTGTTCGAGTTTTTGCGTAAACACGGGCCGCTGCGCATTCCGCGATGGGCGCGCCCCGTTTTTGCGGTGGTCGTGTCGTCCTTTGTTGCCGGGTTGGCAACGGCGCCATTCGGGGCGGCGCATTTCAATACCGTGTCGCATTACGGGTTGGCGGCGAACCTGCTTGCAGTGCCGATCATGGGCACGGTGGTGGTGCCTTCGGCGGTGGTTGCGGCCTGCCTTGCGCCGGTCGGGCTTGAGGCGGTGGGGCTGGTGCCGATGGGGATCGGGCTTGATGCGATCCTGTTTATCGCGCGCAGTGTGGCGGGGATCGAGGGGGCGGTGGGGCATGTGCCCCGGCCTCCGGCGGCGGTTCTGCCGCTCCTTGCCATCGGGTTCCTCTGGATCATCCTGTGGCAGCGGCGGGCGAGATGGATCGGAATAGTTCCGGTTCTTATGGCGGTTTTCCTTTGGCTGGGGGCGGAGCGACCGGTGGTGCTCATTGCGGACACGGGCGGTCTTGTTGGTGTGGTGCAGGACGGCGCACGCGCGCTCAGCAAGCCGCGGGGGGCGGGGTTTGTGGCGCGCAACTGGCTTGAGAATGATGGCGATGGCGGCGATCAGGCGATGGCAGCGGCGCGGTGGCGCGGGGAGGGGGAAAAGGGTGTGCGCAAGGCAGAGATCGGCGGCGCAAAGCTCTGGCATGTGTTTGGCAAGCGGGAGGTGGCGGCGCTTGCCGACTGTCCCAAAGGTGCCATTGTGGTGCTCAGCCATGACAGCGAAGCGGATCTGCCTTGCGATGTCTGGGGCCCCAAGCGATTGCGCCAGACAGGGGCGGTTGCGCTCTATGGGGACGAGGTAGGTCTCCAAATGAAAACCGCCCGCGAGGTCAGCGGGCGGCGCATGTGGAATACGGCGGCGTTTCGGCCTTAGTAAGTGCGGATAAGACCCGCCAGCGCGCCTTGCACCTTGACCTTATCAGAGGGGTAGACGCGGGTTTCATAATTCGGGTTCGCCGCTTCCAAGGCGATGGAATTTCCGTTTTGGTGAAAGCGTTTAAGGGTCGCTTCCTGATCCTCGACAAGGGCCACGACGATATCGCCATTCTCGGCGGTTTTGCATTCGCGGATGATGACCACGTCACCATCATTGATTCCGGCCTCGATCATCGAATCGCCTTTGACTTCGAGCGCGTAATGCGATCCGCCCGAGCGCAGCATTTGTCCCGGCACGGTGACGTGATGGTCTACATGGCTGATCGCTTCGATCGGGACGCCGGCGGCGATCTTGCCCATGACGGGCAGTTCGCGGGCGTGAAGCACCATCTCTTCGGGCAGGATATTGGCCGGTTGCGTCGGCGAGGGATGCGGGCCTTCGATCACGCGCGGGGTAAAGCCGCCCTTGATTTCGGAGACGCCGCCCAAGGATTCGGGGAGTTTCACAATCTCGATGGCGCGGGCGCGGTGCGCAAGGCGGCGGATAAAGCCGCGTTCCTCAAGCGCCGTAATCAGGCGGTGAATGCCGGATTTGGAGCGCAGGTCGAGCGCGTCTTTCATCTCATCAAAGCTTGGCGGGACGCCATCGCGTTGCAAGCGTTTGTGGATGAATTCGAGCAGGTCGAGTTGCTTTTTGGTCAACATGGGTGCGCCTCCGGGTCGGAAAGTTCCCTTTGTTCTATCCATGTTCTCGTTTTGTGTCAACTCTGGCGCGAACAGAGCGGAAACAAACCCGGTCAGAGAGGGATATAGCGCATTTCGTCTCCCGTCATGCGCGCGGGATCATGCGGCGGGCGGATGAGGAGGGCGTTGGCCTCGGCCAGGACCGTGAGAAGGGCGCTGTCCTGGCGCTCAAAGGCGGTCAGGCGGCCATTTTCAAGCCGGGCGCGCATGTAGTGTTCGCGTGGGCCATTTGAGCCGACGGGCGCGGCCAGAGGGGCGCGGGCCTCTGCGGCGGGCGCGGTGGGGAGACCGAGCAGGGCGCGGATCACGGGAGCCACGAAAACATGGCCGCAGACCATGGCCGAGACCGGATTGCCGGGCAGGCCGATCATCATTGCGCCCGAGGCCATGCGGCCTGCCATGAGCGGTTTTCCGGGGCGCATGGCAATCTTATAGAAGCTCTGTTCCATACCGAGATCGGCGGCGACAGTGCCGACAAGATCATGGTCGCCCACGGATGCCCCGCCGATGGTCAGCACGAGATCGGCATCATCGGTGAGGGAAAATGCGGTTTCCAGCGACTCGCGGCTATCGCGGGCGATGGGCAGGAGGCGCGGCGCGGCTCCGAGCTCGGAGAGGAGCGCGGCGAGGCCGAAGGAGTTGGAGACAATGATTTGATCGGGGCCGGGGGTTTCGCCGGGCATGACGAGCTCATCACCCGTTGACATGATCGCCACACGCGGGCGGCGGGTCACGGGGATTTCGGCAATGTTCATTGCCGCCAGAAGGGCGATATCGGCGGAGGTCAGACGCTTGGGGGCCTCAAACGGCGTGCCTTGGGCGAAATCGGCCCCGGCGGGGCGGATATGGAGGCCTTGGTCGAGAGTATCGCCGAGGGTGATCTGGTCGCCTTGCCGGGTCACGTCTTCCTGAATGATGACGCGGGTGGTGCCTTGGGGGATCGGGGCGCCGGTAAAGATGCGGACGGCCTCGCCCGCGCCAACGGGGCTCTCAAAGCCATGTCCGGCGGCGGATTCGCCGATGACGCGATAGGACGCGCCGGGGGCGGCGTCGGTGTCGGGGATGGCGTAGCCGTCCATGGCCGAGGCCGAGAAGGGCGGTTGGGTCAGGCGGGCGGTGACGGGCGCGGCGAGGACACGGCCATGCGCCGCGGAGAGCGGCACGATCTCGGCCTCAAGCGGGCGGGCAAGCGCGAAGAGGAGGTCAAGCGCCTCGGCAACGGAGATCATGTGGCTTCAAAGCGGCCGGATTTGCCGCCATCCTTGAGGATCACGCGGATGCCGCCGATTTCCATCGCTTTGTCCACGGCCTTGGCCATGTCATAGACCGTGAGCGCCGCGACGTTCACCGCCGTAAGGGCCTCCATCTCAACCCCGGTCTGGCCGGTGGTTTTTACCGTGGCCTCGATGCGCACACCCGGCAGGGTTTCGTCCGGGGTCAGATCGACGGCGACCTTGGTGATCGGCAGGGGATGACAGAGGGGGATAAGCGTCGAGCACTGCTTGGCCCCCATGATCCCGGCAAGGCGGGCCACGGAGAGGACATCGCCCTTCTTGGCGCGGCCTTCGGCAATGATATCATAGGTTTCGCGTGCCATCTTCACCCAACCTTCGGCGGTCGCGATGCGCGAGGTCACGTCTTTGTCGGAGACATCGACCATATGGGCGTCGCCCTTCTGGTCGAAATGCGTGAGGCCTGTATCAGACATCACATGCCCCCCGGACGCAGCGGATTGGCGAGAATCGCGCGGGTTGCGGCCTCGACATCGTCCTGACGCATGAGGCTTTCGCCGATGAGGAAACAGCGCGCGCCGTAGCGGGCCATATCCGAGAGGTCTTCGGGGGTGTTGAGGCCGCTCTCAGAAACGAGCATCCGGTCGGCGGGCACGAGCTTGGAGAGCGTGCGGGTGGTGTCGAGCGTGGTCTCAAAGGTCTTGAGATTGCGGTTGTTGATGCCGATCAGGGGGGATTTCAAAAGCGTGGCGCGTTCGAGTTCTTCGGCGTCATGCACCTCGATCAGAACATCCATGTCCCAGCCAAAGGCGGCGTCTTCAAGTTCTTGCGCCTGTGCGTCGGAGACCGAGGCCATGATGATGAGGATACAATCGGCCCCGAGGGCGCGGGCCTCGGCGACCTGATAGGTGTCATACATGAAATCCTTGCGCAGGGCGGGTAGGTTTGTCGCCTCGCGCGCGGCGGTGAGGAAGCTCTTGTCGCCTTGGAAAGAAGGGGTATCGGTCAGGACAGACAGGCAGGCCGCGCCACCGGCCTCATACGCCTTGGCCAAGGCGGGCGGGTTGAAATCGGCGCGGATGAGGCCCTTGGAGGGGGAGGCTTTTTTGACCTCCGCAATCAGGCCATAGCCTTCGCGGCTCGCCATGCGCAGAGCGTTGGAAAAGCCGCGGGTCTGGCCTGCGTCGCGGGCTTCGGCTTCGACCTCTGCGAGAGGCTTGGCGGCCTTGTCGGCGGCAACCTCTTCGAGCTTATAGGCCTTGATCTTGTCGAGCACGGTGGCGGTCATGAGCGGGTCCAGTTGATTTCGGGCTGGCCTTGGGCGGTCAGCCATGAGTTGATCCGTGAAAACGGGCGAGAGCCGAAAAAGCCGCGCCGGGCCGAAAGCGGCGATGGGTGGGCGGATTCGATCAGCAGATGTTGAGCGCCATTTTTAGGCGTTGAGATATGACGCGCAAGGGTCTGTGCCTGTTTGCCCCAGAGAACAAAGGCAGTGGGGTGCTTGGAAACGGTGCTCAGGACCTGTTCGACGAGGCCGGACCAGCCAAGTTTGGCGTGTCCTCCGGCGTCGCCTGCGGGCACGGTCAGGGCGGTGTTGAGCAGGAGCACGCCTTGGGTAGCCCAAAAGCGCAGGTCGCCGTTTTCCGGCGCGGCACCAAGATCGGCCTGCATTTCCTTGAAGATATTGCCGAGCGAGCGCGGCAGGGGGCGCACATCGGGTTCCACCGAGAAGGCAAACCCATGGGCATGGCCGGGGGTTGGGTAGGGGTCTTGACCGAGGATCACCACGCGGGTGGCCTCAGGTGGGCAGGCGTCGAGCGCGGCAAAGCGTTGGGGGGCGGGCGGCAGGATGGGGCGCGTTTCGGCGGCCAGTGTTGCCTCGATGGCTGGATAATCGCGCTCAAAGAATGGCAGATGCGCCCATGCGCCCGGTATGTGCATCATCTGCGACATGATCCGGTATCAGGTCGCAGAGGTCACGGCGGCAAGGCCCTGGATCGCGGCGAGCGCTTTGCCGCTATCAATGCTTTCGCGAGCCTTTTCAACACCTTCGCGCAGGTCGCTCACGGCGTCGGCGACGACGAGGGCGGCGGCGGAGTTGAGCAGAACGGCATCGCGGTAGGCGCTCGGCGCGCCGTCGAGTAGGGCGCGGAAGGCGATGCCGTTTTCCTCGGGTGTGCCGCCGAGGATGTCTTCAAACGGGTGCACAGGCAGGCCGGCATCTTCGGGGTGGATTTCCACGTCCTTGACCGAGCCATCGGGTTCAAGGGCCGAGACCCAGCTTATGCCGGTGATGGTCAGCTCATCCGTGCCGTCGCTACCATGGACGAGCCAGGCGTGTTCGCTACCAAGTTGGCCGAGGGTTTCGGCCATGGGGCGGATGAGGTCGCGGGAAAACGCACCGGTCAGTTGGCGTTTAACACCAGCCGGGTTGGTGAGCGGGCCGAGGATGTTAAAGATCGTGCGGGTGCCGAGTTCCTGACGGGTGGGCATCACATGGGCAATCGCCGGGTGGTGCATGGGGGCCATCATGAAGGCGATGCCGCAAGTTTCGAGCGCTTTTTCAACGACTTCTGGGCCAACCATGACGTTGACACCCATTTGGGTGAGGGCATCGGCCGCGCCGGATTTTGAGGAAAGGTTGCGGTTGCCGTGCTTGGCGACCGGCACACCTGCGCCCGCGACGACAAAAGCGGTTGCGGTAGAGATGTTGAGCGTGCCCTTGCCATCACCGCCAGTGCCAACGATGTCGATCGCGCCTGCGGGGGCTTTGACGGGTTTGCACTTGGCGCGCATGACGGCGGCGGCGGCGGCATATTCATCCACGGTTTCGCCCCGCGTGCGCAGCGCCATCAAGAGGCCGCCGATCTGCGAGGGCGTGGCTTCGCCTTCAAACAGGATTTCAAAGGCGGTTTCGGCCTCGGCGCGGGTTAGCGGGCGGTCGGCGGCTGCGCCGATCAGGGGTTTGATCGCGTCGCTCATGCGGGCTCACTTTCTTTCGCGGGCATCATGTCGATGAAGTTCTTCAGCATGGCATGGCCATGTTCGGAGGCGATAGATTCGGGGTGGAACTGCACGCCCTGGATCGGGAGGGTGCGGTGTTGCAGGCCCATGATCGTGCCATCCTCAAGTTCGGCGGTGATTTCGAGGCAGTCGGGCAGGCTCTCGCGCTCGACAACGAGGGAATGATAGCGTGTTGCCTCAAACGGCGAGGGAAGGCCTTTGAAGAGGCCCTTGCCGGTATGGTGCATGGTGCCCATTTTGCCATGCACGATCTCATGACAGCGCACCACCTTGCCGCCAAAGGCCTGACCGATGGTTTGATGGCCGAGACACACGCCAAGGAGCGGTGTTGCGGTTTCGGCGGCGGCATGGGTCAGGGAGAGGCAGATTCCGGCCTGATCCGGGTCACAGGGGCCGGGCGAGAGCAAAATCCCCGAAGGCCGCAGCGCCATTGCGTCCTGCACCGTCAGCGCATCGTTGCGATAGACGCTCACATCGGCCCCGAGTTCGCCAAGATAGTGGACGAGATTGTAGGTAAAACTGTCGTAATTGTCGATCAGGAGCAGCATTTCGCAGTTCTTCGCTCAAAGTTTTCAAAACGGGGTGGAGGCCCCGGCCATGGTCGCGGTATACATGTTCAGGCTTGACGCTGAGGGTCAAGGGGGCCACGGGGCGTGAAGACCCCTTTTCGGTCCCGATCCGGACCACGGGGCCGATTTGGCGGCGAATGGAGGGCAGGGCAGATGTTTCGAGGGTTTCTCACAGGGGTGATCTGGGGCGCTATCGCGGTTGTGGTCGTGGTGGGGGTGGCCTCATTGATGGCACCGCTTCCGGCGACTGTTGTGCCGCAGACAAGCGCGGTAGAGACGACCACCGGGTCGGATAAGGAAGATACCGGCGGTATTGCCAGCCCGTCGCAGGCCGATGAAGGGCTTGCCGGAGAGGCAGGCGGCGCGGTTGAGGCCGAGGCGTCGGAGGATGAACAGACACCGCTGGCCGATACGGACCCGGCCCCCAAGCCCGATCCGGGCCAGCCGCAGGAGAACCTGACGGCGCCTGAAATCAATATGCTGGAAAGCGGAGTGAGTGGCACGGCGGAAACGGAAAACCCCGTCACGCCCGCCCCGCAGGCCCGCGCGCCAGAAGCCCCCGAGGCCGAAGTGACGGTTTTGCCCGATGCAGAGACCTCAATCACGACCAATCCCGATCAGCCCGCAGCTCCGGATGTGCCGGAGGTGGGCAGCGCCTTTGAGACACCTGCGCCCGAGGCGGACCTGACGCCGGGCGCCGAGGCGTCGGAGGCCGAAGAGATGAGCCCTGCGCCGGTGATGAAGCCGGCCGGCACGCTGACAGAGAGTTTCCCGCAGCATAAATCCTCGCGCCTGCCAACCGTGGAAACAGACACAGGTGACGAGGCCGCGCCGCGCCCCTTTGAGGTCAATGCCGAGCCGTTCGAGGCAGAAGGCAAGCCGCTGATGGCGGTGGTGTTGATTGACGACGGATCTACGCCGATTGACGAGGCGATGGTGACGGGGCTGCGGTTCCCGGTAAGTTTTGCGATCAATACACTGACCCCGGATGCGGCGGCGCGTGAGGCGGCTTATCGTGCGATGGGGTATGAGACGCTGGCCATGATCGACATCCCGGCGGCTGCGGCGGCCACGGATGTCGAGGTCGCCATGGAGGCGCATCTCAAGGCGATGCCGGGGGCCGTTGGGGTTCTGGAAGGTATGGGCGACGGGCTTCAGGGCGCGCGCGAAGTCTCGGATCAGGTGACCGAAGTGCTTTTGGCGTCGGGGCATGGGCTGGTGATGCTGGCCAATGGGCTCAACACCGCTCAGAAGCTTGCCAGCCGAGAAGGCGTTCCGGCGGCGACGGTGTTCCGCGATTTCGACGGTAAGGGGCAGAATGCGACGGTGATCCGCCGATTCCTCGATCAAGCGGCGTTCAAAGCCGATCAAGAGGGTGGAGTGATTATGGTCGGTCGGGTGCATGACGAGACCCTTTCCGCGCTTATGGTCTGGGGTCTTCAGGATCGGGCCAGCACGGTATCACTGGCGCCGGTGTCTGCGGTGCTGCGCGCCAAGCAGCCGTGATTGGGGCGGGAAAATCTTCTGAAAGGTTTTCCTGCGGATGCATTTTTTAGAAGAATGTCAGGCGATTAGCTGTTGCCGTTGCCGGTAAAACGCGCGGCATCTGCGGCAGCGCGGCGGATGGCGTTCGATTTGTGGACGGTTTCCATATATTCCGATTCCGGGTCGCTATCGTAGACGACGCCGCCACCGGCCTGAATATAGAGCTTCTCGTCCTGCACGATGGCCGTGCGCAGGGCGATACACATGTCCATGTCGCCGCCCGCACTGAAATATCCGACACCGCCGCCATAGACGCCGCGTTTCTCCGGCTCCAGCTCGTCGATGATTTCCATCGCGCGCACCTTGGGCGCGCCGGACACTGTTCCGGCGGGCATACCCGCGAAAAAGGCCGAGAGCGCGTCGTGATCCTCGGAGAGTTCACCTACCACGTTGGAGACGATATGCATCACGTGGGAATAGCGTTCGATGATGAATTTCTCGGTCGGGCGCACGGTGCCGATTTTGGCGACACGGCCCACATCGTTGCGCCCGAGATCGAGCAGCATGAGATGTTCAGCGAGTTCTTTCTTGTCGGCCAGAAGATCCTCTTCGAGGGCCTTGTCCTCTTCGGGCGTTGCGCCGCGCGGGCGGGTGCCAGCGATGGGGCGAATGGTGACTTCGTCGCCAAAGACCCGAACGAGGATTTCGGGGCTGGCGCCGATGACCTGAAAACCGCCGAAGTTGAAATAGAACATGAAGGGCGAGGGGTTGGTGCGCCGCAAGCTCCGGTAGAGGGCGAAGGGCGGTTCACGGAACTCTTGGGTCCAGCGCTGTGCGGGGACGACCTGAAAGATGTCACCGGCGCGGATATAGTCCTTGGCCTTTTCGACCGCGGCCATGTAGCCGTCCTTGGTAAAGTTCGAGACCGGCGGGGCTATTTCATGGGCCTGACCGAGATCGCGCGCGGCCTGTGGCATGGCGCGTTCCAGATCGCGCACTGCATCCATGACGCGCTCGGCGGCTTGGGCATAGGCGGCTTTGGCGGACATACCGTCGGTGACCCAAGCGGGGCTTACGACGGTGACCTCACCCTTGACGCCATCAAGCACGGCGACGACCGAAGGGCGCAGCATGCAGGCATCGGGCAGGCCGAGCGGGTCGGGGTTCACATTGGGCAGGTGCTCGACAAGGCGGATCATGTCATAGCCAAGATAGCCGAAAAGCCCGGCGGCGGCCTGCGGCAGGTCCTCGGGAAGGTCGATGCGGCTCTCGGCGATGAGGGCGCGCAGGGCGTCAAGCGGATTGCCCTCCTGCGCCACGAACCCGTCGGAATCAAAGCGTGCGCTGCGATTGATCCGCGCCTGTTCGCCATGGCATTGCCAGATCAGATCGGGCTTCATGCCGATGATCGAATAACGCCCACGCACTTCGCCGCCGGTCACGGATTCGAGGATGAAGGCATCCTTCTGAGCGCCGGTGAGTTTGAGCATGAGCGACACAGGCGTGTCGAGATCGGCAGCCAGCCGGGTATAGACGACCTGGTTCTGTCCCGCCTCGTGGGCGGCGGCAAATTCATCGAAGGAGGGGATCAGTTCCAAAGGGCGAACTTTCCTGTCGGGGTTACTGGAATTGCGCGTGGACAGCGTTGATCGCGGCCTGATCGAGGGTCACGCCATTGAGGGCCTGAAGCTCGGTCGCGTAGGCCTGGAACACATCCTGAGCCATGCCTTCGGCAGCCTGACGCAGGAGGGTGTTGGCCAGCGAGGTGATTTCCTCGTTGGATTTGTCCGGCAGACGCACGGCATCAAGACGCACCACAAGCAACGTATCATCATGCGGCAGGGTCACCACAGAGCCGGGCTCAAGCGCAAAGATTGCATCAAGGAAAGTGGCCGGGGTGTCCGGTACAAAGCCGTTGCGCAGGATGCCGGTCTCGGTGCGCGCATCAAGGGCGAAGACCGAGAAGTCGGCCTCAGCACCAAGCATCGGGGCGAGGTTTGCAGCCATTTCTTCGAGGCGGCGCACGGTTTCGGCGCGGGTCCATTCGTCGGCTACGAGGTCGCGCACTTCGTCGAAGGGCGCAGGTGCGGCCGGGGTTTCGCCATCAAGGCGCAGGGCAAAGATGCCGCCATCCTCAAGGATTTCGATCTGCGGGAAATCGTCGGCGGTTACGGTGGCGGCGATGGCGCGGAACTCTTCGTAGCCCGCAATCCCGTCACCAAGCCCGTCATGCCAAGAAATCTGTGCGACCTGCATGTCGCTTTCCTTGGCCAGTTCCTCAAGGGTTGCACCAGCGGCGAGGAGGTCATCAATCGCGCTCATCTCGGCATCAATCACGCGGCGGGCGCGTTCGGCGGCGAGTTCTTCACGCAGCTCGGGCAGGGCGTCTTCATAAGGCAATTCATTGCCGGGAAGAACACCGTTTATCCGGTAGATCGCTGCGCCGAGGATGGTCTGAACCGGGCCTGCGATGCTGCCGACTTCGGCGGCGAAGACGGTTTCGCCCGCTGCGCCAAGATCGGAAATGCTCACATCGCCGAGATCGGCATCGGAAAGCTGCAAGCCACGGTTCTCGACAAGGGCTTCGAAGCTGGTGGTCCCGGCGTCAAGCTCGGCGCGTGCGGCTTCGGCCTCGGCCATGTCGGCAAAGGCGAGGCGCTCGACAAGGCGGCGTTCGGGGGTGTTGAATTCGTCAGAGCGCTCTTCATAGAGGGCGCGTAAGGTCTCTTCGTCGATCTCGACCGTATCAATCAGCATGTCCGGCGAGAGCCAAGCATAGGTGATTTCGCGCATGGCGGGGCGGGTAAAGGCGGCGATATTGGCGTCGTAATAGGCTTTGAGATCGGCCTGCGAAGGTGTGGCAACCGGATAGGCAAGGGCATCGGCATCAAGGCGGGCCAGCGTCACGTCACGTTCTTCGCCGACGAAGTTCAGGATCACTTCGCCATAGGAGACCGGCATCGACAGACCGGACACGATGGCGGCCTGAAGCAGGGTGCGGGCGCTTTCCTCGCGGATCGAGATTTCGAAATCCGCTTCGTTCATGTTGATCTGTTCGAGGGCGAATTTATAGGCTTCGCGGTCGAAATCACCGGTGGGCGACTGGAAAGCCGAGATCGCCATCAGTTCATTTGCAAGGCGCGTATCGCCAAGCGAAATCCCAAGGCGGTCATTCTCGGCGTCGAGCGCGCGGGTGGTGACGAGGTTGCCAAGCACGACACGATCCAGCCCCATGGCCTGAGCATCGGCAAGGCTAATCGATTGGCCGGTCTGGGCCTCGATGGCGCGAATCTCGTTCTGGAGGGCGCGGGCATAGTCGTTGATGCCGATTTCCTTGTCGCCAACCGTGCCGATCGCGGTTGTCGATCCGCCAAGGTTGGTGATCCCGAACCCGCCAAGACCAAAGATGAGCATGGCCATCAGGATCCAGACGAGGGTTTTCGACGTGCTTGACTTGGACATGGCGGCTCCCTGCCTTCTCCATTGAATTTATCGTGCGATGTCTACGACGCGCGGGCAGGGGGGGCAAGGGCGATGCCGCCCCTATTCCTCGCGTTTATCAAAGGAAACGGCTGCGAGGCGGTCAAACAGCGTGCTGATCCCGCCGCGGTCCACATTGGCAAAGGCGATGCGGAGCTGTTCGCCGCCTGCGGGGTTGCCTTCTGGCATGAACATGGTGCCGGGCAGGCAGAGCACGCCCGCTTCGCGCACGAGGGCGGGGGCGAGGGCATCGGAGGATTGCGCAAAGGGATGGCGCAGATAGGCGAAATAGGCCCCAAGCCCCATGAGTTCCCAGCCTTGGGCCTCAAGTGTGGGCATGGCGTCGGTGATGGCGGCGCGCCGGTCGAGGATTTCGGCCCGTTCCCCCGAGAGCCACTGCGAGAGGTTCTGCATCCCCCAGAGCGCGGCATGTTGGCCAAGCTGGTTGGGGCAGATCGTGACGGTGTCGAGGAATTTCTCCACCTCAGCGAGAAGCGCCTCGGAGGAGAGCATCGCGCCGACCCGGTGGCCGGTGAGGCGGTAGGCCTTGGAGAAGGAATAGAGCTGCACCAGCGTGTCGGACCAATCGGGATCGTTAAAGAGGTCATGCGGCGCGCCAGTGCGAGAGTCGAAATCGCGGTAGGTCTCGTCGACGATGAGACGCAGGCCGGTCTCGCGGGCAAGGTCATAGAAGGCGCGCACGAGATCGGCGGGATATTCGACGCCGCCAGGGTTGTTCGGAGTAACAAGAACGATGGCGCGGGTGCGGTCGGTGATGAGGGTACGGGCGGCGTCCGGATCGGGCAGGAGGCCCGCGCCGGTTGCCAGAGGCACCGCTTTGACGCCCATCATGTCGAGCCACATCTTGTGATTGAAGTACCACGGCACCGGCAGGATTACCTCGTCACCTTGCCCGGCAAGGGCCGTGATTGCGGCGCAAAAGGCCTGATTGCAGCCGGAAGTGATAGCGACCTGAGAGGGCGCAATCGTTCCGCCATAGGCGGTGCCAAACTGGGCCGCTACCTCTGCGCGCAATTCGGGCAGGCCAAGGACCGGGCCGTAAAGATGCGCCTCGGGCATGTTAAGTGCCACCTCGGCGATGTGGCGGCGCAGGGCCTCAGGGGGCGGATCAACAGGGGCGGCCTGACTCACGTTGATGAGCGGGCGGTCTTCGGCAAAGGTCACCCCATCAAGCCAACGGCGCGCCTCCATGACGGGCGGTGCAAAGGTCGTGGCGGTGCGGGGCAGGGACATGGCGCTCTCCGATGGTCGAAACAACAAGAGCGACCCTAAGGGCCGCTCCGGTCCGGGGCAATGCGCCCCTGTCTTCATCTTAGCAAAAATACTCCCGCCGGAGGCATCCTGCCTGTGCAGCGGGCGCAAGCTTTAATCCGTGCCGCGATAGGGCTCCACATACTGCAGGGCCATATCCCACGGGAAGAAAATCCAAGTGTCTTGGCTAACTTCAGTGATGAAGGTCTCGACCTGCGGACGCCCTTTGGGCTTGGCATAGACCGTGGCGAAATGCGCCTTGGGGTACATCTCACGTACGAGTTCGAGCGTTTTACCGCTATCGACGAGGTCGTCGATGATAAGAATGCCGGTGCCGTCGCCCATCAACTCGGCGTCCGGTGCCTTGAGCACCTGCGCTTCGCGCTGCTGGTCTTGCTTGCCGCCCCCCGAGTGGTAGGACTTCACGCTGATCGTGTCGACGGTGCGGATGTCCAGCTCGCGGCTGACGATCATCGCGGGTGCCATGCCGCCACGGGTGATCGCGACCACGGCCCGCCAAGCACCGTCATCCGGGCCAAGCCCGTCGAGACGCCAGGCAAGCGCACGGGAATCGCGATGAATTTGGTCCCAGCTGATATGAAAGCCTTTTTCGTGGGGCAGGCGGTCGCTCATGGCTTATTTCCTTCCGGTGACGGCGTCGATATCGGGTGCGTCGACGGCCTTCATGCCGACCACGTGATAGCCCGCATCCACGTGCAGGTTCTCGCCGGTGACGCCGCTTCCGAGATCGGAGAGGAGATAGAGCGCCGAATTTCCCACATCGTCGATGGACACGTTGCGACGCAGCGGCGAGTTCAGCTCGTTCCATTTCAGGATATAGCGGAAATCACCGATGCCGGAGGCGGCCAGCGTTTTGATCGGGCCGGCGGAGATTGCGTTGACGCGGATGCCGTCTTTGCCGAGGTCTTCGGCGAGGTATTTGACCGAGGCCTCAAGCGCGGCCTTGGCGACACCCATGACATTATAATGCGGCATGACCTGTTCGGCGCCATAATAGGTCAGGGTCAGGGCCGAAGCGCCCTCGTTCATGATCTTCTCGGCGCGTTGCATCACGGCGGTGAAGCTGTAGCAGCTTACGTCCATCGTCATCAGGAAGTTGTCGCGGCTTGTATCGACATAGCGGCCGCGCAGCTCGTTCTTGTCGGAAAACCCGATGGCATGAACGAGAAAGTCGATCTTGCCGAACTGGGCTTCGATCTCGGCAAAGGCAGCGTCGACAGAGGCCATATCGGACACGTCGCAATCAATCAGCGTCGTGACGCCAAGTTGCTCGCCCAGAGGGGCCACGCGTTTCTTGAACGCTTCACCCATATAGGTAAAGGCCATCTCGGCGCCAGCATCGGCACAGGCCTTGGCAATGCCCCAGGCAATCGACTTGTCATTGGCAAGGCCCATGATCACGCCACGCTTGCCCGCCATCAGATTGTTTGACATTCCGTCATACTCCGTCGCAATTCGGTTAAAGGGACGTTTAGGCGATCCACCGGAATGCATCAAGAGCGGTGACGCGCCGCAAGGAGGCTTTGGACCATGGCTGACAGAACTGGTATTTTTGCAGGGGATGATCCCTTCGTGATCGCGCGCCATTGGCTGGCGGAGGCGGAGCAGAGCGAAATCAACGATCCCAATGCCATCGCCATGGCGACGGTAGATGCCGAGGGCTTGCCCAATGTGCGCATGGTGCTCCTGAAGGAGATCGAGGACGCGGCGTTTGTCTTTTATACCAATTACAACAGTGCCAAGGGCCGTGAGATCGAAAGCACGGGCAAGGCGGCCTTTGTCATGCATTGGAAGTCGCTGCGCCGACAGGTGCGGGTACGCGGGCTGGTGAGTCGTGAAGAGGGCATCAAGGCGGACGAATATTATGCATCGCGTTCACTCAAAAGCCGTCTTGGCGCCTGGGCCTCAAAGCAATCTGAGCCACTTTCGTCGCGCACCGCTTTGATGGGGGAAGTGGCCAAGGTCACTGCCCAGCAGGGACCATCTCCCAAACGTCCGCCCTTCTGGGGCGGGTTTCGAATCGTGCCGGTTGAAATCGAGTTCTGGGCCGATGGGCCATTTCGCCTGCATGATCGTTTCGTATGGCGTAGGGAGAGTGCGCAAACTCCTTGGAGTGTGACACGCCTCAACCCATAAATGACAGTGGTTAAGATGGTGACATTCGCGTCACGTAAAATGCAAGTCGTTGAAAACACGTGTCAGATCGCCTTGCCCCAAGCAGAAAAATGGCGCACACTCTGTCTCGCATGGGGATGACTTACGTAGGGTTAAGGTGTTGAGCGAGAATAGAAGAGAGCTGACGCGAATCATTGGGGAAGTGAAGTGGTTCGACCCGGTTAAAGGATTTGGGTTTGTCGTTAGTGATGGAGGTGGTCCGGACGTGCTTTTGCACGCCAATGTTCTGCGCAATTTTGGCCAGAGCACGGTAGCAGATGCGGCACGGATCGAAATTGACGTCCAGAAAACCGATCGGGGCGTACAGGCCGTTGAGGTGATCCGGATCGAGGCGCCAAGCGCCTCGGAGTCCCACACACTGGCCGATTTCGTCGAGCTTGACGAAGAGGAAATTCGCAATGCCCGGCTTGAGCCGGCGCGGGTCAAATGGTTCGACAAAGGCAAGGGCTTTGGCTTTGCCAATGTGTTCGGGCGGCCCGAGGATGTGTTCGTCCACATTGAGGTATTGCGCCGGTCCGGTCTTGCCGATCTGCAGCCCGGTGAGGCACTGGCGATCCGGGTGATCGAGGGCAAACGCGGGCGTATGGCGATTGAAGTCAGCGCTTGGGAAAATGCGCTCGAAAAGGACCCGGATTGATCCGGGCTCTTTTTTTCGGCGCGTTTGCGTTGTGTCTGGGTGCGCTACCCGGTTTGGCCGATACGCTGTGTCGTGATGATCGGGTAAGCCTGCGCGGGGACTGGGGCGAGGCGCATTTCCGGGTTGAGATAGCCGATGATGAAGAGGAACGTGCCCGGGGCCTGATGATGCGTGAAGCATTGTCTGCCGGAGCAGGGATGCTCTTTGTCTTTGAGCAGAGTCGACCGGTCAGCTTCTGGATGGAAAACACCCTGATTCCACTCGACATGATCTTTGTCGACGAGGCGGGCCGGGTCGCGCGGGTGCATGACAATGCCGTTCCCGGCGACCGGACCTTGATCCCGAGCGGGGTGCCGGTGCGCTATGTGCTTGAGATTGGGGGAGGTCTGGCGCGGGCGTTCGGGATCGGGCAGGGCACCGAGATGCGCCACCCATCTATTTCACAAACAGGTGCGGTTTGGCCTTGTTCGCGCAAGCCTTAGTCGCTAAACCCGGCCTCGGTTCGGGGCGTAGCGCAGCCTGGTAGCGCATCTGTTTTGGGAACAGAGGGTCGGGAGTTCGAATCTCTCCGCCCCGACCAATCTTTCTTCTTAATAGGACATATGGTCTGCCGCTTTTTGCGTCGGGTGGCGCTTTCTCGGGCGGCGCGGACAAGAGAATCATCTCTCGGGTTAGGCATCAAAGGATGTCAGAACGATGAAGGCCGCATATATATTGTGTTAACCTTTTCGCGGCCTCTAAATCTTGTGGATAACTGGGGCCGGATCGGAGCTATCCGGGATTTTCGTTGTATTTTAGGGGGTTCTGGAAACCACCCGAAGTGACGCGCCAAGAGAGGGGCGATTTCGCGTTAACGAAGGAATCGCAATCGTCATGTCAGCGTCAAAATCGACCTTCCCGGTCAACATTAAAAATCCCTCAAAGGGCCAAATAAATCGTTTGACCGTCTTAGGGCGAATACGTCAGATTGTGGAGGCAGGTCGGAAACGCCACAACATATAGTGGTGGAGGACTGGAGCAGGGACAGACACCACGCAACGATCCGAACAGAGGGATGGTTCGGGATGATCGACGTACATGTTGGCGTCGGGCGCAGGTTTTTTGTCTCTGATCGTCATCGCCGGCCAGCCCGTTGCGCAGAACAGGCGCAGCGGAGAAGACAACACGCTGGGAAACAGAGGCAGCACAATGAAAATCGAAAGAAATTTCACCAAGGCAGGCCAGGACGCATATGCAAGCCTGGATTTCGTGACCACGGTATCCGAGATTCGCAATCCGGATGGCACCATTGTTTTCAAGCTCGATAATGTCGAAGTGCCGACCAGCTGGAGCCAAGTTGCCAGCGATGTGATCGCACAAAAGTATTTCCGCAAGGCGGGCGTGCCGTCCAAGACCAAGAAGGTCAAGGAAAAGGGTGTGCCGGAATTCCTTTGGCGCTCGGTCCCGGCGGAAGGCGCCGAGATGGGCGGTGAAATCTCTTCCAAGCAGGTTTTTGACCGTCTCGCGGGCGCATGGGCTTATTGGGGCTGGAAGGGGGGCTATTTCTCGACAGAGGAAGACGCGCGCGCCTATTTCGACGAGATGCGCTATATGCTCGCCTCGCAGCGTGCGGCGCCGAACTCGCCGCAGTGGTTCAACACCGGTCTGCATTGGGCCTATGGCATCGACGGGCCGAGCCAGGGGCACCACTATGTGGATTACAAAACCGGCAAGTTGACCCGTTCGAAATCCGCTTATGAACATCCGCAGCCACATGCCTGCTTTATCCAGTCGGTCGCCGATGACCTTGTGGGTGATGGCGGCATTATGGATCTCTGGGTGCGTGAGGCGCGTCTGTTCAAATACGGCTCGGGCACCGGCACCAACTTCTCGTCGCTACGTGCAGCCAACGAAAATCTGTCGGGTGGCGGCAAATCCTCGGGCCTGATGGGGTTCTTGAAGATTGGCGACCGCGCGGCGGGCGCGATCAAATCCGGCGGCACCACACGGCGCGCGGCCAAGATGGTCATTGTCGATGCCGACCACCCGGATATCGAGGAATATATCAACTGGAAGGTCAAGGAAGAGCAAAAGGTTGCCTCGATCGTGGCCGGCTCAAAGATGCACGAGCAGAAGCTCAACGACATCTTCGCAGCGATCCGTGCCTGGGACGGCAAGGAAGAGGACGCTTATGACCCGAAGGTCAACGACGGTCTGAAGGCGGCGATCCGCGAGTCCAAAAAGGTTGCGATCCCCGAGACTTACGTCAAGCGCGTGCTGGATTACGCCAAGCAGGGCTATGGTTCGATCGAATTCCCGACCTATGACACCGATTGGGATAGTGAGGCTTATGCCTCGGTCTCGGGCCAGAACTCCAACAACTCGATCCGCGTCACCGATGCCTTTCTTCAGGCAGTCAAGGATGATGCTGATTGGGAACTGATCCGGCGCACCGACGGCTCCGTGGCCAAGACGATCAAGGCGCGCAAGCTTTGGGAAGACGTCGGGCACGCGGCCTGGGCCTGTGCCGATCCGGGCATTCAGTTCCACGACACCGTTAACGCCTGGCATACCTGCCCGGAAGATGGTGCAATCCGCGGGTCGAACCCATGTTCGGAATACATGTTCCTTGATGACACGGCCTGTAACCTGGCGTCGATGAACCTGCTGACCTTCCTTGAGGAGGGAGTGTTCAACGCCGAAGATTACATGCATGCGACGCGTCTTTGGACTGTGACGCTCGAAATTTCGGTGATGATGGCGCAGTTCCCCTCTAAGGAAATCGCCCAGCTTTCCTATGATTTCCGCACCCTTGGCCTTGGCTATGCCAATATCGGCGGGCTGCTGATGAACATGGGGTTCAGCTATGATTCCGATGAGGGCCGGGCGCTCACTGGGGCGCTCACGGCAATCATGACCGGCGTGTCCTATGCTACCTCGGCCGAGATGGCGGGCGAACTTGGGGCGTTTTCGGGCTATAAGCGCAATGCCGATCACATGCTGCGCGTTATCCGTAACCACCGCCGCGCCGCCTATGGCGAGACCGAGGGTTATGAGAACCTCGCGGTGAAACCAGTAGAGCTTGATCTGGACAATTGCCCGGATCAAAAGCTTGTGGCTCTGGCCCAGTCGAGCTGGGATGAGGCGCTGCGCCTTGGCGAGAAACACGGCTATCGCAACGCTCAGACCTCTGTTATTGCGCCGACTGGTACGATTGGCCTTGTGATGGATTGCGACACGACCGGGATCGAGCCGGACTTTGCCTTGGTGAAGTTCAAGAAACTGGCCGGTGGCGGTTACTTCAAGATCATCAACCGGTCCGTGCCTGCGGCCCTTGAAAAGATTGGCTATTCTTCGGCTCAGATCGAAGAGATCGTGTCTTATGCGGTTGGCCATGGCAGCCTTGGTAATGCGCCGGGGATCAACCATACCTCGCTTATCGGGCATGGGTTCGGTCAGGCGGAGCTCGACAAGATCGAATCTTCGCTCGCAACCGCTTTTGATATCCGGTTCGTCTTCAATCAGTGGACCCTCGGCGAAGCCTTCTGCACCAATGTGCTCGGCATTCCGGCGGAGAAACTCAACGATCCGACCTTTGACTTGCTGTCGCACCTTGGCTTTACCCGCAAGGATATCGACGCGGCCAACGACCATGTCTGCGGCACCATGACCCTCGAAGGGGCGCCTTTCCTCAAGGAAGAGCATTACGCGATCTTCGATTGTGCCAACGCCTGCGGCAAGAAGGGCAAGCGGTATCTCTCGGTCAATAGCCACATCACCATGATGGCGGCGGCGCAGTCGTTCATCTCGGGGGCGATCTCGAAGACGATCAACATGCCCAACGATGCCACGATTGAGGACTGTCAGAAGGCTTATGAGTTGTCCTGGTCGCTTGGTGTGAAGGCGAACGCGCTGTATCGGGATGGTTCGAAACTGTCGCAGCCTCTGGCGGCGGCGCTGGTCGAGGATGATGACGAGGCGGCAGAGGCGCTCGAAAGCGGCTCGATGCAGGAAAAAGCGGTCGTGCTTGCCGAGAAGATCATCGAGAAGGTGGTCATCAAGGAGATCATCAAGTCCCAGCGCAGCAAGATGCCGGAACGCCGCAAGGGCTATACCCAGAAGGCGGTTGTCGGCGGCCACAAGGTCTATCTGCGCACGGGCGAGTATGAGGATGGCTCGCTCGGCGAGATTTTCATCGACATGCACAAGGAAGGCGCGGGATTCCGTGCGATGATGAACAACTTTGCCATCGCAGTGTCGGTTGGTCTTCAATACGGTGTGCCGCTTGAGGAGTTCGTTGATGCCTTTACCTTCACCAAGTTCGAACCGGCGGGCATGGTGCAGGGCAATGACTCGATCAAGAACGCGACGTCGATCCTCGACTATATCTTCCGCGAACTGGCTGTGTCCTATCTTGATCGCACCGACCTTGCTCATGTGAAACCACAGGGCGCGTCCTTCGACGATCTGGGCCGTGGCGAGGAAGAGGGCGTATCGAACGTTCAGGAACTCAGCGAAAGCGCAGCGTCGAAATCGCTCGAAGTGCTTAAGCAGATTTCCTCGACCGGATACCTGCGCAAGCGTCTTCCGCAGGAGCTTGTGGTGCTGAATGGCGGCGCGGCAGGGGCCGTGGCGCTTAGCGGGACAGATCCGGAAGTGGCGCTGCAAACTTTGGTACCGGAAACCAGCGGTTCGGTGAGTGTGTCAACAACCACCGCCGTATCCTCGGGCACCGTGTCCATGGATGCGCGCACGAAGGCCAAGATGCAGGGCTACGAGGGCGATCCTTGCGGCGATTGCGGCAACTACACGTTGGTGCGCAACGGCACCTGCATGAAGTGCAACACCTGCGGCGCGACAAGCGGGTGTAGCTAACAGAACACGGGGCGGGTGCGCTCGCCCCGACGACGCTCAGGCCGCAGGCAAAAAACCACGGGCGGTATAAAGAGTGAGCCTGAGCGGCGAAACTGGGGGGCCTTTGGCCCCCCGTTTTTCGTTCAGAGGGACAGGTGAATGTTGAACCGCTTGCGGATCGCCTGATCGGTGAGCGGGTCGAATTGTGCGAGACCTGGTTCGGTAAGGATTTCGTCTTTGCGTATTGTGGCGTTGGCGATGAGATCCGGCTTGCCTTTTTCGTCCCATTCTTTGGGTGAAGTTCTGTCGCCAAGCTTTGGATACACATGATCTTTTTGCATCCGGCCTAGGGTCTGGCTCGTGCCGAGGTAATGGCCCGGTCCGCCGATGCAAACCTCGCGCATTTGGTCGAGGGCAAGAGTTTCGTCATCAACCTCGATACCGCGCACACAGCGCAGGGCCTGACCGATGAGATCATCGCCGAGGATCAGGGATTCATGGCAGAATCCGAGGAGCGAGGCATGCATTCCCGCCGCCTCGTAAACCATGTTGCAGCCTGATAGACCGGTCATCACCGCCGAACACATCTGTTCCCAACCGGCCTGCATATCGGGCAGTTTGGAATCCGCAGCCCCGGCTGCCGCGCCACCGGGCACATCGTAGAAACGGTGCATTTGGGCGCAGCCCGCCGAGAGGAGTGCCTGTTCGCCCGAACCGACGCTCATCGCGCCGGTGCGCAGGTCAAGACCAAAGGGCCATGTGCCAAAAATCGCCGGGTGGCCGGGTTTGACCGCGTTGACATAGACAAGACCGGCAAGGCATTCGGCGGTGGATTGCACGATGGCCCCTGCAACGGTTGAAGGCGCGGTGGCGCCGGCCATGCCCGCGGATAGGAGAAGCACCGGCATGCCGCCCTCAATGCAGGCCTCCATCACCTCGCAGCTTTCGGTTGCAAAGCGCATGGGCGGCACGACGAAGCAGTTGGAATTGCTGACAAAAGGCCGTGCACGCCAGGCCTCTTCGCTGCCTGCGATCAGGTGCAACATTTCGAGGGCATCGGCGACATGAGCCTTGTCGGTAAAGGAGGTGCCCACATGTTTGCGCGTCCCGGCGCAGCAGGCATAGACCGTGTTGTAATCCATTTCACGGTTATCAGTGATATCGCGCGCGACCATGGGGCGTTGCAGGAAGTGGATATTGTCGAGGCGATCCGTGATCCTGGCAGCGTCATAGAGATCCTGAAGCGTGCTCTCGCGGTAGTGGCGGCCCTCTGGGTCGACCACATGCACGGCAGCCCCGGCGGTGCCGTAATGGACGCGGGGACCGGCGAGGGACATGTCATGGGACGGGTCGCGGCCAAAGAGTGTCACGCTGCGGTTGGCCTTGGCGATGGTGTCTTCGACAAGCGCGCGAGGGAAGCGCAGGCGTCCATCTTCGCCAAGCACGGCCCCGGCGCGGGTCAGATAGGCGATACCGCTTTCGGGGGCTCCGGCGAGGCCGATCTCTTCGAGCGCGGTCAGGGCAGCCTCGTGAATGCGGGCCATGTCGGCCTCGGTCAGAGGATTGTAGCGTCCACCTTCAAGGCCGGGGCGGATGGGCCGGACGTTGGAGGCAAGGGGATTAGTGCGGCTGATATGGCGCGCAGCGCGCCCGCCGGAACGGCGAGATTGTACATTTGTCATGCGGTGTAAGCCTTTGATAAGATGTCTGTTATGCGAAGTGATGACAGACATGGACCGGTCGCCCACGGGCGGCGCGGCCACGGGTGGCCCCGATGACAAGGCGCGTCAGGTAGATTTTCCAACGCATGCGAATTCTCCCTGTTTTGGGAAAGTTTGTGCGAGGAAAACAGGGAAATCTGTGCGGAAAGCGACAGGATGTCGCAAATGGCTAGTTCGAAAGCGATTCCGCAAAGCGACAGATGGTTTCGAGGGCCTCGGCAAAGCGGGCGTCGTCGATGGTCATGGCGACGCGGATATGGCCTGCGGCGGCGCGGCCAAAGCTCTCGCCGGGCATGACGGCGATGTGGTGCGCGTCAAGCAGTTGGTTGGCAAAGTCAAAGCCACTCAGGCCGGTCGCGCGCAGGTCGAGCATGATATACATGGCGCCTTGGGAGGGCACTACGCCAACCGTGTTGTGGCGCGCAAGAATCTCGGTGGCGAGGGCACGACGGCGGCGGAAAGGTTCGGCGATTTTATCTTCGAGATCAGAGCCTTGGGAGATCGCGAAATCGGCGGCGTCCTGAATATAGCCGGGCACGCCATAGGTCGTGTGGGTGGCGAGGTTGATGAGGTGTTCGACCACATCCACAGGGCCGCAGATCCAGCCGACCCGGCTTCCGGTCATGGCATGGGATTTGGACATGGAGCCGACGACAAGGGTGCGCTCGGCCATGTTGGGGAGGGCGCGGGGGGAGAGGTGTTCGCCTTCCCAGATTTGGGTGTCATAGACCTCGTCGGAGATCAGCCAGAGATCGTGTTTGCGGCAGATGTCCGCAATGCCCTCAAGAGTGTGGCGGGAGTAGATTGAGCCGGTGGGATTGTTGGGGGTGTTGATGAGGAGCGAACGCGCCCCTTTGGCCTTGGCGTCGATGTCTTCGGCGCGGGGTTGAAAGCCATCTTCGGGACGGGTTTCGATGGCGAGGGGCTCGGCGCCGATGCTGCGGATCGTACCGGGATAGGTTGCGTAATAGGGATCGATGAAAAGCGCGGTATCGCCTTCGTCACAGGCCGCGAGATGGGCGGCAAAAAGTGCAGACTGGCCGCCGGGCGTAATAAGAATGTTCTCATAAGTGGTTGGCACACATGTTTTTTCTTTAATACGGCGCGCCACGCTTTCGCGTAGGTTTTGGATGCCGGGGACCATGGCATAGCCAGTGTGCCCGCCCTTGGCGGCGCGGTCCATGGCATCCAAGATCACAGGATCGGTGCCAATATCATGCTCGCCAATCGTCAGTTCGATCACGTCCACACCGGCCTCGACCATCTGGCGGGCGCGGTAGAAAACCTCCCATCCGTCAGAGCCGGAAGGGGTCAGATGCGTGATGCGATGGGAGAGCTTCATGAGGGGCCTCGGGTCGTGAAATTGGAACCCCGAGAGGGCCAAAGGGGGCGTGCGATGTCAAATGCAATTGTGTGATGAGGGGCATCAAAACGCATGTCTGTATCACGTCGGTAT
>JAAEZB010000009.1:49281-53085 GCA_018223085.1 Paracoccaceae bacterium
CTGCGGCGGGAGCGCGGCCTGCGCCTTTTTCGTCAGGCTGGCGCGGATGATGGTATAGGCGGTCTCAATGCGATGACGCATCTCGTCCGGGTTGGCATCGAGGGGAAGATGAATCCAACTGCGATGAAAGTAGGGAGCGCGGGTACCGATACCCGCGTCGATCAACATCTGGGCAGTATCCACATCGGGGGTCTTGAGAGAGACGCCTGTGTTCTGGGCGCTGATGGCGGCGAAGATCTTGCCGCCGACCTTCCACACGTCATGCCCCGGCCCGAAAGGTTCCGAGCATTCGGCCCCGGGGAGGGCGGCGCACAGGGCATTGACAGTTTGACGGCTCATGGCAGGAGGATGCGCCTGAGGAAGATGAAGGTCAACAGGCTTGACCGGGTGAGGCGGCGCGCCTAGGGTGCCCGCATGAAGACGATCCGCACCATTATTATTTGCTGCATTCCCTGCTGAGATATTCCGGCGGGCCGTTCTTCTATTCCAAACATGATCTGAAGTTGTTAAGCCCGCCGCGCAAGCTCTCTGCGTGCCCGAAGGACGAGACATGACGACGATCAAGTTGCACAATACCAAGACCCGTAAGAAAGAGGTCTTTACCCCGATCGACCCCGAAAATGTGCGGATGTATGTCTGTGGTCCCACGGTCTATGACCGGGCCCATATCGGCAATGCGCGGCCCGTGGTGGTGTTTGACGTGCTTTACCGGCTTTTGCGCCATGTCTATGGGCCGGAGCACGTCACCTATGTGCGCAATTTCACCGACGTGGATGACAAGATCAACGCACGGGCCAAAGAGTCGGGGCGCTCCATTGGCGAGATCACCGCAGAGACGACGCAGTGGTATCTTGACGATATGCGTGCGCTTGGGGCGATGGACCCTAACGAGATGCCGCGCGCGACGCAGTATATTCCGCAGATGATAGAGATGATTGAAAAGCTTATCTCGGATGGATTTGCCTATGCCAAGGATGGGCATGTGTTGTTCCGCGTGCGCTCTTACAAGCATTATGGCGCGCTTTCGGGGCGCTCGGTCGATGATATGATTGCCGGGGCGCGGGTTGAGGTTGCGCCTTATAAAGAAGACCCGATGGATTTCGTCCTCTGGAAGCCGTCCAGCGACGATCTTCCCGGCTGGGATAGCCCTTGGGGGCGGGGGCGTCCGGGGTGGCATATCGAATGTTCGGCGATGAGTGAGGATTTGCTTTGGAAAAAGCCATTGGAAAACGGCCAGTTGTCCGAAGAGGCTTTGAAGCATCCCCATACGTTCGACATCCACGGCGGCGGCAATGACCTACAATTCCCGCATCATGAAAACGAGGTTGCGCAGAGCTGCTGTGCCTCGGGACATGCGGAGGACGGCGGCGGGTTTGCCAATTACTGGCTCCATAACGAGATGTTGCAGGTCGAGGGCAAGAAGATGTCCAAGTCCTTGGGCAATTTCTTTACCGTGCATGATTTGTTGGAACAGGGGGTTCCGGGGGAAGTGATCCGGTTCGTGTTCTTGTCGACGCATTATGGCAAGCCGATGGATTGGACCGCTAAGAAGGCCGCAGAGGCGGAAGCGACACTTCGTAAATGGCGGAAATGGACAGAGGATGTGTCTGTCGTAGATGAGCCTTGGGATGAAGTAGTCAACGCTTTGGCTGATGATCTTAATACGCCATTAGCCATTTCGAAGTTGCACACTTTGCAAAAGTCGTTGGAAATCGGTGGCCATGGTGCAGCGCGCTTTAAAGCTTCGGCGCAATTACTTGGCCTCCTTACTGATGACCTTGGAGAATGGGCCAAGGGCGTGGACCTTTCGGCTTATGAGGTTCTGCTTGCCGACGCCCGCGCCAAGGCGATGGAGACCAAGGACTTCTCTGAAGTGGACCGGCTCAAAGCGGCGCTTGTGGAGGCCGGGGTTGAGGTCCGGATGAGCAAGGCGGGGGTGGAGTTGCTGCCTGCGGCCGGGTTTGATCCGGCGAAGCTGGAGGGATTGTTGTGATGGGGCGTGAAACAAAGGTTCGCGCCCGGCCCGAGGGTGGGGGCGTATTCGCCCCCGCCCTGGGGGGCGGGTCGGGTGCGAACCGGGCCGTAAGCGGCCCGGAGAGATTTGATGGAAAGGTTGTGCAATGACAAAGGAGCGCCTTTACCTCTATGACACCACGCTGCGCGATGGGCAGCAGACGCAGGGCGTCCAGTTTTCCACGCCCGAGAAGGTGCAGATTGCCGAAGTGCTCGATCAGTTGGGCATAGATTATATCGAGGGCGGCTGGCCCGGTGCGAACCCGACGGATAGCGAATTTTTCGAGACCCGCCCCGAGACCAAAGCGACCTTTACCGCCTTTGGCATGACCAAGCGCGCGGGAATGTCGGCAGAGAATGACGATGTGCTTGCCGGGGTGATGAATGCGCGCACGCCTGCGGTTTGTCTTGTGGGCAAGACGCATGATTTCCACGTCACCACGGCCCTTGGCATCACGCTTGAGGAAAATACCGAAAATATCGCCAAATCCATCGCCTATCTCGTGGCGCAGGGGCGCGAGGCACTGTTTGATGCCGAGCATTTCTTTGATGGCTATAAGGCCAATCCGGGATACGCGATCGAGACGGTGAAGGCGGCCTATGATGCGGGGGCGCGGTGGATCGTGCTCTGCGATACGAATGGTGGGGCGTTGCCGGGTGAGGTCTATGAGATCACATCGGCGGTGATCGCGGCGGGCATTCCGGGCGATCACATCGGTATCCATACCCATAACGACACCGAACATGCGGTGGCCAATTCGCTTGCGGCGGTGGATGCGGGCGCACGGCAGGTGCAGGGGACGTTGAACGGGCTTGGTGAACGCTGCGGTAATGCGAACCTGACGACGCTCATTCCGACGCTGCTTTTGAAAGAGCCTTATGCCTCGGCCTATGAGACCGGGATCACGGTAGAGGCGCTTAAGGGGATCACGCGGGCGAGCCGGCTGTTGGATGATATTCTCAATCGCGTGTCGATGAAGCAGGCGCCCTATGTGGGGGCATCGGCCTTTGCCCATAAGGCAGGGCTTCATGCGAGTGCGATCCTCAAGGATCCCTCGACCTATGAACATGTGGACCCGGCCATTGTTGGCAATGAGCGTATCATTCCGATGTCGAACCAGGCGGGGCAATCGAACCTGCGCAAGCGGCTCGCGGATGCGGGGCTTGCGGTGGAAAAGGGCGATCCGGCCTTGGGACGCATCCTTGAGACGATCAAGGAACGCGAGGCGGCAGGGTTCAGCTATGACACCGCGCAGGCGAGTTTTGAACTTCTGGCGCGTCAGGAGCTTGGGCTTGCGGAGCAGTATTTCGTTGTAGAGCGCTACCGGGTGATTTCCGAGCGCCGCCGCAATGCGCGGGGGCAGTTGGTTGTCGAATCCGAGGCCGTTATCACGGTTCAGATGCCGGATGGGCGCAAGGCGACCTCGTTCTTCAAGAACGAACATGAACGCGATATGAGCGATGATGGCCCGGTCAACGCGCTTTGGCAGGCGCTCAAACAGGATTTGGGTCCGTATCAGGCGAGTATTGATGCGGTGCGCCTTGTGGACTTCAAGGTGCGTATCACCAATGGCGGCACAGAGGCCGTGACCCGCGTCATCATAGATTTCGAAGATGACGGCGGGCGGCGTTGGGCGACGGTGGGCGTTTCGGCGAATATAGTCGATGCCTCCTTTGGTGCGCTTTTGGATGCGGTCAATTGGAAGCTTACGCGGGATGCGCGGGCGCAGGCGGCGCAATGATCCGGCAGGCGCTCAGCTTTGTTCTTGTATCGGCGGCGGTAACGGCGGT
>JAAEZB010000009.1:53839-63202 GCA_018223085.1 Paracoccaceae bacterium
TTTCTTTTGGTGGCCGGGGCGGCAGATGAGAGTTTCGTCGCCACAGGCTATGAGCCGCTTATGTCTGAGGTCAGCGAAAAGGGGCGCTATCACGTGCTTGACGGGGTGACCCATCTTGGAGTGGTCGATGCAGAGCGCACGGGCGATCTGATCCGGGAATTCCTGCAATGACGCAGATGGATGACCTCGCGGCCTGCGCAGGGATTGTGCAGAAGGGCGATCCGGAGCGATTCATGGCTACGATGGCGGCACGTCCCGAAGCGCGGGAGGTGCTGTTTCCGCTCTATGCGTTCAATGTCGAGGTGGCGCGCGCGCCATGGGTCACGCAGGAAGCGATGATCGGCGAGATGCGCCTGCAATGGTGGCGCGATGCGTTGGACGAAATCCGCGAAGGGCGGACCGTGCGGCGGCATGAGGTTGTGACGCCTTTGGCGGGCTGGCTTGATGGCGATGGCGCGGAGGCGTTGGACGGTCTTGTTGAGGCACGGCGTTGGGATTTGTATCGCGATCCGTTTGAGGATGAGGCGGCTTTTGCCCGGCATATGGATGCAACGGCGGGGAGCCTGTTGTGGGTGGCTGCGCGCGCGCTTGGCAAAGCCGATGAGGCGGTGGTGCGCGATTTCGGGTTCGCCGTTGGCGTGGCCAATTGGCTGCGGGCTATTCCAGAGTTGGAAGCGCGTGGATGTTATCCCTTGGTGGATGGACGTCCAGAGGGCGTCACGGCACTGGCCGAAGAGGCGCTTGGGCGGCTTCGGAGTGCGCGGACGCAGCGCGTGCGCGTGTCGCGCGAAGCAGGGCAGGCGCTTTTGGCGGGATGGCAGGCGGAAAGTATTTTGCGCCGGGTTCTGGACGCGCCGGGGCGCGTTGCAGATGGGGCGCTTGAGGGCAGTGAATTTGCCAAAAAGTCCGGGTTGATGCGCCGGGCTATCACCGGGCGTTGGTAAGCGGCGCGCGCCTTTGGCGCGCACAGGTTGAGCAGGCCCTATGAGGGCCTGCGGATGCGAGGCGCTGCCTCGCGCTCCGGAGTATTTTCACAAAGGTGAAGAGTTGGACTTAGTCGTCCTGAGGGCGCAGTACCAGCCAGATCAGCGCGCCGCCTGCGAGCATCAGGAAGGGGGCCATGGCGAGGTTGACCGAGGTCCAGCCCACCGCCGCCGTGCCGCCCGAGCAGTTCATTAACCCGCCCGAGGCCAGCGAGGCCATGGTCACGCCGCCAAAGACCAGAAGGTCATTGAGGCCCTGCATGCGGCCACGTTCATGCGGCTCGTGGGCGCTTGCGAGCATGGCGGTCGCGCCGATGAAGCCGAAGTTCCAGCCGATTCCCAGAAGGATCAGGGCGATGAAGAAGTTTTCCAGTTCCACGCCCTGAAGGGCGACGGCACCAGCCCCCGCGAGGATCAGGAGGCCAAAGGCGACGATTTTCTCGGTGCCGAAGCGGGCGATGAGGTGGCCGGTAAAGAAGGATGGGATATACATCGCCAAAACGTGTGCAGAGACGATGTCAGCGGCCATGCCCTGTTCAAAGCCACAGCCGACCACGGCGAGCGGTGTTGAGGTCATCACGAGGTTCATCAGTGCGTAAGAGACCATGGCGCAGATCACCGCCACGGCGATGCGCGGCGTGGTGATGAGTTCCCAGCGGGTGCGGCCATAGGGGGCGTCGGCGCTTGGGGCCTGAGGCTTGGGGATGTTGATGAACAGGAACAGCCCCGAGCCGATCACGTTGATGACGATTACCGTCAGGTAGGTGCCAAGGAACGGGATCACCATGGCCTGGCTCGTGACCTTGACGAGCTGCGGGCCGATCACGGCGGCGGCGAGACCCCCGGCCATGACATAGGAAATCGCTTTGGGGCGGAATGCGTCTGAGGCGGTATCGGCGGCGGCAAAGCGGTAGAAGCCCTGTGCGCTCATGTAGATGCCGGTGAAGAGGCTACCGATGAGGAAGACGGTGAAGGAATTGAGGTAGAGGCCGTAGGCCCCGATAGCGGCCCCGATGGCACCCCCGCCTGCACCAAGAAAGAACCCGGCGCGGCGGCCAAATTTCTGCATAATCATCGAGACGGGGGTGGCCGCGAGCATGGAGCCGATGACGATCAGGGAAATCGGCAGGGTCGCGAAGCAGGGATTGGAGGCCAGCGATTGGCCTGCCAGCCCGCCGATGGTAAAAATCATCGGCATTTGCGCGCCCAGAAAGGCCTGTGCAAGGACAAGCACGATGACGCTGCGTTTGGCGGTGGTATCGTCTACGGTATGAATCATGGAGCAAGCGTTAACTTGTTCATGGAAGCGCGTCCAGCGGGACGCAAGGGAGCAAGGCTATGACGGTTGGACGGATTATCGAGACGCCGGATTGTGTAGCCGAGGGGGCGGCGTGGCTTGCGGCGCGCGAGCCGCGCTTTGCCGAGGCGCTTGCGGTGACGGGGCCATTGCCGCTTCGGCGTAAGAAAGACGGGTTTGAGCCGCTTTTGGGGGCGATTGTGAGCCAACAGGTGAGCGTCGCGGCGGCGGATGCGATCTGGGGCCGTTTGCGAGAGGCGCGCCTTACGGGGCCGCGCAAGATCATGTGGGCCGGTGATGAGGACTTACGCGCCTGTGGTTTGAGCCGTCAGAAGGTGCGCTATGCCCGAGCGTTGGCCGAGGCACGTATTGATTTCAAGGAGTTGCGAGACGCACCGGATGCAGAGGTCATGGCGCGTCTGACCGAGGTCAGCGGGATCGGGGTTTGGACGGCGGAGATCTACGCGATGTTTTCCCTTGGTCGGGCGGATGTCTTTGCGCCCGGCGATTTGGCGCTTCAGGAATCGGCGCGACTCCTGTTTGGTCTTGAGGAGCGGCCCAAGGATCGGGCCTTTCGGGCCATGGCAGAGGACTGGGCTCCGTGGCGGGCGGTTGCGGCGCGGCTTTTGTGGGCTTACTACCGTCATGCAAAGGACAGGGAAGGGATCAGATGACTCGTGTTTTGACCAGTGGCCGCAAGGAGCCGAAATCCGGAACCACTCGTTCGGTGGTGATATTCCTGCATGGCTATGGTGCCAATGGGGCGGATCTTTTGGGGCTTGCCGATCCGCTTGCCGATCACCTGCCGGATACGCTTTTCTTGGCGCCGGATGCGCCTGAAAGCTGTGCCGGGGCGCCGTTTGGGTTTCAGTGGTTCCCGATCCCGTGGATTGATGGATCGTCCGAGGAGGAGAGCGAGCGTGGGATGCAGGCGGCGGTCGAGGACCTCAATGCCTATCTCGATGGTGTCATGGTCGATGAGGACGTCCTGCCTGAACAGGTCGTGTTGTTCGGCTTCAGCCAAGGCACGATGATGAGCCTGCATGTGGCGCCGCGGCGTGAGGACGAGATTGCCGGGATCGTGGCCTTCTCGGGGCGCCTGTTGTCGCCGGATCTGCTTGTTGATGAGGCGCAGTGTCGTCCGCCAGTCCTGCTTGTGCATGGCGATGCCGATGACGTGGTGCCGGTGCAATCCTTGCCTGAAGCGGCGGAAGCACTGCAAAAAGCGGGTTGGACCGAGGTTTACGCCCATATCATGAAGGGCACGGGCCATGGCATCGCGCCGGACGGGCTCTCGGTGGCGTTGGCCTTCATGCGTGACAAGCTCGGGCTTTGATCTGCGTGGCATTTATGCACGGGCTTTGCGTCACGTGCCCGAATTCATGCCTCGGGTGAATTAGGATTTCGCGCGCCGGGCGAAATATCTTATAGAACGGGGCATATCTATTTTATTTCCAAGGAACGGAGCGGACCGTGACCTCATTGTGCACGCATATTTCCAAGACCATAGGCCAAAACATGTCCGTATCGGGGGGGACGCGCCTGGCAATGGCGGTCGTTTTCGGCCTTTGCGCAGGGGCCGCGACGGCACAGGATAGCGCATTGCGCACGCCGGTTGAGTTGCATCCCGAGCGGTTTATCAACTTTTCCACGGCCAATCTTCTGCCCAAGGGCACGCTGAAGCTCTGGGTCGGTTCGCATCAGACCCCTCCGGGGAGTTCGCGCACCGGCACGGCAAATCAGTTCTACCATGGCGGCGCCTATTACGCGTTTAGCGACCGGTTCCAGATCGGTATTGGCCATTCGGAATATCAGGATCCGCCGATTGATCCGATCAATGGCAGCACTGCGCAGTTCCGCATTCACACGACGAGCCTTGAGGCCAAGGTGGGGCTTTTGGAGCGCGGGCCGTGGAAAGTCTCGGCGGAAGGCTCGATCGAACAATTCATCTTCCGCTCACCGCATTTCGGCATTCCAACAGCGGCCAGTACCTCTGATGTGGCGGCGTCGCTGCACCTGCCGGTGAGCTATGCGGCGTCGGATGCGCTGCAACTGCATGTGACGCCGGGGGTGAGCGTGTTGCCAGATACGATTGGCGGCAATGCGTTTTTTGGCACCGTTGCCAGCCTTGGTGCCGGGTTCAGCTATCAGCCGTCGCTGCGATGGATGACCTATGGTGCGGTGAATATGCCGCTTTCGGGTGGCAACACGATCTCCAACACCCGCACCATTGAGAAGAAACCCGTGGTGACCTTTGGCGCGCGCTATAACGTGTCGCCGAAAGCCGCGATTGATCTTTTTGTGACCAACGGGGCGGGCGTTTCGCCGGCGACGCGGATCATGACCACCTTCCCGGATGGCGATCATCTGATGATCGGTGCCACGGTGTCCTATACGCCGGGGCGCGGAGCGGCGTATCGCCCGAATTATCGCGGTATTCCGGCAGAGCCGCTCAACATGCGCCAGCAGCATTTGCAGCGCGACGGGATCACCTTGTCATCGGCGGATACGCTGACACCGGGCATTCTCGTTGGTACGGGTACGGCGGGCAATCACGGCGCCTATAGTGGCGTGCTGCAGTTTAGCCCCGATTATGACGGGCAGATTGATCTCAGCTATGAGAAATTTGCCAATGATGGATCGGTGCCAGCCGGGACCATTCCGAGCTTTGCCACCAACTACATGATCGGTCTCAAGCTGCGTTTTATGGATCAGAACAATGGCAGCCCGTTCTCGCTTGCCCTGCAGGCCAAGCTTGGGCGGGATACGTCTACGGGGCTCAACGGGACGTTCTTTGCTGCCATGCCGATGATGTACAAGGCGAGCCCCAAGCTCGCGCTGATGGTCAATCCCAAAGCGGCCCTGTTTGGATCGACCGAATATTTCGGTCTCGGGCTTGGCGTCAATTACGAGGTTGCGCCGGGGCTTGAGATTTTGGGTGAGGTGACCCCGGTCGCCAATGGCACGCGCACCGTCTGGGCGACGGGGCTTCGGTATTATCCCAAGAACGGCAATACGAGCATTGATCTCACCGCGACCAACGCCATTGGCACGCAGGCGCTTGGGACGATGATCGGGCAGTCGGATGTCAAGATTTCGCTTGGCGTGTCGGTCGCGCTTGATTTGCGCCGCCGCTGATCTGCGATCCATTTCTATCGAGAGGCCGATACCCCAAGTGGGTGTCGGCCTTTTTCTTTGCTCTGCCTGTCATATAGGCGTTACCGGGGGCGTCTATCCCTGCGCATATCCGCATATATCATGAGGCTTGTCAGATGCTTGCCACGATATATAGTGGGTATAGCAGGCAGGGGCGGGTTCGTCCGCTTCGGAGCCAGAGATAGGGCAGACGGGGCGAAGGGCGACTCGGGACCATGGACGGCGATTTCAGGACAGAATTCACACGACAACCGGCAGGGATGCGTCAGCATCCGGCGCTTGTACTTAATGCGGATTACAGGCCACTTTCCTACTACCCCTTATCCCTCTGGCCCTGGCAGGATGCGGTCAAGGCGGCGTGGATGGACCGGGTCGATATCGTGGCCGAATATGACACGGTGGTCCGTAGTCCTTCGATGGAAATCAGGATCCCAAGTGTTGTCGTCCTCAAAGACTATGTTAAACCTCAAAAGCGCGTGGCCTTCACGCGCTTTAATTTGTTTTTGAGGGATGAATTTCGCTGTCAGTATTGCGGCAGCAAGGGCGATCTGACCTTTGACCATGTGGTGCCGCGTGCCGCTGGAGGCGTGACAAGCTGGCAGAACGTGGTGGCCGCCTGTAGCCCTTGCAACCTGCGCAAAGGGTCGAAATCCTTGCGTCGGGCGGGGATGAGCCTGCGCAAGGCGCCGCGTCAGCCCTCCTCGGAAGAGCTGCGCAATATGGGGCGGCGGTTTCCGCCGGGCCATCTGCACGAGAGCTGGCTTGATTTTCTGTATTGGGACGCCGAACTCGATGCGTGATTACAGATCGGCCATGAGCCGCTCCGCCTCGCGCGAGAGCGCGGCAGCGAGGATGTCGCTTCCGGGGCGGGCCTCGAAGGCGGCGGGCTGGATCAGGGCGATGGTGCGCCGGGCGCGTGGCGCGGTAATGCGGCGCATGACCGTATCGCCGATACGGCGCGCTTCGGCAGCGGCATAGAGGCGGGGTAGGACTGCGACACCATTGCCCGCGGCGGCCATGATGCGGATGGCGGCAAGGCTGGTGCCTTCGTATTCATCCGGCACATGGGCGTTCACCTCGGCCGCGAGTTCCGCCACCAATCCCGAAAGACGATGCCGTGGTCCGATGGTCAGAAGGCTACGCCCGGCGAGGGCTTCTGGGGCAATGGGATCGTGGCGCGCGGCAAGGGGATCGTCGGGCGCAAGCGCGGCCCAGAGGCTTTCGTGAAACAGTGGCGTTTGCAGGGTACCGGGGTGATCCTCGGGGGTCGACAGGATCATGTCGAGCCGTCCGGCGCGCAAGCCCAGTTCTAGGTCGGCGGTGGATTCTTCGCGGATCACAAGGCGAAAGCTCGGGTGGTCGCGATGCAGACCCTGCACCACGCCGGGCAGGAGATAGGGACCAATGGAGGGCAGCACGCCAAGGCGCAACCGGCCTTGGAAAATGCCATCGCCGGTGATTGAGGCGTGCAGGTCTTCCATCTCGTTGAGGATACGGCGGGCGCGGCGGACAACCTCAACCCCGGCTTGGGTCAGGGTTGCGCCATGGCGGCCTCGGTTGAAGACCCGTGCGCCAAGATCGGTTTCGGCCTCGGCGATCTGGGACGAGAGGCTTGGCTGGCTGATGCCTAGCCGGTCCGCAGCAAGGCCAAACCGACCGCAATCGGCGACTTCGACGAGGTATTGAAGCTGGCGCAGGGTTGGGCGCATTTTCAATATAGCCTTAAGCTATGGAATGATTAGAAACAATATATTGGAGGTATGACCCAAGGCAAGCGATACCGCATCCCCAGCGCAACAACAGTCAAAAGGAGGCCCGTGATGGATGCGGCCCTGACCATGCTGGCGAATAATCTGCTTGTTCCGACAATCCTGTTCTTTGCCCTTGGGCTTGTGGCGGCGGTGATGCGAAGTGATCTGTCGATCCCGGAGGGCGCGGCCAAGGTGATGTCGATCTACTTGTTGTTTGCCATCGGATTCAAAGGCGGGGTGGGCGTGTCGGAATCGGGGGCATCGGCCAAACTGATCGCGACGCTTATTGCGGGTGGGGTGTTGTCCTTGATGATGCCGTTTCTGGCTTATGTGCTACTGCGGGCGTTGACGCGGCTCAGCGCGCTTGATGCGGCGGCGGTGGCGGGGCACTATGGTTCGATCTCGATTGTGACTTTCGTTACGGCGTCCAACCTTTTGGAAACGCGAGGGATTTCATCAGAGAGCTATATCGTGGCAGTGGCGGCGGTGATGGAAGTTCCGGCGATCCTGTCGGCGCTCTGGCTCGCGGCGCGCAGCCGTCCGGACACCAAGCTCGACGCGACGCTTCTGCGCGATATCCTTGCCAATGGGTCGATTGTCCTTCTTGTCGGGGCTTTTGTCATTGGCGCGGTGACGGGCAAACCGGGGCTTCAGCAGATCGACGAATTCATCGTCGTGCCCTTTACCGGGGTGCTGTGCCTGTTTCTTCTCGATATGGGGTTATCGGCAGGGCGTAGCCTTATGAGCCACCGCAAGGAGCTGAGCCTTGGGTTGTTTGCTTTTGGCTGCATCATGCCGGTGATCGGCAGTGTTCTTGGCCTTGGTGCAGGAGTCGTCATTGGGCTTTCGCAGGGGGGTGTATTCCTGATGATGACGCTGGCGGCGTCGGCGTCCTATATCGCGGTGCCCGCCGCCATGCGTATTGCGCTACCCGAGGCGAAGGTGGGTGTTTACCTCTCCGCCTCGCTTGGGATTACCTTTCCGTTCAACCTGACCCTTGGTCTGCCGCTCTATGCGTGGCTGGCGGCGATGGCGGTTTAAACGGCGGCGCGGGTCAGCATCCCGAAGAGATCGCGCGGATCGTCCGGATCAGCGAGGAGGTCCAAGTCCTGATGATAGGGGGTGTCGAGCACCCTATCGCGCACGTAACGCAGGGCGGAAAAATCCTCGATGGCAAAACCGACCCCGTCAAAAAGGGTAATCTGGCGCGCGTCGCGGCGTCCCGGTTTGGTGCCGGTGATGACCTGCCAAAGCTCGGTCACGGCGAAATCTTCGGGCATCTGTTGGATTTCGCCCTCAATCCGGGTTTGAGCCGGATATTCGACGAAAACCTCGGAGCGCTCCAAGATACCGGGGGCGAGCTCGGTCTTGCCGGGGCAATCGCCGCCGATGGCGTTGATGTGCACGCCTGCGCCGACCATGTTGTCGCTCAGGATCGTGGCGCATTGTTTGTCGGCGGTGCAGGTGGTGAGGATGTCCGCGCCCTCGATGGCCTCTTCGGGCGAGGCGCAGCGGATCACGGTCAGGCCGGTGCCTGCAAGGTTCGCGGCGCATTTCGCGGTCGCAGCCGGATCGCGATCATAAAGGCGCACGGTGTCGATGCCGACGATTGCCTTCATCGCGAGGCTTTGGAACTCGGATTGTGCTCCATTCCCGATCATGGCCATGGTCGAAGATCCTTTTGGTGCCAGATACTTGGCGGCCATGGCTGATGTGGCGGCGGTACGCAGTGCGGTGAGGAGGGTCATCTCCGTCAGAAGGATCGGGTAGCCCGTATAGACATCGGCCAGAAGACCAAAAGCCGTCACGGTTTGCAGGCCCTCGGCGGTATTCTTGGGGTGGCCGTTGACGTATTTGAACCCATAAGCCTCGCCATCGGAGGTCGGCATGAGTTCGATCACCCCAACCTCGGAATGCGATGCAACGCGCGGGGTTTTGTCGAAGAGTTCCCAACGGCGGAAATCATCTTCGATATAGGCGGCAAGGTCTTTCAGCATCGCCTCAAGCCCGACGTGATGCACAAGGCGCATCATGTTGGCGACCGAAACGAAGGGAACGAGGGCTTTATGCGAGGGTTGGGACATTAGTAGCTCCGGGTAACACGGTCAAAGATGGTCCGGCCAAGGGCCGAGGCGGCCAGATCGACCATGAGTTTCGCGGTGCGCCCGCGGGTATC
>JAAEZB010000010.1:0-9188 GCA_018223085.1 Paracoccaceae bacterium
GGGACATAAGAGGCAGGTACCAACGATCGGTGCGGGGGCCTTTGGGGTCAGACATTGGGGGCTCCGTATTCTCGGGTTAGGGTCAGTAGAGCGTCAAGGCGCGCGGGGTCGATATTGTAGAAATCGCCGGGGTGGTTGATGCCGGTGGCGACAAGGAAGCAATCCACGTCCGCACAGTAGGCTGCTGCGTTGTCAGGCGTGATACCGGAAGCCACGGCGAGAGGGCGGTCCCCGATCCCGGCGCGGAAGTTGCGGATCTTGGTCAGGTCGGCCTCTTGTCCGGTTGCGGCGCCCGAGGTGGTGACGATCTCCATATAGTCAGTTGCGATCCGGGCGGCGGTCTCGTCCATTTCGGGCGGAACGGGACGCTGCTTCTTGAAGGAGACTCCGCCGAAATAGAGGCCATTCCAGCCGCTGGTCGTGCGGGCGGCGGCGATGGCGTCGGCGCGGGGCTGCGAAGTACTGCGTTCGTCGATACAGGCATCGTCTGCCCAATAGGCATCAATCAAGAGACCTTCATCGGCTAGAGCGCCCAGCACAGGAAAAGCGATGTCGCCGGGTTGGGCGAGGAAGTTCACCCCCATCCAGAGCGAAGGGCAGGCCCGGCGCAGGTCGCGCAGGATTGGCTGGAAGGTTGTCAGGTCAAAGTCATGATTGATGAGAAACGCCCCAGGTGCACCGGCGCGGGACAGGGTCGCGATGTTGCGCAGAGCTTGCGTACGGTCCTCAACATGGATCACGGGCAGGACGGCGGGACCTGAATTTTTGAACAAACGATTAAATTCTGCACGTTTCATAGGCAGCCCCCCGAAAAGTTGAGGGATTGGTACGACGGGATGCACCTATAAGAAAATTTATAATGAATATGCTTTCATAAGGAGAGCGTATGCTATGGCGATAAATATACCGACAGATCTATTGCGGACCTTTGTGACGGTCGTGGACCTTGGAGGTTTTACCCGCGCCGGGCAGAGCCTTGGGCGCACGCAGCCAGCGATCAGCTTGCAAATAAGGCGCCTTGAAGATCTTTTGCGCGCGAAGCTGATTCAGACGGAAGGGCGTCAGATCAGTCTCACCGAAGCGGGGATGGCGCTCAGTCCCTATGCGCGGCAAATCCTGCGCCTTAATGACGATGTGGTGGCGAATTTCGCCGATCACGCGCTGTCAGGGTGGTTACGTGTTGGGGTGCCGACGGATTTTTCCCATAGTTTTCTTGTCGATGCGATTGCCGGGTTCGCGCTTGAGAATCCGGAGGTGCGGGTCGAGGTTGAGTGTCTGTTGTCTGGTCCGCTTCGTGATGCATTGGCCAATGACCAGCTTGATATGGCGGTGGCTATCGTGCCGGAGGGCAACATGCCTTATCTTGTAGATAGCGCCAGGATTCAGCCGTTCTGGGCTGTGAGTGAAACTTATGTGGACAAGCCGCGTGACCCTTTGCCGATCGTGCGCCACCCTGATCCTTGCGAATATGCAAACCGGATGCGCGGCGCGTTGCGCGAAGAGGGACGGCAATGGCGCACGACACTGGTGTCGCGGGATCTGGCTGGGGTGCAGTCTGCTGTGCGTGCCGGGCTTGGTGCCACCGCGCTGACCCCGGCAACCCTGACCCCCGGCATGCGGATTGCGAGGGCCGATGAAGGATTCCCGGCGCTGGCGTCGCTTAAGATCGGTCTGTTTTACAAGCATGCCGCTTTGTCCGCTGCCGGGCATGGCCTTGCGCAGCACTTATTGGAGCATATTCAAAAATCTGGGAAAATGTAGCAATCATAAGAAATTCAAATGCATTCATACGAAGACGAAATTTCCTGAAATTTTCGATCCGTTCCTAGGATGGCTCCATCGTTTTCCAGAATCAGGCGGTTCGAAGACCTGATCCAACAACGGGGAAGTCCTATGAAGAAACAAACCTCTGTGCTGACGCGTCGCGGGTTCATTACGGGTGTCGCGGGTGCGGCCCTGAGCACACCGATGCTGAGCCGGGCCTGGGCGGCAGAGCCGACCGTCATCAACATGTTGGCGTGGTATGGTCATGCCGAGCCGGATATCGTCGGCGAGTTCGAAGCGGCCAACAATGTCAAGTTTGTCCCCAAGTATTATGCGGGTGGCGACAACATGCTTGCCCTGATCGCGCAATCTCCTCCGGGCACTTATGATCTGATCTTGTCGGACGCGGAATTCGTTCAGCAGCTCAACGCGGCCGGTTATATTGAGCAGATGGATGCATCGCTCTATCCGTTCGACGATTTTTTCCCGGAGTATCAGAACTTCCCCGGCCATTGGGTCGATGACGATCTGTGGTCAGTAATGGTGCGTTATGGTCTTCTTGGGGTGTCTTACAATACCGAAGCCCTGACCCGCGAAGAGGCGATGAGCTACAATTGTTTCTGGAACGAGAAGGTCAAAGGTAAGGTCGGGCATTTCGACTGGCACCTGCCGAACCTTGGCCAGATGTCGCTGTTGATGGGTAATGACAAGCCTTCGCCCTTTGATATCAGCGAAGACGCCTGGGGCGCGGTTCAGGAAAAGACCATGAGCCTCAAGCCGCAAGTCGGGGGCTATTTCGATTACGGCGGCACGTTCTCCTCGCTCAAGAATGGCGAGATGCTGGCGATGTGCGGCATCGGGGACTGGATCACCGGTGTGCTCGAAAAAGACGGCGCGCCCGTGGCCAGCGTGATCCCGGAAGAGGGTGGCGTGCAGTGGACCGAGAGTTATTCGATCGGCAAGGGCACGACCAAGCACGAGATCATCAACAAGTTCATCCAGTATATGCTCAGCCCCGAAGGGCAGGTGAAGTCGATCCAGATGGCCGCCTATCCGGGGCTTTCTCCGACCAAGTCGGGCTGGAAAGCGATCCAGGAGGCCAACCCGACCGAGGCGGCGCGCTCTGGCATGGTGGTGGGATCGGATCAAGACCCGATCAAGATGTATCAGGAGGGCCGTGTCCATATCCGTGATATCCCACGCCAGCAATCGCTGGAGGATTGGAATGACTTCTGGTCCGAATATAAAACTGCCTGATGAGAATTGCTGTGGCAGGGTGCCCCCTGCCGCAGCGCCGTAATCTATGAAAACCCGATTTTCCGTTTATCCCTATGTCTGGCGTGTGCCCCTGTTGATCTGGCAGGGTCTGTTTTTCATTGGGCCGCTCGCGCTCATGGTGGCGATGTCTTTCTGGCTGGTGAAGAACTACCGGATGGAGCCGGATTTTGTCTTCAAGAACTGGGACAAGATGATGAGCCGGGGCTATTTCTGGGACGCTTATTGGATCACCTTATGGCGGGCGAGCCTTGCGGCTTTGTTGGCAACTCTGATTGCCTTCCCCGCGTCTTATACACTGGCGTTTAAGGTCAGTGATACGGTGCGGCGCTGGGCCGTATTTTTCTTGATCGTGCCGTTTTTCACCTCTTATCTCGTGCGTGCCTATGCCTGGCAGGTGTTGCTCGCGGAATCCGGTCCGATCAATGCGATCCTCGGGTATCTTGGCCTTGGGCCGTTCACGATGCTCAATACAGGTATCGGGGCGATGGTGGGATATATGACGCTTGTCTTACCGCTTGTTGTGATCCTGCAGACCTTCTCGCTTGCGGCGATTGACCGGAACCTGATCGAGGCGGCGTGGAACCTTGGGGCATCGGCTCGGGCGACGCTATTCAAGGTTATCATTCCATCGGCGCGGGTAGGGCTCATCATTGGGGCGGTGTTCGCCTTTATCCTGAGCTACGGCGATTTCGTCAGCCCGTTTTACCTTGGGGGCTCGAAGCCGCCGACCATGTCGATCCTGATTATCGACACGACGAAGTCGGGGCAGCAATGGCCAAGGGCCGCTGTGGTGGCAATCATGATGATTGTGACACTTTTCACCGTGGCGTTTGTCGCAGTGGGCGCAGCCTATGGGCGGAGGAAATAGCCGATGCGCATGGCTGATATCTTGTCGCGGGTCTATGTGGCGGCGCTGTTTGTGTTCGTTTTCTTGCCGATCCTGACCAGCGTTGTTTTCTCATTCAATTCTGACCGCTTCCCGACGGTGCCATTGGGGCATTTCACCACGCATTGGTATGAGACCGCTTTCTCTCGGCCTGAGGTGTGGTTGGCATTCAAGAATTCCCTGATCGTGGCGTTCTGTGCGGCATCTTTGTCGACGATGCTCGGCTTTGTGACCGCCTATACGGATTTCCGGTATGGATTCCGGTTCAAGACCGCCTATCTCGCGTTGGCGTTGCTGCCGCCGACGATCCCATTGGTTATCATGGGTCTAGCCATGCTGGCATGGCTTGGGCGGCTTGGGCTTTCGGGCACGCTCATTGGGATCATCATTGCCCATACGGTCATGGGGGCACCTTTTGCCATGGCGATCTGCCGGATGCGCCTGCAACAGATGGACCCGGCACTGGAGGCGGCGGCGTGGAACCTTGGAGCTTCGCCGTGGCGCACGATGGCGTCGGTGGTGATTCCGTTCTCGACCCCGGCGTTGATTTCGGCCTTTTGCCTGACGGCGGCAGTCAGCTTTGATGAATTCATCGTGGCATGGTTCGTCTCGGGCCTCAACAAGACCGTGCCGGTGATGATTCTCGAAATCCTTCAGGGCAATGTCGATCCACAGATCAACGCCATTGGCACTGTGGTGTTCCTGACCTCGATCACGTTGGTGATCCTGGCCCAACTCTTGATTCTCCGCCGGAGCGCAACATGACAATCGAAGATACCCTTGTCACCTTTGAAGGCGTTCACAAACGCTATGATGATTTTGTTGCCGTGAAGGCGCTTGATCTTGAGATCAAGCGCGGCGAGTTCGTTGCGATCATGGGGCCGTCGGGATGCGGCAAGACGACGACGCTTCGTATGCTCGCGGGGCTTGAGACGCCGAGCGGAGGTAAAATCACCATTGGCGGTAAATGCATGAACGATGTGCCGGCCCATGAGCGCGATACGCCGTTGGTCTGGCAATCTCTGGCTCTGTTTCCGTTTCTCAATGTGATCGAAAACGTCGAATTTGGCCTCAAGATGCGGGGTGTGCCCGATTTCGAGCGCCAGCCGAGGGCCTTAATATGGCTTGAGCGGTTGGGGCTCAAAGGGTTTGAGAAACGCCGGATCGACCAGTTGTCCGGTGGTCAGCGGCAGCGCGTGGCGCTTGCGCGGTCATTGGTGACAGAACCCGAGATGCTCCTCCTTGATGAGCCGCTTTCGGCGCTCGATGCGCATCTCGTCATTCGGATGCAGGGGGTTTTGACCAAGCTTCAGAAAGAGCTTGGGATCACTTTCGTCTACGTAACGCATTCGCAATCCGAGGCCTTTGCCATGGCGGATCGCGTGGTTATCATGGGTCAGGGTGAAATTTCCCAGATCGGGGCGCCGCGAGACATTTTCCGAGCACCGAAAAACCGTTTCGTCGCGGAGTTCGTAGGGCGCAACAATATTTTTGCCGGTATGGGGCAAAGCGGCGGGGATATCGTCGTGGCTGCAGATCGCATTTCGGTCTCGCGTGAGGCCACAGAGGGGGCCTCCGTGCAGGCGGCCTTCTTGTCCGAAGAATTCGTTGGCACGGCGATCATCTGTTATTTCGAGGGCCCTGATGGTGAGGATCTGAAGGCACTCGTCACCGAGGAAGAGCTTGAGGCATTGTCGCCAGAGCCGGGCGAACAGTTCTGGCTAAGCTGGGCACCAGAAGCGGTGCATGAGCTGGAGGGTGCTTGATGCGGTGGCCGGATGGGGCAGGGTTTGCCGCCGCGATCACCTTTGACATGGATGCGGATAGCCTGATCCATGCGGCGGGGCCGGAGGGGTGGAAAAACGCCTATGCGATATCCATGGGGCAATATGGGCCGACTGTGGCCATCCCGCGTATCCTAGAGACCTATCGCCGTTTGGGGATGAGGCAGACGTTTTTCATTCCGGGGTGGTGTGTGCAGACCTATCCGAAGGCGGTTGAGGCTATCCTTGAGGGTGGTCATGAGATTGGCTGTCACGGGTGGATTCATGAGAACCCGGCCAAGCGCACGGTGAGCGAACAGGCGGAAGACCTCGACAAATCCATCGAAGCGATCGCCAAATTCGCGGGATACCGCCCGCGTGGCTACCGCGCGCCAGTCTATCAGGTTACCAATGACCTGCCGGGGCTGCTTTTGGATCGCGGGTTTGTTTACGATAGCTCGATGATGGCGGATGATGATCCTTATGCGCTTGATGTGTCGGGGCGGCAGTTGATCGAGATCCCGCCGCATTGGGGAATCGACGATTGGCCGCCCTTCGCTCATTACGAAGAGATCGGATATATGATGCCGGTCAAGGGACCGAGCGAGGGGCTCGCGCCTTTCTTTGAAGAGTTCGACGCCGCCAAGGCAGACGGCGGGCTCTGGCACGCGGTTTGGCATCCTTTTCTGACCGGTCGAAGGGCGCGTTGGCGGGTTGTGGAAACGTGGCTTGAGGCGGCGCTTAATGAGGGCGCATGGTTTGCCACGCTGGGCGAGATCGCCGATCATGCGGCCATGTTGGCCGCGCAGGGCGATTTGAGGGTTTTGCCGTTTCCGACTTATGAAGGGAGCCAGAGATGAGCTTTGATCTGATTGTGAAGGGCGGCGTGCTACCGGATGGCACGCAGGCCGATATTGCCATCAGTGGTGCACAGATCGCGGCAGTTGAGCTGGGGATTTCGGCGGATGCAAAGACCGTGATTGATGCCAGCGGTAAGCTTGTGAGTGCGCCATTCGTGGATGCGCATTTCCATATGGATGCGACGCTGAGCTATGGGCGACCGCGGGTCAATGCATCGGGCACCCTTCTTGAAGGGATTGCGCTCTGGGGAGAGTTGAAGCCGATCCAGACGCGTGAGGAGATCGTCGCGCGTGCGCTTGAATACTGTCGTCAGGCGATTGGTAAGGGCGTGCTCGCTATTCGCAGCCATGTTGATGTGACCGACCCTGAGCTCAAGACAGTGGAGGCGCTTTTGGAGGTGCGTGACAGGATGCGGGGTCTTCTTGATCTGCAACTTGTCGCCTTTCCACAGGATGGTTGGTATCGCGCCGAAGGGGCGGAGGCACAGGTCGTCCGCGCGCTGGACGCGGGTGTGGATGTCGTCGGTGGCATCCCGCATTTCGAACGCACAATGGCGGATGGTGCTGCCTCGGTGCGCGCGGCTTGTGAGTTGGCGGCGCAGCGTGGGTTGATGGTGGATCTGCATTGCGATGAGAGCGACGACCCCATGTCGCGCCATGTCGAAACGCTGGCTGCTGAGACGGTGCGGCTTGGCCTTCAGGGGCGGGTAGCTGGATCGCATCTGACCTCGATGCATTCGATGGACAATTACTATGTCGCCAAGCTGATCCCGCTTATGGCAGAGGCGCAGGTGGCAGCCATTCCCAATCCGCTTATCAATATTACCCTTCAGGGGCGTATGGATAACTACCCCAAGCGCCGGGGCATGACCCGCGTGCCAGAGCTTCGTGCGGCGGGGATCACGGTTGCTTTTGGACAGGATTGCGTACGAGACCCGTGGTATCCGCTGGGTTCTGGGGACATGCTGGACGTGGCGCATATGGGGCTGCATGTGGCCCATATGACATCGCCGGATGATATGCGGGCCGCTTATGACATGGTCACCGAGACGCCCGCGCATATTCTTGGCCTTGATTACGGGCTCAAGAAAGGCGGCCGTGCCAGCCTTGTGGTGCTGGACGCTCCTGACCCGATTGAAGCCCTGCGTCTGCGTCCGGCCCGATTGCATGTTGTGTCGAACGGTCGTGTGGTGGCACAGACGGTGCCCGCGTCGACGACAGTCCTCGCGGACATCTGATTCACGTGGCGCGCTATCTATAGGAAAAAATACTCTGAGCTGTCTGTGTAGTCGTGCAAATGCACTGTGACCTGATCCGCTTTTACGAGAACGACGCCATAGGAGGGCGGTTCGAAATTGCCGGCGATCCGCTCGGGCGGTGTTGGGGACAGATCAAGGGCGACCTGATGGTTGAGGCCGCGCATGCAGGAAAAGCTCAGGCCGCGCCAGTTGCCGAAGATGGCGCGATGCACATGGCCAAAAAACAGGTGTTGGATACGCGATTTGTAAGGGGCGACCAGATCGTGGAACGCTTCGGCGTCCTGAAGCTTGATCCTGTCCATCGCCTTGATGCCAGTCTCGAAGGGCGGATGGTGCATGAAGAGTAGAACTGGGCCGTCTGATGTCTCTAATTGCTGACGCAACCAGTCTCGCCGTGCCGGGCAATAGGCACCTGCATGGGTGCCTTTATCCTTGGTGTCGAGCAGGAGAAAGCGGCCATATTCCGTGTCCACTGCATATTGCACGAAGCCGTTTGAATCACGGGGTATGTCGGGGAAAGCCTCAGTAAAGGCGGCGGTGTCGTCGTGGTTGCCAACCATGAGGTGAACGGGCATGGCCAGTTGGGAGATTTCCTTTTTGAAGGCGCGATAGGCATCGCTATCCCCCCAATGGGTCATGTCCCCGGTTAGCACTACGAATGCCGCGTCGCTGTGGTCTTTGTTGATCGAGCGAACCGCAGCGGCCAGACGTGCTGCGGGGTTTTTGCCATAAAGATGCTCCCCGTTTCCCGTCACATGGGTATCGGTCAGGTGGATGAACTTCATTCGGCTGCCACCGGTTTTGCCCAGTCTTCCCAAGCGATGCCAGAGGTGAGGATCGGCCCCTCCCAGAGGAAGGGATATTCGTGGATGATCGTATCCCGGCCTTCGGTCAGGATCACGGAATAGGACGGGGCCATCGGGGCCCCTTTGAGCAGATCGGGCTCGTTAAGGTCAGGGATAGATTGGTTCCCGGTCGAACGGACAGAGGCAAAGGGGATACCGCAAAACGTGCCATGCGCAGGCAAATGCACATGGCCGAAATGCAAATAGTCAATCCGGTCAGTGTAGCGGGTCAGGAGGGCTTTGAGTGCTTGGTGATCTTCGGGGATCAGGGAGATTTTGTCGGCGGCAGGTAGTCCCAGAGGCATCGGGTTGTGATGCATGAAAATGCGAGCGCGGTCACAGGCGTCCAGTTCGCTTTTCAGCCAGTTCAAGCGCTGTGCGCAAAAATGGCCCGCGTGGGTGCGCGGTGCCGTTGTATCTAGGTAGATCAGGCGCAGATTGCCCAGAGTCTCGGCGTGGTTGATAAAATTGCCAGAATCACGCGGATGATCGGGGAAGACCGAGAGAAATGCGTCACGATCATCGTGGTTGCC
>JAAEZB010000010.1:9659-40851 GCA_018223085.1 Paracoccaceae bacterium
ACGGCAGTCTGTTTGTTGGGGTTCTGCTCGTAGAAATCGGCAAGGATCACCTCGTTTGCGGCCTTGTTCGGCGGCATGTAGCCGGTGGTCTTGGCGACTTCGGCGGCCCCTTCACCGGAGGTAATGAATTTGAGCCAGGTCCAGGCGGCCTCTTGCACCTTCGGATCATCCGAGGTCGAGGTCATCAGGGCTGCGTTGCCACCGGCAGGCAGGCCTTTGGGGGTTTCACCCATGCCCGGGAAGGGGCCGGTGACCAGTTCGAAATCGCCTTGGCTACGCTCTACGGCACCAAGTGCCGAGGTCGACCAGAACATCATGCCGATCTCACCGGCCGAGAAGGAAGACAGTGCGGCTTTCCATTCGAGGTTCTTCATTTCGCATTCGGTGAAGATTTCCTGCATTTGCTCCAGAGCGGCGAGAGCTTCAGGACTGTCCAGAGTCACGCGGCCATCCTCGACGATGGCTTTGTCCTGGCTCCACATCAGAGCCTGCACGAACCAGTTGCCGGTGATGTTCCAACCCCAGAAGATCGGGTTGTCGATACCATTGGATTTCATGGTTTTGCAGACGCCGATCACTTCGTCCCAAGTGGTGGGCAGAGTTTCAACACCAGCCTGTTTGAGGATGTCCATGTTGTAATAGCCAACCGGCAGCGAGACCGAGAAAGGCAAGCCGTGGACTTCGTTGTCAAATGTCGACAGCGACAGCATGGCCTGATGGTAGCCGTCTTTTTCGAAGTTGGCTTCCGTGGCGATGAAAGGTTCAAGCGATTTGGCGATGCCTTTTTCAACGAGAACTTGCTGGCGGTTGAGGCCCTGCATGGTCACATCGGGCAGATTTCCAGCTACGGCTTCGCGCAGGATGGTGTTGGTGCCGTCCTCGTAAGATTCATAGGTGGCGCGGAATTTCACCTCGATATTGGGGTGCGCTTCCTTGAAGGCGGGCATCATCGCTTCGTAGGTCACATCGAATAGATGCGAGTAGGGATAGGCGAATTCGATGGTGACGGTGTCATCCGCCATCGCGGCGGCTGCGCCCAACACCAGGGCCATTGCAGACAGAGTGGTTTTCATGGATAAGGTCCTCTTATTCCTGACGAAGGAGCGCTTGTGTTTGGCGATGCACGCTCCGGGTTACTCCCAGATGGGATTTCGGGCGGGGCGCGGGGAAATCCGCGCCTCGATTCATTTCATTCCTGACAGCGTGATCCCCTCGATGAAGCGTCTCTGCGCGATCAGGAAGGCAACGATCAGGGGTGTGACGATCACTGTGGCGGTGGCCATCATCGGGCCAAAGAAGCTACCGTCGCCGTCCCCCTTGAACTCGCGCAGGCCAAGAGGTGGGGTGAACAGATCTCGATTGCCGGTGACCACGATGCGGGGCCAGAAATAGTCGTTCCAGTGGGCCACGATGCTGAAGATGGCAAAGGCCAGAAGGGCGGGGATCGCAGTTGGCAGCATTACGCGCCAGACGATGGCGAATTCGCCCAGACCGTCCATGCGCGCCGCATCTATCAGGTCGTCGGGCACACTCATGAAGAATTGCCGCATGAGGAAGATGCCAAAGACCGAGATCGTCCAAGGCACGACGAGGGCGGCATAAGTATTGGTCAGGCCGAGTTTGGCCAGCATGATGTAAAGCGGCAAAGCGATGGCATGCACCGGGATCAGAAGGCAAAACAGGACCAAAGCGAATACCGTGTCCCGGCCCCAGAACTTCAGCTTGGCCAGCGCGTAGGCGGCTGGCAGGGCAACGACGACCTGAATCAGGAAGATCGAGCCGGTGACAAGGATACCGTTCAGCAGATAGCGCAGCAGCGGGGCCTCGGTAAACGCTTTGGAATAGTTAAACACGATGGGGCGCATGGAGCAGTCGGCTTCAGCCTCTGCCAGCAGCGCGAGCCGGATTTCGTTGTCGGTTTTGCCGGGGAAGTGCGGCGCAGCGGCGGCAATTTCATCCCGATTGGGATCGCGTAGCTTGACGCAACGCTCGTCCACCATCATTTCCTGTCGTCCGAAGAATCCGCCTTCACCACGATCAATCTCACCGGGGCTTTTGAATGAATAGCTGACCATCATGTAAAAGGGTGCCAGCACGATGATCGCACCAAGGATCAGCACCATATGTTTCCACCAATCCCGTGTCATCCGTAGTGCACCTTGCGTTCGACCAGCCAGCGCTGGATCAGGGTCAAGAACATGACGAAGACAAGAAACAGCATGGTAATGGCCGATCCGATCCCGATCAGGTTCTGTTGAATGCCTTTTTCAAAGATGGCGAACATCATGACATAGGCGGATTTGTTTGGTCCGCCGCCTTGGGGCCAGAAGGCTTCGATCGTGTCGAAGACCTGAAAGGCGCGGATGCAGCTAATGGTGACGACGAAGACCGTGGTCGGGCCGAGGGCAGGCCATGTGACGAGCCGGAAACGCTCCCAACCGGTTTTGGCTCCGTCCATCTCGGCGGCGTGATAAAGTTCGCGGTGAACGCTGGTGAGGCCGGCAAGGTAGAGCACCATATTGAAGCCGAAGCCCTGCCAGATGCCGATGAAACAGATCACCCAGATTGCGTAGTCGCGATCCCCGAGCCAGAGGGGGAACCCGTCGGCACAGCCTTTGGCGAAGAATGGCAGGGTTTCGAGCCAGGTTCCGCAGCCCATTTCTAGGGTCCGGTTCACGGCTCCAATGGAGGGATGCAACATGAATTCCCAAGCGATGGCCATCGCCAGGAGCGTTGCCATGACCGGCAGAAAGTAGATTGTTTTGTAGATGTCACCGATTCGGCCCATGGAGTTCACCACCAGCGCGGCACCAAGGCCAAGGCCGACCGAGATCGGCACCACCGTCACGACATACGTAAAGGTTGCGATGAACATCTTTGCGTAGGTCGAGCGGGTAAAGAGGCGTTCGTAGTTCTGAATGCCGACCCAATCGAAGCCGCTATTGCCAAGCGAATAATTGGTAAAGGACAGAAGCCCGGCTACCGCTACAGGCACAAGAAGGATAAGCAGCATCAATGTCAGGGCTGGCGCTGTGAGCCCCCAAGCAGTGCGGGCTTGGCGTTTCGTTGGAGATGCGGCCCGTCGCACGGGACGGGAGGATGTATCGAGCGTAACCATTGTCAGGCCACCTCACTGACGCTGCAGGCGGTGGCTTCGATGTCACGTAGGCGTTTGCCTTTGGGGCCAAAAACGAGAGCATCCGTGGCAGCGAACCCGAGACCGACCTTCGCGCCCAGAGAGAGTTTATGCCGCTCCTCTGGGGTCGCTTTAATCACCACGCGGCCAGTGTGTTCATCGAGCGCGATTTGGGCGAATATTTCTGAGCCGAGATTTTCGCAATGCGCGACTTGTCCAGTCATGAGCGGAGCCGTTTTGGTCAGGCGCAATGCTTCAGGGCGCAGGCCGATCTGCAAAAGCGCAGGCGCATCAAGTTTGGCCGTTAGGGGCAGGCGCTGACCGAATAGGAACAGGTCGCGTTCGGTGCGCTCGACTGGCAGGATGTTGATCTTGGGAGAGCCGATAAACTCTGCCACGCGGATATCATCGGGGTCATCGTAAACGACTTCCGGTGGGGCGCATTGCAGAATTTCGCCGCCCATCATGACAGCGATCCGATCCGACATGGTCATGGCCTCGACTTGGTCATGGGTGACGTAGATGAAGGTCGCGTTGAGACGTCGATGAAGTTCGGCGATCTCGCTACGGGTTTGGACACGTAGCTTCGCGTCGAGGTTGGAAAGGGGTTCGTCGAGAAGAAAGGCGGCCGGTTCACGCACAAGGGCGCGCCCGAGAGCGACGCGTTGGCGCTGCCCTCCTGACAATTGCCCGGGTTTACGATCCAGAAGTAGGTCAATCTCAAGCACATTGGCGGCATGCTGAACGGCTTGGGCGATCTCTTTCGCCTTGTCGCTCGCGCCGGGCATGACGCGTCCGATAAGGGGCAGGCGTTGCGTTGCATTCATTGTGCGCATCCGAAGCGGAACCGCGATGTTTTCGGCCACCGTCAGGTGCGGGTAGAGCGCATAAGACTGAAACACCATCGACAGGTTGCGGTCAGAAGCGCGTGTCGATGTGACATCGGTTCCGGCAATCATGATATGGCCGCCGCTAGGCTCTTCTAGGCCTGCAATGATCCGCAGCAGGGTGGACTTTCCACAGCCTGACGGGCCGACGAGCGAGACGAACTCGCCATCCTGAATATCTAGCGAAATCCCCTTGAGGACCGAGGTGTCCCCGAAGGTCTTGGTGATGTTGTTGATCGCGAGTTGTGCCATGCGATTCCCCTTTGGTTAGGGAACCGTTTAGCCAGCGGGAGCATCGGTTTTGTGACGTCATATTAGTGAAACCGATTGGTTCTATTCCCACTGTGAAAGGATCACTCATGCGCCCCAATCATCATCAGTTCGTTGCATTCGCCTATGTTGTGCGGGAGGGGAGCTTTTCTGCTGCGGCGGCGCGGCTGGGTGTGACCCAGTCCACGATCACGCAGCATATCGCCAAGTTGGAACAGGGTGTGGGGACATTGCTTTTACTGCGCGGGCGGGACGGTGTGCAACTGACGCCAGCGGGGCAGGATTTCTATGACCTTGCGGATCGTATGGTCGCGCTTGAATCTGAAATTTCCGAACGTCTTGAAGGTTTCAACTCCATGAAGGAGGGGCGCCTGAAGGTTATAGCCAATGCACCACAACCCGCACTGCGCATCATTGCACGATTCAGTCAGCGTTATCCGGATGTGCGTATTGATTTTGGGTTATATGATTGGACGACGGCGACGGCGATGATCCGGGATAGGCTGGCAGATGTGGGGCTTATTACGGATGCGCCGCGCCATGAAGGATGGGAGCGCGTTCATGTTGAGAGCACGCAATATGTTCTTCATTGTCGTAGCGATCATGTTTTGGCTCAAAAATCAGAGGTTTGTCTCGAAGAACTGAGTCAACAAACGCTGATCCTGCCCGAGCATGGATCGTTGACCCGCAAGATCATCGAACAGAAATGCCGCACCATGGGGGTGATGTTGAACCGGGTGATCACCATGACGACCTTTCCGCTTATGTGCGAAGCGGTTTTGCAGGGGATTGGTGTGGCCGTTTTTCTGCGCAATAGTAGCCTGATCCGGGAGGGCATGGTGGAGGTTGATATCATGGACATGAACGATACCAAGGATACATGGCTCCTTGCGACAAAGGACCGGATGCGTCTTAGGCTGGTTGCTGAATTCACCAATGCCGCATTGGAATAGAGGTTGGGGAAATGAAGCACTGGGGCACACGGTGCCGCAAATGCGTACAGCATTGAGTATCGCGACTGCCCATTGCGGCGGGCCAATCGCGTTGTGATCACCGATACCGTGCGCCGCCCCATGTGGGTGATCTGACCCATCTGATAATGGTTTCTTGGACTGGTTATTTCCCGGATTGTTTCGGAACGAAAAAATCGGATGTGAGGAATTTTTCGATCCGGGCGTAGCCATAGCCGATATGAATGCGTTGGACATAGCCAACTGCCGTCATGTCGCTTTGTGCCAGGGCCTCTGTCATCTCTTTTAATTCTTGGACCAAGGATTCGGCAGCCTCTGCCTTGAGGTGTGTCGCAACTCGATACCAGGTGCTGGCAGCCTGATAGTAGGTCTGTAGCCAGAAGGAGCGGAGCAGGTCATTTCCGATCATATCCGCGATCAAATTTTGCAGTTGATCATTGATGTCCACATAGGCGCGTGGATCGAAGTCTTTTTGAAGGGTGATGGCGGTATCCAAGAGCTTTGACATGGGCGCGGCACTTCTCTCACTTACGCTCGTAAGAGACAGGGGGCCGATCAGCGTAGCGAGGTGCAGGCGCATTTCGTAGACTTGCCGGATTTGGGCAGGTGTGAGGGCAATTACCACAGTGCCTACCCCGTTGCGTGTCTCGATCAGGCCGAGGTGTTTGATCCGGCTGATAGCGTCCCGGATAGGGGTGCGGCTGACTCCGAATTCCCGGGCGAGTTCGGCCTCTTTGAGCTCGCAGCCCGGCGGGTAATCGAGAAAGCAAATGCGGCGGGTCATCTCGGCCTGAATTGCATCTACGCTGGCTTTGCCATCGGCGGGGGAACCTATGCTCCTTGGCTGGGTGTCGATCCTTGTACTCATTGCCTTGTTATATCCCTGCTTCCTTACGGCCGGCACTCTCAGCCTGTGTGCATCTTTGTTCATATATATGGGTATTGCGCCTATTTGTCTTGATTTATCGCCACTGCTGTATGCAGCATGGCGGGAATAACCTGATTCTGCCGTTTAAGAGAAGTCACCCCAGCCAAGAGTAAAGGATTGCCCGATGCTTGAAGAAGCGAGACAACGCACCCGTTCCCTACAGATGCGAATGAAAGACGAAGGTATTCGCAAGGCTGTGTTTACCGATGAAAGCTCGATTGCCTACCTGGCTGGATTCTGGGGGTATCTTGGGATTGAATTTGGGCGCCCGAGCTTATTGGTTGTTGATGCCGAGGATGCGCCGGTTGTGATTACCCCGTTGATGGAATCCGAAATGGTTGCCGAGATGACATGGGTCGAGGATGTGCGTGTTTGGGAAGATATGGGCCAACGCACCTGGGGTCGGGTTTTGGCGGAGGTTCTTGGAGGCAAACCAGCCGATATCTGGATTGAACGGAACAGCATTCCGGCGATCGTGCGCAATCATCTTGATGATACGTATCCGGGTGTACCGCTTCGGGATATCTCGCCTGTGTTGGGGGCGATGCGCATGATCAAGACGCCGTTTGAGATCGGCGTGATGAAAGAAGCCGGAGAAATCGCGGGTGCTATGATGGCCGCAGCACATAACAGCTTGCAGGAAGGCGCACAGGAATATGAATCCGCGATTGCGGTGATTGAGGCGGGATCACGCAAGGCAGCAGGGTTTCTGACCGACAGGGGCTGGGATCGGTTCGTGTCGCCGATGATCCATAACCTTCAAATCCTGCAAAGCGGGAAGGACGCCTCGATGGTGCATCGTCGGGCGAGTGTGAAAGCTTATGAGAAGTTCGATCCGGTCTATTTCTGCTTTTGCAACATGGCGCAGTTCAAGCAATACAAACTCGGATTTGACCGGATGTTTCATATTGGCGATGTGCGGGATACGGACCGGGAGGTGCAGCAAGCGGCCATAGATGCACAGCAAGCCGCCATTGCTGCGATCAGACCGGGAGTTTTGGCCGAAGAAATTGCCGCAGCGGCCAACGAGGTCTACCGCGCGCGTGGATATGAGACAGGCTATCGAACGGGGCGGTCAATCGGTGTCGCCTATCTTGAGGCTCCGGAACTCAAGGACGGTGACAAGACGGTTTTGCAGCCGGGTATGACGTTTGCCGTGGATGGCGGCATTTCTGTTGATGGGGTAACGGCCGGGCGGATTGGTGACAGTATCGTCGTGACGGAAACCGGTGCTGAATACATCACCCAATATCCGCGCGAAATTCTGTTGAGTAAGGGCTGAGGAATGTCAGAAGGACTGCATGTTGCCGTAGCACAATGTCCTGCGGATCTCATGGGAGGGCAGGCGCGTCTTGAGTGGCTCGACAAGGTGCTTGCGGATCATGAAGGGGCGATGCCTGACTTGGTGATCCTGCCGGAACTATTCCAATGCGGCTACAATATTGGCGACCGTATTTCGGAACTGGCAGAAGGAAAGGCGGGCGTGTTTTCTGCGTCCGTGGCGGCCCTGGCGCGCGCCTATGGGGCGGCTATTCTCTATGGGTACGCCGAGCGGCAGGGGATACGAATTTTCAATGCCGCTCAGTGTATCGACAAGAGAGGGGCTGTCGTTGGCCATCATCGGAAGCTTGTGTTGCCACCGGGGTTCGAAGGGGATCATTTTACGCCCGGTAGGGAATGTCAGCTGTTTCGGTTTGGTGAAATCACTATTGCCATTCTGGTTTGCTACGACGTGGAATTCCCCGAGAGTCTGCGCCATGTGGCGCTTCAGGGGGCTGAACTTGTGATCGTTCCGACGGCGCTTGGCGCGCAATGGGGGGTAGTGTCAGAGAGGCTTGTGCCGACACGGGCTTTTGAGAATGGGGTGTTCCTTTGCTATGCCAATTATTGTGGCACGGAAAGCGGGCTGAATTACTATGGGGGGAGTTGCATCGTTGCGCCGGACGGAAGCGACCTCGCACGCGCAGGCCGTGGCCCCGCTTTATTAGACGCCCATTTGAATAAAGCTGCCGTTAAGGAGGCGCAGGACCGCCTCCCGTATCTGCGGGATCGTTTAGCTTTGCCTTGGATTTAAGAGTGTGAGGCGCGGTTATTCCTTTACATAGGGCTTGCCATCCGCCGCGGGCGGTTGAGCCTTGCCGATAAATCCGGCGACCACGATGATTGTGGCGATATAGGGCGACATTGCGAGGAATTCGGACGGGATCGGGGTGCGCAGGAGCGCGAGCTTTTGTTGCAGTGAATCTGCAAAGCCAAAAACCAGCGCAGCGGCGAGCGCCCCGACCGGGTGCCAGCGTCCGAAGATCATTGCCGCGAGACCGATGAATCCGCGCCCGCCTGTCATATTCTCATCAAAGCGCCCGACCGAACCAAGAGTGAACCACGCGCCGCCAAAACCGGCGACCATGCCGCCAAGGGTCACGTGGATATAGCGGGTCCGATAGACATTGATGCCGAGCGTGTCGGCAGCCTCGGGATGTTCTCCTACGGCGCGGGCGCGTAATCCGTTGCGGGTAAAGAAGAGGTAGTAGGTTGAGATCGCCACGAGGATCAGCGCGCCGTAGACAAAGAGATTTTGCTTGAACAGCATGGGTCCGATCACGGGGATGTCGCCCAGAAGCGGAATTTTGAAGGCGCGGAAGACGGGCGCGTTGTTGAGGTGGCGGTATTCGGAGAAGACCTGAGAACTGACATAACTTGTCAGGCCGAGGACAAAGAGGTTGATGACCACCCCGGCGATGATCTGGTCCATACGGTAAGTGACGACGAGGGCCGCGAGGATGAAGCCGAAGGCGCCACCGACGACGACTGCAGCGGCAAGACCGCCCCAGCCGCCAAGAAGTGAACCGATCAGCGCCCCGGTAAAGGCCCCGGCGAGGAGCATGCCTTCGATGGCGATATTAACCACGGCGACACGTTCGCAGAGCACGCCTGCAAGTCCGCCAAGGGCGATGGGCACGGCGCGCACCATGGTGGCCTGAAGCATACCAGTCAGGGAGAATGCCTTGCCGGCGGTGGCCCAAACGAGGAAGGCCATGACGAGGATCGCCAGCCCCAACCCGAGCGACAGGGAGGTCCAGCGCACGCCGCCCTGAAGGAACTGACGCACACCGAGAAAGGCGAGGATCGCCCCGGCGATGTAGTTGAACGGTCCCGCCGGGACGACAAGGTTGGGAACCGCCCAAGGGTCGGTCGGACGCGAAAGGCGGAAAGTGGCGTCGCCAGAGGCATCCATGCCGAAGACAAAGAGCACCAGACAGGCTAGCGCCAGAAGGATCGCCCCAGTGATCCGGGCCTGCCGTGCTTTACCGCTATCGAGCGTGGTGCCGCTTTGCGTGGATTGGGTCTGGGAGGAGATCATTTCGCGCCTCCCTTTGCTTGGCTGTCGGATCTGAACCCCCATGGGAAGATGGCCTTCACCAAAAGCGGAGCGGCGATGAAGACAATAATCAGGGCTTGGATAATACTGATGAGGTCGATGGAAACGCCCGCATCAACCTGCATTTGGCGCCCGCCTGCTTCGAGCGCGCCAAACAGCAGCCCGGCGAGCAAAACGCCAAGCGGGTGAGAGCGGCCCATGAGGGCAACAGCGATGGCGTCAAAGCCGATCCCGGCGGAAAAGCCGGGGGTCGCGCGGTCGAGAACGCCAAGCACCTGGCTTGCCCCGGCCAGACCCGCCAGCGCCCCGGCTGTGGCCATGGCGGCGATGATGATGAAGCTCGAATGCATCCCGGCATAGCGTGCGGCATGGAGGTTTTCACCAGAGGCGCGGAAGGCAAAGCCGATCTTGGAGCGGAACAGGATCCAGTAGACGAAGGCAACCGCAGCCAGCATCAGGAAAAGCCCGGCATGGACGCGCAGGTTCGGGTCGATCCAGTCGAGCAGGCGTGGCAGTTCGGCGCTATCAGGAACGGATTTCGAAATCGGGTCGGCGCGGCCTTCCTTTTGGATAAAGGGCTGGCGCAGGAAATAGTCGAGCAGGCGAAAAGAGATCAGGTTAAGCATGATCGTCGAGATCACTTCATGCGCCCCCGTAGCGGCTTTGAGCCAGCCCGCGATAGAGGCGTAGAGCGCCCCAACCAGCGCCCCGGCGAGGAGAGCGATGGGCAGATGAACCACCCAAGGCAAGCCATCAAGCATGAAGCCAGCGACAACTGCGGCCATCCCCCCTAAGAGAAGCTGACCCTCGGCACCGATATTGAACAGCCCGGCCCGGAAGCCGAGCGCCAGGCCAAGCCCGGCGAGGACGAGGGGAATTGCGGCGGTCAGGGTTTCCGAGATTGCGGAGAGGGAGCCGACAGAGCCATGCGCCAACGCCACGTAGCTTTTACCGATAGTGGCAAGATCGACATTCGTTGCCAGCATGATGAGTGCGCCGAGGATAAGCGCCACGATGACGGCAAAGATCGGCACGACCACGAGGGTCTCAAAATCCTCCCGCCCGCGTGATGTGCGGTTGAGCAGTGTTTCGGCTGCGGCGTCGATCTTGTCATTCAGAGTTTTGCTCATGACGAGGCCCCCGCCATTGCGAGACCGACCGCGTTGCGGTCTATCGGTCCCTTGGTTGTATCGAACTCGGCGACGATCCGACCTTCAAACATGACAAGAATGCGGTCGGAAAGGCCCATGATTTCATCCAGTTCCGAAGAAACGATGAGAACGCCATCACCTTCATCTCGGGCCGCGATGAGACGTTCGTGGATATACTCGATCGAGCCAACATCAAGGCCGCGCGTGGGTTGTGAGGCGACGACAAGCTTGGTTTCACGCTCAAGCTCGCGGGCGACGACCATTTTCTGCTGGTTACCGCCGGAGAGATTGCCTGCGGGCAGGAAGACGCTCGGAGTGCGGACATCGAAGTCGACGCAATACTGCGCGGCCGTGGCCTGAACTTTGGGCCAGTCGATTTCGGGGCCCTTACTATAGGCTGGGGCGTAATAGGAATTGAGCACCATGTTCTCGGCGACCGTGAAGTTCGAGATCATGCCCGAGCGCAGGCGATCTTCCGGAATATGGGCCATGCCCATGCGGTGACGGTCACGTACCGAGGCACGGGTGACGTTCTCGTCGTCAAAGCGGATCATGCCGGAGGCAGGGCGGGTTAGACCGGTGATGGTTTCGACAAGCTCGGTCTGGCCGTTGCCCTGAACGCCTGCGATGCCGACGACTTCGCCGGAGTGGACCTCGAAATTTACGTGGTCGAGGGCGAAATCGTCATGGGCGTCGAAAAGACAGAGGTCGGATACCGAGAGCATTGGCCTGCCCGGATGGGGCGGGGATTTGTCGACAGTAAAGCTCACCGGGCGGCCCACCATCATCTCGGCAAGCGTTTCGGTCGTCAGCTTGGCCGGGTCTCCTTCACCGGTGATACGGCCGTGGCGCAAGACGCTGATCCGATCAGAAATTTCGAGAATCTCGTGGAGTTTGTGGGTGATGAAGACAATGGCCTTGCCCGCGTCGCGTAGGGAGCGGACGATATCGAAGAAATCCTCGACTTCTTGCGGGGTCAGGACGGCGGTCGGTTCATCAAGGATGATGACATCGGCTGAGCGGAATAGAACCTTGAGAATTTCGACGCGCTGCTGGATGCCGACGGGTAGGGTCTCGATAAGAGCATCGGGGTCCACTTCGAGCCCGTAGCGGTCGTTGATATCGCGCACTTGTTTGCGGGCTGTCTTGAGGTCGAGGTAATCGAACCGACCTGTCGGCTCGACGCCGAGGATCACGTTTTCCGCCACGGTAAAGACGGGGACCAGCATGAAGTGTTGATGCACCATGCCGATGCCTGCGGCGATGCCGTCACCGGGGTCTTCGAAGACCACTTTTTTTCCATTAATGAGGATATCACCCGTATCAGGGGCATAGAGCCCCGACAAGATATTCATCATCGTAGACTTGCCGGCTCCGTTCTCGCCGAGAAGGCCGAGCACTTCTCCGGCACGGATCTGCAGGTTGATCCCGTCATTGGCTACAACGGGGCCAAAACGCTTGGTAATCCCGCGCAGTTCGACATCCATGCTATGATGCCTCCTAGAAAAGAAGAGAAGGCCCGCCGCCACACAAAAGGCGGCGGGCCGGTCTTGTCAGATCAGTTGGTGACCTTGATGGAGCCATTGATGATGCCAGCGCGGATCGCTTCCAGTTCGGCTTTCAATTCCGCCGGAACGGCGTTTTCGAAATCGTGGTAGGGTGCGACACCGACGCCATCATTGGCCAGCGTCCCAACAAGCAACCCGCCTTCGAAGCTGCCGTCCTTGGCTGCTGCAATCACAGCCTTCACTGTCGAGTCCATACGCTTGAGGATCGAGGTCAGATAGACGTGTTTTTTCTCAGGGTCGGTCAGGTATTGATCCGCATCCACACCGATGATTTTGAGCGCATCAGTGCCAAGCTCGTCGGCCAAAGCCGCAGAGCCGAGGCCCACGGGACCGGCGACGGGCAAAACGATGTCGGCACCTTCGTCATAGAGGTTCTGGGCAAAGCTGCGGCCGTCATCAAGGGATTCGAAATTGTTGGTGAACAGGCCTTCACGTGCGACAGGGTCCCAGCCGAGGACCGTCACATTGGTGCCTTTCTGGGTATTATAGTAGTTCGTGCCCGCTACAAAACCATCCATGAAGATCGTCACAGGGGGAATGTTAATCCCGCCGAAAGTGCCGAGGATGCCGGTTTTGGACATGCCCGCGGCAAGATAGCCCGCGAGGAAGGCGGCTTCGTCGGTGGCGTAGACTTGACCTAGGACATTGGGGATTGTCGGGTCATAAGCGAAGTCCACGATCGAGTACTTTTGGTCCGGATTAGCCTCGGCGGCTTTTTTGGTGGCGTCGCCCATCAGGAATCCCACGGTGACGATCACGTCGCATTCGCCGCCCTGAAGCGAGTTGAGGTTGGCGTCATAATCGCTCTCGGCTTGGGACTCGAGGTAGCGTGCGTCAATTCCAAGTTCATCTTTGGCGTCAAGCGCACCCTTCCAAGCAGTTTGGTTGAAGCTCGAATCGTCGATGCCACCGGTATCGGTCACTTGGCAGGCGGTGAAGGCAGAAGCAGAGGCTGTCGAGACTAGGAACAGCGCAACGGCGATTGCGCCTCCTGTGGGAACCCGTTTCATGAATGTCATAGCTTTTCTCCGTGTCGAACTGATAATCTTATTGAGCGGTTGTGAGTGGTAGGCGTAGCAGACTCACCTGTCGCACCCTCGCTGACGAGTGGCTGGAGGTTAGCATTCCCATCGGGTTTGTCATCGGAAACCTTGCGGGCTGCGATCGCGTTGCCGTGTGGTTAATACAATGTGTCTTCTATTTTAGGCGAAGACAGGTGTGTGGCATGCAGCGATCTGTCTTTTGTGAAGAGGGCGGCACGCTTAAGTTGATTCGACCGATGGATATCGGTCGTGTAGGACGGCTTATTTGATGCAGTATTTACAATGAATCGGTGTGGGTGTTCGAATGGGAAGGCAATCCGATAGAAGGAGCGTGCGCGCCATTTTCTTCAATAAAATCCCACTTTGCAAGAAATCGCCTATTTATAGCGCGCTGGCCGGAAACGGATTGTCTACGTCCGAGGAACAGATTGACTTTGAGCGCGAGTTCGATAGGAAGGCCGCAGCCGTCAGATCGAACTACGGAGCGACACTTTGAAGTATTTTATTAACTTTTTGCTCTGTGCATTTTTGCTTGCGGCCTGCACCGACGGGTTCACGGTTTTTCCGGTGGATGAGGAGGGGCAGGAAAACCTTGCCGATGATCTTGACGTGGTGCGTCTGAGTTCGAAAAACATCAAGAACTATACACTTCCTAGTAAACCGGTCACGCGTACGCGTTTACCTTATATGACTGGGTGGTCTTACAAGATCGGGGTAGGGGATGTTCTTAGCATTGATGTTTACGACCACCCGGAACTGACGATGCCTGCAGGACCAGATCGGCCGGCGAGCCAAAACGGGTTCCGCGTGCAGGCTGATGGCAAATTTTTCTACCCGCATATTGGCGAAATTGAAGCCGCAGGGCGTTCGATAGAGCAGGTGCGTAGTGATTTGTCTCAGAAACTTCGCCAGATCATACCAGAGCCGCAGGTGGTGGCGCGTGTCGCCGAGTTTAAATCTCAGAGCGTTTTGGTCGGTGGCGAAGTGGACAACCCGAACAAGCAAACCCTGGACACGGTGCCGTTGACGCTCTTTCAGGCAGTGAACGCTGCCGGGGGGGCAACGGACAATGCGGATTTGAGCCGTATCACAGTCAAACGGAACGGTCGCACTTACCATGTAGATCTCAACGGATTTTTGCGTGCCAATTACGCTCAAAATAACCCAATCCTAAGGGCCGGAGATGTTGTGCATGTGCCTGAACTGCGGACTGAGCAGGCCTATATCCTTGGAGAGGTCGATGATCCCAGCGTTGTAGATCTGGCAAAAGAGCCCATCAACCTGACGCAAGCGCTTGCCAGCCAAGGTGGCCTTAAGGAAGTTCGGGCAGATGCGCGTGGTGTGTTTGTATTCCGGAGCGTGGGCCAACGTACGACAGTTTTTCAGCTTGAAACAAGTTCGCCCGAGGGTTGGCTTCTGGGGACAGACTTTAGTCTAATTCCTGATGATGTGGTGTACGTGACACGATCGCCGCTCACTCGCTGGAACGATACGATTACCGGCCTTCTGCCCACAGTGGTGGCGGCTAGAAACCTGGGTGACCTCGCGGATTGATGAGGCGCGAGAGGGCGAGATGAATAGTGTATTAGTTGTGTGTATCGGCAATGTTTGCCGATCTCCCGTAGGAGAACGCGTGCTGCAGGACAAGTTGGGCACCTTTAGGGTGGAATCGGCAGGGCTCGGCGCTTTGGTTGACCATCCGGTAGATGAGACAGCAGCAACAATTGCGTCACGCCATGGTGTGTCGGTTGAAGGTCACAAGGCGCGTCAGTTCGTACCGGAGTTGGGCGAAAAGGCCGACCTAATCCTGGTCATGGAGCCGGAGCATAAGCAGAAGATCGCAGAATCGAGTCCGCATTTGTCGGGTAAGATCATGCTGTTCGACCACTGGACAAAACGCGAAGGCATTCCCGATCCTTTTCGGCGTTCCGAGGAGTTTCATCAACTTGTTTTTGAAATGATTGATGCTGCAGCGGAAGGGTGGGCGCGCAAGCTGGCCCCAAATGGAAAGAAGCACGATGTCTGACGTAAACAAAAAGTCTGGCCAAAACATCAACGGTGATGATGAGCTTGATCTTTCCGCTCTAGCCATGAGCCTTTGGGCCGGGAAGTTCTGGATTGCCTTATTTGCGGTGATTACAGTTGCGTTGAGCGTGTTCTACCTTTTGATTACACCGCCGACCTACCAGGCCGACGCGCTCATGCAGCTTGAAGAAAAAAGCGGACAGCTTTCCTTGCCGACCGGGCTTTCCGACTTGGTCGAAAGCGCACCGGAGAGCGTGACTGAAATTGAAATTTTGCGTTCGCGTATGGTCTTAGGAAAAGCCGTAGGTGATTTGAACCTCGACTGGCGTGCAACTCCTAAGTACCTTCCAGTCATTGGCTATGGGCTGACACGTGTGAGCGTGCAGCTTCCGGATTTAGGCTTTTTGCGCCCATTTGCGCGTGGCAATGAGCGCATTCGTCTTGATCTACTCCAGGTGCCGCCTGAATGGCTCGGTGAGAGGATTACCCTTATCAAAGGGGAAGGGACTGCCTTCGGTCTGGAGCTGCCTAATGGGCAACGATTGAAAGGTCGGGTCGGCACGCTTGTGCGGGCTCCGAACGTTGGCTTTGCGGCAAAGATTGGAGAACTCGAAGCCGATTCGGGTCGGCACTTTTTGCTGCGTCAGGTCTCTGAGAACGCCGCTATCTCTAACATCAGAGCCAATACATCCGTCTCAGAGAAGGGGCGGCAATCAGGGATTCTCTTTGTAACGTACCAAGCGCGGGATCCGGGGCGGGCGCGACAGATTCTTCATGCGATCACTCGGGCTTATCTGAATCAGAATGTCACGCGGAGCGCAGCCGAGGCCGAAAGCAGTCTTGATTTCATTGAAACGCAACTTCCTGAGGCCGAAGCTGCGGTTTCGGAAGCCGAACAGGATCTGAATGAGTATAGGCAGTCACAAACGGCGATTGATCTTGGTTTCGAAGCTGAAAGCTTGCTGACGCAAATCGGTCAGCTTGAGACAGAGCTAAGCCAGATTCAGCTTGAGGAAGAGACCCTTAAGAAAAACTACACGCCAAAGCACCCGGTCTATAAACAACTTTTGGATAACAAGAGGCATCTGGATCAACGTATAGCACTTTTGCGTGAAGAGGCGGAGGAGCTACCCAAGACACAGCGTGAAGTCTTTGACAAAACGCGCAATCTTGAGCTGGCGGAAGAGACCTATCTTCAGCTTTTGAACAGGGCACAGGAGTTGCGCGTGCTAAAAGCGAGCACCATCGGGAACGTGCGCATCATAGACACGGCTCATGCAAGTCCAATCCCTATCGCCCCGAGGAAAGGGCGTATCCTTGCTCTTGGTCTTCTGCTGGGGCTCATGCTTGGTGTCGGTTTTGTTTTGATGCGGAGCGCATTGCACAAAGGGATTCAGAGTTCCGAGCAAATCGAAGATTTGGGAATTCCGGTCTTTGCGACGATCAATAAATCCCTCGTGGCGGAAGGGACGGGGAGCCGAAATAAATCTTGGGCGATTTTGGCTGTTTCCAATCCGGTCGATCTTGCGGTCGAGGCCTTCCGGAGCTTGCGTACAAGTTTGTATTTTGGGATGCTGGATGCCCAGTCCAAGTCTGTGGTCATTACCAGTTCTGCGCCTGAAGCGGGTAAGTCTTTTACGTCGGTTAACCTTGCGGTCGTCGCGGCACAGGCGGGTAAGAGGGTCTGCCTTGTGGACGCCGATTTGCGCCGGGGGCAGCTTCGGAAATATTTCAACTTGAAGAAAGATGTGCTGGGTCTTGCTGACTATCTCTCCGATAAGAGCGACCTTGGAGAGGTCATACGGGATACGGAGATTGATGGTCTAAGCTTCATCCCAGCCGGTCTGTATCCACCAAACCCATCGGAACTCCTGATGCGGCCGGCAACCAAAGCGTTGCTTAAGGCACTGGATCAGGATTTTGATCTGATTATCCTCGATTGTCCGCCAGTATTGGCCGTAACGGATCCGGTGATTCTCGGAAAAGAAGCCGGAGCAATATTGACCGTGGTTCGGTTCGACAAGACTGCTGAGGGGGAAGTTGAAGCACTCAAGCAATCCTTCGAGGTTGCGGGCCTTCAAGTCACCGGTGCCATTCTCAACGCGTTTGACCCCAAGAAGACGAAGGGCGGCCAATACTATTACTATAACTACCGCTACAGCTATACGAATCGTGAAGACTAGGACGTATTGCCTTTTTGATGTGTCATTGCGGAGCCCGCATCACAGCAGGGAACCTGTTGCTATGCGAGGCGGGAGTTGGGTAAATTTTGTGCAATCGCCGAAAAAATGCCCGCGGCCTTCTGGAAGATGGGCCGAATGTCGCTAGGATAGCCATACAAAATTAACTACGAAAGACGCGACCTGTGTGAAGGTGGTACGAGGAGAACGAAACCAACGAGTTGTGAGTTTTGTGTAAAGCCACTCAGAAGGGTGCTTTCTCAGAACAGCGTCGGACGAATGGTCTGACATGGGAATGACATTACTCCCTGCTATCCCCTGCAAGGAGCCCATAATTTAGTAACTATGAGTGCTTAAGCTTTAGAAAAGAGCGATTGTGATATGACATATTTTTTTGAAACGCAGTTTATTTCCTTCCTACCCGCTTTCATGACCAGTCTTGTGATTTCGATTCTGATTGTTATGACAAAGACAGTTCACATCCACCGCACGGCCAAAGGCCATGCAGGCTTAGAGATTCAGAGCGCCCACTTGCATCCGACACCTCGCGTCGGTGGTCTTGCTGTTCTCGCGGGACTGCTTGTGGCGGCCTTTTTGTTCCATGATTTGCAAGGAGATCTGCTTGGCTATGCTCTGCTTGCGGCCGTTCCTGTATTCCTTGCTGGATTGATGGAAGACACAGGTTTTGAGGCGAGTCCCAAGAAGCGCCTTCTGGCGGCGATGATCAGCAGTCTGATAATGGTGCTCCTGACGGGGCAAACGATCAACTCCGGGGTGGCTCCGGGGGTTGACTACCTGCTCGATTTCTTCGTCGTCAGCGCATTGTTCACCATCTTCGCAACCGCTGCTGTATGCCATGCCTTCAATCTTGTGGATGGGATGAATGGCTTGGCAATCGGCATCTCCTTGATTGCGGCTGTGTCTCTTGCGGTGATTGCTCTCGGCGTTGGTGACTATCCGGTTGCTGCAATGGCTGGCGGGGTGGCTGCTGCCGTGCTGGGTGTGTTCTTCCTGAACTATCCGTTCGGCAAACTGTTTCTCGGGGACGCTGGGGCCTATACCGTTGGTTTTCTGGTTGCCTGGACCGGCGTGCTTCTGATTGCACGTAATCCGGAGGTATCGCGTTGGTCGGTGTTGCTGACAATTTTCTGGCCTTTCATTGATACGACTGCGGCGGTGCTGCGCCGGGTTTTCAAAAAAGTGCCGATCGGTGAGCCGGATAAATTGCATTTTCACCACGTGATTATGCGGGCGATTGAAGCAAATCTACGCCACCACACGAGCAAGAAAGTTGCGAACCCACTGACGACCTTTGTCATCCTTCCGTTCGTTGCGATCCCGGCCATACTTGGTGTCATGACGGCACATAGCAACCTGTTGGCGTTCGTCGCGCTTATGGTTTGCGTTGCAGGCTATTACGTCATCAAGCTTTCGGTGATCCGTCATTTCAAGAAGGTCGGCCGTATTTCAATGTCAAAACGCGGCAATGAAAACGGGGATCGCGAGCAGATCGTTTACGAGGGCTAAGTGCTTCTAGCTCTTTTTCTGACCGAGATAGCTAGACGAAGCACTGTATGGTGCTTCGTCTTCGCTTTTCTATCAGCGAAAGTATTTGCCAAGGGGCAGGCCCGCTACCAAACCTAGGCCAATGCCCAAAACGTCGGCAAGGAAGTCCCACCAGTCGCCATCTCGGCCAACAAAGGGCTGTATCAGTTCAATGCAGCCACCGAATATTACAGCCGCAGGCAGAACCCAGCGCAGGCCGCGCGGGTAGAGGCAGGCGCAAGGGAGAACCAGCGCTGCGAATGCGAGTGTGTGATAGATTTTGTCCGCAAAAGTAATGCCAATATCCGCGCTGGAAGCGGGGGAAAGCGTTAGATAGGACACAGATAGCACCAGCCCCGCAGTCAACCAAAGCGCAGTGTTTTCTTTCAGAGAGCGTTTGGTGTTTTCGGAGGAATGCATCGAGCTTGTCGTTGGTTGTGTTTTTCTGGCCGCAAGGAGAACGTGGCTCTTAGTGTCAAAACATGGGCGTGTGGTAAGTGCAAGGGATGAGGAGTTCGGGACTTATAGCGGCCTAGCTCAGTCGACGTTTTGGTGAAACTGTCAGGTGGGGAGGATCGAATTCGCATGGGCAGGGCACATGCCTGTCGCGTAACGGCGTGTCGGTCATGCACAGGCCCAATGGAGATTCTATGTGGGCTGCGTGCAAAACGGGTTTGGGACAGCGCATGGGGTTTTGGCGAAGATCGGAGTTGCCGAGCTTTCTTTCTGTGTCGAATCTGGATCGTGGCGCATTTCACCTCTGAAGCGCGACCTCCGCAACCGTTGCAACAAATCGGTGCCAATGCGGTTTTACGGATGTGTGGTCTGTTAGATCAGGGGTTTTCATTTATGGGAGGGAGTTTGCGCAAGATCTCGACTTTGCCGCTACGGTTGAAGGCCACAACGCGGCGATCTCCGTGGCGAGAGGGGCGTAGAACATGGATTCGGTTCTGATCCGCGAAAAGTTCTCCTGAGATGTCACGCACAACCTGACGCACTGCACCGCCTCCGGCGATAATATGCAGAAGCCACAAATCTGGCCCTGAATTCCAAGCGGCTATATTGGGCAGGCGTCCCATTTGCAGGTATTCCTCTGTCATCTCTTTGTTCAGGAAAGCCCAGATCAGCGTAGCGGAAGGACGTTCACTAGCATCCAGATAGAGGCGGTATTGTCCGGTCATCAAGGCGGCATGCAGGATCGAAATCGCGTGATCGAGACGATAGCAGCCCAAGGTCGGTGTTGTGGCTGCCAGTAACGACAGCCTGCCTAAATCCCGATCATATTCGGCAGGGTTTTCGCGCGGGTTCGCAGGAAGATAGGTCAGTTTTTTCACAGTGGTCCTAAAGTTCTTTGAAAATCAAAAGGAATGAGGCAGACTATACTTGTATATACCAACATAGAATTTTGGAGGATTGTATGTATACTAAATTGAAAACGTCGGCGACCGACACCATCAAGGATCTGCACAAGCAGGCATTTTCGGAAAAGTATCTCAAGAAATCGGCACGTACTCTTGAGCCGATTTCGGATGAGCAGCGTGATGAGCTGCTGACCATGACAGGTAGCCCGGCATAAATCTGATATATTTAACTGGCTTGACCAGTGTGGCCCGGCGGCGCAATTGAGGCGCTGCCGGGTTTTCTTTTGCCATGAGATTTTACAGAATTTCCATAGTCCAGATTCAGGGCGTTGACTGCGGGCATTACTTGTCAATCACGCCGATAAATGCTGGGTTTATTGCCCGGCGCGAATGAGAAGTAATGCCCGTAGATCGCTGGGCGCGTGAGTTTGCGCAACATGATAACATCACGCGCTGTGCGGTTGGTACACTGATTTGTTCGACCGCCGTTACGGTTGCGACTGGTGTGTTCGGTTATTTCTATTCCCCCTGAAGAGGAGAAGTTTACCGATCACGCTGGAGGTTTTGTGAAGGGGGCGAAAGGCTTTTGCAAAAGCGACATAGGGTGGTGTTATTCTGGGGAAGGCAGGGCTGATCCAGCGCCCTGAGTGTCTGCCTCCGATTGACGGGCAACCGCCCGCTGGAAACCGTCACGTGCCTTGAGGCGGTCGAGGTAAGTGCGGGTTTGCGGGGTGTAGTCTGAGGCCGCGCCGGTAAATTCTCCAAGGTAGAGCGCATAACCCACGGCGATATCGGCGACGGTAAAGCGGTCTGCGACCAACCACTCTCGTGTCTCAAGGCGATGGTCCAACCAGCGCAGTCGAGCGAGATACCAGGCGCGATAATCCTCTGCGACTTGTGGCTGTTTGCGCTCATCGGGTTCGAAAACGCCATAGCGTAGCATCAGCGCTTGGGGAAAAGTGAAGGTTGCATCGCTCTGGTGCAGCCAGTTGAGATAGGCGCCATAGTCAGGATGATCCACCGGCACGCCGAAATCGGGCGCATAGCGGTCGGCAAGGTATTGGCAGATGGCAGAGCTTTCGGTCATGCCGGTTTCGCCATCACGCAAGAAAGGCACCGTGCCAAGCGGGTTGACGTCGAAATACGGTTTGTGAAAGACGCGTGGCGGGAAAGGCAGGACGTTAAGCGTATAGTCGAGGCCCATTTCTTCGAGTGCCCAGAGAGGGCGGAAGGAGCGTGCGTCGATACAATGCCAGAGGATGATGCTCATGCCGGGGTCTCCGTGTCGGTATCGGTGTCGGGGCTGATGGTGGCAAGGTGCTGGCGAATGCGCACCTGTTCACCTTCTGTGATCGTTAGTGCGGTGAGAGTTCCATCTATATCGGCGCGCAGCGGATGTTCCATTTTCATGGCCTCCAGAACGGCGAGAGGCTGACCCCGTGTGACGCGTGCGCCTTGCAGAGTGTGCACGGCTACGATCGCGCCGTCCATGGGGGCGGTGATATGGCCGCTTCCACCCGCGACGGTGCCGGTCTTTGCTGTGTGAGTGGTGTTCCTGAAAGAGCGGGCGCCAAGCGCCGTATCGAGGTGAACCGTGTTCTCGTCATAGGCAAAGTGGATCGTGCGGCGCACACCGTTGGTAAGGTAGGTGCATTGATGAGGAGCGATGGCGAGGAGTTCGATCTCCACTTCGTCGAGTTCATCCTGCACCGTGAAGTGTTGCGCCTCTGTGAGGAGCGTCAGAGAGAGAGACGCTTCATCGCAAAGCAAGGTGTAGCGCCATGGCGTGGTAGGGCCGTTGCGCCAGCCGATCTCTCTTCGTGTTGGTGCGCTGGCCTCTGCCGAACGGACATGAAAAAGCATGGCGGCGAGGGCAGCATCCTGCGGTGTCGGTGGGGCGAGGGTGGCGCTTGGATCGCCTTCGAAATCGCGGGCGAGAAAATCGGTCGTCGCTGCGCCCTCGGCAAAGACCGGATGGCGCAGGATGTGGGCGAGGAAGGCCTTGTTGTTCGGGACGCCGAGTAGGGCGCTATCCTCCACTGCGCAGGCCAGCTTGCGACGTGTTTCTTCACGTGTCGAGCCATGCGCGATTAGCTTGGCAAGCATCGGATCATAATGAGGGGAGATGGTCTGACCTGCCGTAATCCCGCCATCCAAGCGCAACCCCGGTCCCTCGACCGGATGCCAGTGTAGGATTTTTCCAGTCTGGGGCAGAAAGCCGTTTTGTGGATCTTCGGCGTAAAGCCGGACCTCCATGGCCCAGCCAGAGAAGACGATATCTTCTTGCTGTAGAGGAAGGGGCTCTCCTAAAGCGACACGCAATTGCCATTCAACGAGGTCGAGCCCAGTGATTGCTTCTGTGACCGGGTGTTCGACCTGAAGGCGTGTGTTCATTTCAAGGAAATAGAAATTGCCTTCGGCATCAACAAGAAATTCCACCGTCCCAGCACCGCGATAATCGCAGGCGCGGGCCGCATTGATGGCAGCGGTTCCCATTTTTTCGCGCAGCTCAGGCGTGACGAAGGGCGAGGGGGCTTCTTCGACCACCTTCTGATGCCGGCGCTGTATCGAACAATCGCGTTCGCCAAGATGCACCACGTTGCCATGGGCGTCAGCAAAGACCTGAATCTCGATATGGCGTGGGCCAATCACAGCGCGCTCAAGGATCAACTCATCCGAGCCAAAGGCTGATAGCGCTTCGGATCGTGCCGATGCAATGTTTTCAACGAGTGCGTTGGGGGCGGATACGATGCGCATGCCACGCCCGCCGCCTCCGGCAGAAGCCTTGATCATCAAAGGAAAGCCGATGCGGGCGGCTTCTGAGATGAGTGTCTCGTCATCTTGATCCGCCCCTTGATAACCGGGAATACAGGGTACGCTCGCGTCGATCATTGCCAGTTTCGACAGACGCTTGGAGCCCATGAGTGCAATGGCCTCGGGGGTTGGGCCAATAAAGATCAGCCCGGCCTTGGTGCAGGCTCGAGCGAATTCGGCGTTTTCCGACAAGAACCCATAACCAGGGTGTACCGCCTCGGCTCCGGTCAGACGCGCCGCAGCGAGAAGGGCCTCTGCGTTGAGGTAGCTTTGCCCAACCGGGGCAGGGCCGATGCGCACGGCCTCGTCGGCGGCAATCACATGTGGGGCGTCATGGTCGACGTCGGAATAGACCGCGACGGTGCGAAATCCCATGGCGCGGGCGGTGCGAATCACGCGAAGCGCGATCTCTCCGCGATTGGCGATCAGGATTTTCTCAAACTTGGCCATGTAATATACCTCTCCGTCTTAGCGACGCCCTGGCGCGATGCCCATGAGTTTGCAGATGATGCCCTGCATGATCTCATCTGCGCCGCCGCCGATCGGGACGATGCGCAGGTCGCGATAAAGGCGGTTCACGAGGCTATCCTCGACAAACCCCATGCCGCCCCAAAATTGCAGGCATTGATCGGGGATCGAACGTGATAGGCGTCCGGCCTTGAGCTTGGCCATAGAGGCCAGGAGCGTCACATCCTCCCCGGCCACATAAGCCTCGGTTGCACGGTAGGTCAGGGCGCGCAGGGCTTCGACCTCAGTTTGCATCTCGGCAAGCTGAAAGTGCACGAGTTGGTTGTCGAGGATCGGTTTGCCAAAGGCAGTCCGGTCGCGGGTATAGTCGATGGTCGAGGTGACACAGAGCTCCAGACCCTTGATCGACATGGCCGCCCCGAAAAGGCGTTCTTCCTGAAACTGCTGCATCTGGTAGGTGAACCCCATGCCTTCCTCACCGATGCGGAACCGTTTCGGCACGCGGACATTATCAAAGAAGACCGGTGCTGTGTCGGATCCGCGCATGCCGAGCTTGCCGAGACGGGCGCCAACGCTAACGCCCGGCGTGTCAGCGGGCACGATGATGAGCGATTTGTTGCGGTGCTTGTCAGTCTCGCCTGTATTGGCCAGCACACAGAAGAAATCGGCCTGCGTGGCATTGGTGATCCACATCTTTTGACCGTTGAGGATATAGTCGTCCCCGTCGCCTTCGGCGCGGGTGCGGATCGCGGCCACGTCCGATCCGGCATGCGGTTCTGACACGGCGATCGAAGCGATACTTTCACCCGCAATCGCCGGGGTCAGGAATTCAGCGCACAGTTCGTCACTTCCATGAAGGGCGAGCGCGGGCGTGGCCATATTGGTATGTGCGCCAACCGCCATGCCGATCGCTCCGGCATGACCACCGCCGAGTTCTTCGGCAAAGATCGTTTCGAAACTGTAATCAAGGGCGAGGCCGCCGCAAGTCTCGGGGCGGGAAATCCCGAGCAGGCCAAGCGCTCCGAGTTTGGCAAATATCTCGTGAAGAGGCATGATACCGGCGGCTTCCCATTCGGCGCAATAGGGGTTGATCTCGGTTTCGACAAAGCGGCTCACAGTGGCGCGAAGGTCTTTATGTTGCGGTGTTTCGAGCATGATGTCCTCCCTCAGAACCGTGCGACGCCAAAGCTGTTTTCGCGCAAAGGGCGCGTCTCAGAGGCGCGGCAAATATCGAGCGCATAGGCAAGCACCCTGCGGGTCTCGCGCGGGTCGATCAGCCCGTCATCTTCCAGCCGCGCAGTCGAGGCAAGGGCAGTGGTTTGACTATCCATCATCTCACGAGTCTGGGCCTCCATCGCCGCAAGTTTTGTCTCGTCGACGGCCCCTGCCTTGGCCATTTTCGCTTCTGCCACGATGCGCAGCACCATCCCGGCCTGCGTCCCGCCCATGACGGCGGTGCGGCTGTTGGGCCAGGAAAACAGGAATCGCGGATCAAATCCACGCCCGCACATGGCGTAATTTCCGGCCCCGTAGGATCCGCCGACATTGATCGAAATTTTCGGCACCTTGGCGTTGGCTACGGCTTGAATCATTTTGGAGCCGTGTTTGATAATGCCGTTGCGTTCGGGGTCTGTCCCAACAAGGAACCCGGTGATGTTGTGCAGAAACAGGATCGGGATACCCGCCTGTTCGCAAAGCTGAATGAATTGTCCGCCCTTAGCGGCCCCAGGGGCGGTGATTGGGCCGTTATTGGCAATCACACCACAAGGAAGCCCCTCGATACGGATATGGCCGCAGACGGTCTGGCTGTCATATTCCGGCTTGAAATCGAGAAAGTTCGAGCCATCCGCGATCCGCGCGATGATCTCGCGACAATCATAGGGATGTTTGGGGTCGGCAGGGACAACGCCGATCAATTCGTCCGGGGAGTAAGCTGGGGGAGAAAAGGTGTTCGAAGCACCAAGAGGCGTTTCCCACCCCAGACTCGCCATGATCTCGCGGGCGATGCGAATGCCATCAGCGTCGTCCTCAGCAAGGTAGTCGCCCACGCCTGAGACTTGCGTGTGCATCTCCGCACCGCCAAGCTCTTCATCGGCGGCAACCTCACCTGTGGCTGCCTTGAGCAAAGGCGGACCGGCGAGATAGGTGGTCGCTTGCTGGCGTACCATGATGATGTAATCCGACAGGCCTGGCTGATAGGCGCCACCTGCCGTGGCCGACCCATGCACCACAGTGATCTGCGGTAGACCGGCGGCGGACATACGCGCCTGATTAGCAAAGGCCCGCCCGCCTTCGACAAACATTTCGGCGGCATAGGCAAGGTTGGCCCCCCCCGATTGTGCGAGCGTCACCACAGGGAGCTTGTTCTCGAGCGCGATTTCCTGAAGCCGAAGTTTCTTGCGTAGGCCGATGGGGGAAATTGTGCCGCCCTTGATGGCAAAGTTGTCGACGATCACGATTGCGCGGATGCCCGAGACATAGCCGATCCCCGCGATGCAGCCCGCGCCTGCGCCGGCGCCGTCCTTGTCATCGAACATCTTGAAACCCGCCAACGTGCTCAGTTCCAAGAAAGGCGATCCGGGGTCAAGGAGAAGGTTTAGCCGATCTCGCGGCATGAGGTTGCCGCGTTTCTCATAGCGTGGGCGCATGGTTTCGGCCGCGCCCTCGACCTTGGCCTCAATGCCTCGGAAGCAGTCCACATGAACCTGCATGGCGGCGGCGTTCTGTGCAAACTCCGGCGAGAGCGAGTCGAGCTGGCTTTCGAGTTTTGGCATAGTGAGTTCTGTCCCTGTCAGCGATCAGAGGAATAAGGCACGGGTGTCTTCGGGCGAGGCAATGGTGCGCCCGGTGTCTTCAGCGATCTGGGCCAAAGCCTCAATGAGTGGGCCATTGCCCGAGGTGCGACGACCATCAGGAAGGTAAAATGTATCCTCGACGCCCGTGCGCAGGTGGCCGCCCAATTCCGCAACCCGGCGATGCACTGGCCAGATTTCCTTTCGCCCGATCAACGTCGCCTGCCAGCGGGCATCACCCGCCATGTATTTGCGCAGAAGCGGCAGGAGGTCTGCGTCGCAGGGCATGCCCGAGGCAACGCCCATGACGAGGTTGATATCGGCAGTGTCGACCATCCCGACCTGCCGAAACATCTCGACCGAGCGCACGATTCCAAGATCGAAACACTCGAATTCGGGGCGGGTGCCGGTCTCCAGCATCACAGAGAGCAGTTCCTCAATCTTCTCAACCGGGTTTTCGAAGAGCATTGGGGGCCAGGCCCATGTGCCATCTGATTTGACCTTGAGGTAATTGAGGCTCCCGGCATTGCAGGCGGCGATTTCCGGTTTCGCCGCGCGCAGACAGTCAATCGGCCCGCTTTGATCTCGTCCCATCGTGCCGGTCGTGAAGTTCAAGATCACGCCGGGGCAGGCGTCACGCACCGCCTCGGCGATCTCTGTGGCCACGGTTGGTTCCCAGCACATCCGATGGCCCTTTCCCGGCGTCTGCTGGCGGAAATGCATGTGAATCACGGAGGCCCCCGCATCATAGGCCTCGCGTGAGGCGCGGGCCATTTCCTCGGGAGTGACCGGGACCGGATGGTGTTTCGGGTCGGTCAGGACGCCAGTGATGGCGCAGGTGATGACTGCTTTGTCCGACATGGTCTCTCCTCCCAGACGCGACCGGCCCAACACGACGTGGCGTCCGCGTTGACCGGAATCGGTTGCTTAAAGAGTAGGGATGAAACAGGATGCCAAGCAAGCGCTTGGTTGATTTTGTGGTCGGTAACGTGGGGTCACATCCATCAGCGCAACGTGGAAAAAGGAGCGAGGAGCCATGCCCCTCAGTTATTTTAACGAGACCCATGCAATGGTGCGTGAGACCGCGCGCCGCTTCGTGGCACAAGAAATCACGCCTTATGTGGATGGCTGGGAAGAGGCGGGTCGCTTTCCACGTGCCCTCTATCCCAAAGCCGGAGAGGCGGGGCTTCTTGGCATCGGTTATCCGGAAGGCCTCGGTGGGACAGGGGGAGACATCTTTCAGAAGATTGTTTGGATCGAAGAACTCATGCGAGCTGGATCGGGCGGTCTCGCGGCGAGCCTTGGATCGCTTGATATCGGCCTGCCGCCAGTGGTGCGGTTCGGATCCGAGGCTTTAAAACAACGCATTGTGCCGGAGGTTCTGGCGGGGCGAAAGATTTCTGCTCTTGCTATCACGGAACCCGGAGGCGGGTCGGACGTTGCGAACTTGCGCACGCGTGCCGAACGTAAGATGGTTGAGGGGCGTGAGGCCTATGTGCTGAACGGAGCCAAGACCTTCATCACTAGCGGGGCGCGGGCCGATTACTATACCGTGGCCGCGCGTACCGGCGCAGCGGGCTATGGTGGGGTGAGCCTCATCCTCGTGCCGCGCGAGGCGCCAGGGTTTTCTTCGGGTACGCCCCTGCGCAAAATGGGGTGGTGGGCTTCGGACACCGCAGAGCTGTTTTTTGATGACTGCATGGTGCCGGTTGAAAACCTGCTCGGGGCTGAGAATGACGGGTTTCGTGTCATTACCTCGAATTTCCAGTCGGAGCGCCTGACGCTGGCTGTGATGGCGAACATGACTGGAGAGCTGGCCTTCAATGCTGCGCAGGACTATGCGCGCGAGCGCAAGACTTTTGGCGCGCCGCTCAGCGCGCATCAGACCATCCGCCATAAGCTTGCCGATATGGCGACGCGCGTTGAGGCAAGCCGGGAATTCACCTATCGTTGCGCGGCACGGATGGAGGCGGGAGAGACGATTTTCAAGGAAATTTCCATGGCCAAGAATGTCGCCACGGATATGTGCGACAAGGTTACATATGACGCCGTGCAGATCCTTGGTGGGATGGGCTATATGCGCGAAAGCCTCGTCGAGCGCCTCTATCGCGACGCTCGTATCCTGTCGATTGGCGGCGGCACGCGGGAAATCATGAACGAGATCATCGCCAAGCAACTTGGTCTATGAAGGAAAATCTATGACAGTGCAGGACAAAACGCTCGCATCCCAAGAGCGGCGCAAGGCTCCGGGACCGGCCAAGCGCCGTATTCTTGACGCGGCAGCGCGATTGTTTCGTGCACGCGGTTTTGCGCGGTCGACGGTGCGGGAATTGGCAGATGCGGTCGGGATTTTGTCCGGGAGCCTGTTTCATCACTTCAAGAGCAAGGACGAAATTCTCTTTGCGGTGATGGAGGAGGTCATCATCGACATGGATGCTTCTCTCGCAGAGCGCCTTCAGGCGGTCGAGGGCAGCGAGGCGCGCATTCGGGCTCTGATCCATAACCAGCTTGAGTTCACTCATGGCCCGCGTGCCGATGCCACGGCAGTACTTGTCCATGAGTGGAATGCTCTGTCTCCCGAAGGGCAGGCGGCGCTGCTTGAACGGCGCAGGCGTTATTTTGAGCGTTGGCACGAAGTGTTTCTGCAGGCGCGTGAGGAGGGGTTGGTTCATGTCGAGCCGACCGTTTTGCAGCAACTACTGCATGGCGCGGTTGTTTGGACCGCCTATTGGTATGATCCCGAAGGCCAGATGGGGCTTCAGGGGCTAGAGGATGCTGCACTTTCCCTTGTACTAAAATAGCATGGTTTTCGCTGTCGATGACCTCAAATTGAGAATCGCTCTCAAATTACTTGACGGTTGCGAGTGATTTGCATTTACAGAATGGGGCGACAGTCTATACATTCAAAAAATGGAAACGCGTATGTTTGGAAATTTCATCAAGGCAACGGCGCTTGCTCTCTCGATGACGCCTCTGGCAGGGGCGGTCGAGGCCGGCGACAAGATGAAGGTCGTGACGACCTTCACGGTGTTGGCGGATATGGCGGCCAATGTGGCCGGGGATGCGGCCGAAGTGGTGTCGATTACCAAGCCAGGGGCAGAGATTCATGGCTATGAGCCGACCCCGCGTGATATCGTGCGTGCCTATGATGCTGACCTGATCCTGTGGAACGGCATGAACCTCGAACTGTGGTTCGAGCAGTTCCTGTCCAACCTCGGCGATATCCCTTCGGCGACGCTGAGCGATGGGGTGGACCCGATCCCGATTTCCGAAGGCTCTTATGAGGGAAAACCCAATCCTCATGCCTGGATGGGGCTTGAGAATGCCTTGATCTATGTCGACAACATCAAGGGGGCCTTCGTGGCACAGGACCCGGACAACGCTGCGACCTATGAAGCCAATGCCGAGGCCTATAAGACCGAGATACGCGCGACCATCGCTCCACTGCGCGATGCAGTGAGTGCCATCCCTGAGCAAAAACGCTGGCTTGTGACCTGTGAGGGCGCGTTTAGCTATCTGGCCCGTGATTTCGCGATGAAAGAGCTGTATCTCTGGCCGATGAATGCCGACCAGGTTGGCACACCGCAGCAGGTCCGCGCAGTGATCGATGGGGTGCGTGATAATAACATCCCGGTGGTCTTTTGCGAAAGTACCGTCAACACGGCCCCGGCCAAGCAGGTGGCCCGCGAAACCGGGGCGGCCTATGGCGGAGAACTTTACGTCGATAGCCTGAGTGCGGCGAATGGCCCGGTGCCGACCTATCTCGACCTCTTGACCGTAACATCCCGCAGGGTTGCTGAAGGGCTTGGCGCGGTATCGAATTAAATCGACGAAAGGGCTGTGCCCCGTCTGAACTGGAAACAAGGAACGAGCCATGTGTGATGTGACTACATCGCCTACAGGGACTGATGAGATGAGCGGTGCAGACACAGGAATTTGCGCCCGCGACGTAACCGTGACCTATCGCAATGGCCACACGGCGATGTGGAATGCGAGCTTTGAAATTCCCCGCGGCACGGTGACGGCATTGGTCGGGGTGAACGGATCGGGCAAATCAACGCTCTTCAAGGCGATCATGGGCTTTGTGCCTGCCGCCAAGGGCGAGATTAAAATCCTTGGCATGAGCGTGCGCGAAGCCCTGCGCAAGAACCTCGTGGCTTATGTTCCTCAGGCCGAAGAGGTCGATTGGGCCTTTCCGGTGCTGGTCGAGGATGTGGTGATGATGGGGCGTTATGGTCATATGGGTTTCTTGCGCCGTCCGAGTGCCACGGATCATGCTAAGGTCGATGAGGCCTTGGGCCGGGTCAATATGCAGGATTTCCGCCACCGTCAGATCGGCGAGTTGTCCGGCGGTCAGCGTAAGCGCGTCTTCCTTGCCCGCGCTTTGGCTCAGGATGGGCAGGTGATCTTGCTGGATGAGCCGTTCACCGGCGTCGACGTGAAGACCGAAGATCAGATCGTCGCCCTTTTGCGCGAGTTGCGCGACGAGGGGCGGGTGATGTTGGTGTCGACCCACAACCTCGGCTCAGTGCCGGAATTCTGTGACCGAACCATTTTCGTCAAGGGCACGGTGCTGCGTTATGGGCCGACAGAAACCACGTTTACACGCGAAAATCTCGAAGAGGCCTTTGGCGGCGTCTTGCGTCACTTTACTCTTGGCGGCACCGATCTGCA
>JAAEZB010000010.1:41619-53902 GCA_018223085.1 Paracoccaceae bacterium
TTCCCGCGCCTGATTATTGTCTCAGTGCTGATCGGTTCGCTCACGAGCTTCTTTGGCGCCTATATCAGCTATTTCCTCGATGGGGCGACGGGGGGCATCATTGTCACCCTGCAAACCCTTATCTTCCTTGCCGCTTTCGTGTTCGCGCCTAAACACGGCCTTCTTGCCGCACGGCGCAAGGCAGCCGTGGCCCTGCGCGATGGGCCGATGGACTCCAATGCCCACCCGAGCATGACAAGAGGGGCATCGTGATGGAATTCGATCTTACCATGGCACTGATGCCGTTCAAATTTGGCTTCATGCAGAACGCCTTTCTCATTTCGATGATCGTTGCGGTGCCGACGGCGCTTTTGTCCTGCTTCCTCGTCCTCAAAGGCTGGGCCCTCATGGGCGATGCCGTAAGCCACGCCGTGCTGCCGGGGATCGTGCTCGCCTATATTCTCGGTATTCCGCTCATCATCGGGGCCTTCGCTGCCGGTATGTTCACAGCGGTCGCGACGGGCTATCTCGCAGGCAATAGCCGCATTAAGCAGGACACGGTCATGGGCGTGGTATTCTCGGGCATGTTCGGTATCGGTATCGTGCTTTTCGTGTCGGTTGATACCAATGCACATCTCGACCATATCCTCTTTGGCAATATGCTTGGCGTTGGCGATGCAGACCTCTGGACCGCCGGGATCATCTCGGTTCTAGTTGGCGGTATTCTGGTTCTGAAATGGAAGGACTGGCTCCTGCATAGCTTCGATCCGGCCCAGGCCCAAGCCTCGGGGCTTTGGGTCAACTGGCTGCATTACGGCATGCTGGCAGCATTATCGCTAACGATCGTAGCGACGCTTTCGGCGGTGGGGCTGATCCTTGCGATTGGTCTTTTGATTGCACCGGGGGCGATTGCTTTCCTCTTGGTGCGTAAGTTTTCGACCATGCTTTGGGTCTCTGTGCTCGTGTGCATGGGGGCGATGCTGACCGGCACTTATGCGAGCTTCTTCCTCGATAGCGCGCCGGCACCGACCATCGTGCTGATCCTTACGGCGCTGTTCCTGCTGGCCTTCCTCCGCCGCCAAATCCTGACCCGCCGGACAGCGCGGCAAGGGGTGGATGCCCCGCAAAACGGCTAGGCGCGACGCCGGGACTGCTGGTGGGGGGATCGGGGATGCGCTATCCAAGAGCTAAACCAAGTCCAGGAGACACCATGCAGATGCAGGCCCCTTTGCCGTTGACCCGTGACCTGGTGCTGATCGGGGGCGGTCATACCCATGCACTCGTGGCCCGCATGTGGGGGATGAAACCGCTGGCTGGCACGCGTGTCACAATTATCAATCCCGGCCCGACCGCTCCCTATTCCGGCATGTTGCCCGGCCATATTGCCGGGCACTATAGCCGTCAGGAACTTGATATCGACCTCGTTCAACTGGCGCGTTTTGCCGGGGCTCGCCTGATCCTCGGGGCGGCGACGGCGATTGATCCGGTGAATAAGGTTGTCCACGTCGAAGGGCGGGGCGATATTGGCTATGACGTGGCTTCGATCGATGTCGGTATTCACGCCGAGATGCCAGACCTGCCAGGGTTTGCAGAGCACGCTACCGGAGCCAAACCGCTTGACCAATACGCCACGCGATGGCGGGCGTTCCTAAGCCGTGCCGTTTCGGGCGAGGTTGCGCCGGAGGTGGCGGTGATCGGCGGCGGCGTTGCGGGGATGGAACTCGCGCTGGCCATGGCACATGCGCTGAAACGCGACGTGGGGCACGCCTGTGTGAGCGTCATTGAGGCCGGTACAGAGATCGCCGGGCGCAACCGTCCTGCGGCAACTTTGCTCGCGCGTGCGGCCCAAGAGGCAGGCGTGACGCTCCATGTCAACGCTGAGGTGGCGAAAATCGGCGCCCAAAGCGTGATGCTCACTAATGGCACAGAAATCGCCAGCCGCTTTACCGTGGGCGCAGCAGGGGCCTTTGCCCATGGTTGGCTTGCACATGGCACCCTGCCAATGACGCAAGATGGGTTCGTGAAAGTCGACGCAAACCTTGGCGTCGAAGGCTATGACGGCCTTTTTGCGGTAGGCGATTGCGCCCATATGAGTCACGCGCCACGCCCCAAGGCCGGGGTCTTTGCCGTGCGCGCCGCGCCGGTGCTGCGCGACAATCTTATCGCTGCCCTGTCGGGGGGGGACATGGTCCCGTTCCGCCCGCAAAAGGATTACCTCAAGCTGATCTCCCTTGGCGGCAAACAGGCGCTGGCCGAAAAATGGGGTCGCACGATTTCCGGTCCGGGGCTGTGGGGCTGGAAGAACCGAATCGACCAGAAATTCATGGAGCAGTTTCGTAGCCTTCCCAAGATGAAACCCGAGCCTCTGCCGGTCCCGGTGGCGCAAGGCGTGCTTGAGGAATTACACGGCACGGATAAGCCGCTTTGCGCAGGGTGTGGATCCAAGGTCGCGCCGGGGGCACTCGGCAATGCGCTCGCAGGGCTGCCTTCGGTGGGTCGCGAAGACGTGCTTTCTGGGCCGGGCGATGATGCAGCGATCCTTGCCATGGGCGGCACAAAGCAAGTTCTGACCACGGATCACCTGCGCGCCTTTACCGAAGACACCGGCCTTTTTGCACGTGTCGCTGCACTGCATGCGCTGGGCGATATCTGGGCTATGGGTGCACAGCCACAAGCCGCACTTGTGTCTATCACCCTGCCACGCATGTCCGAAGCCCTACAACGGCGCAGCATGGCCGAGATCATGCGCGCCGCGCAGGAGGTCTTTGGTCCGGAAGGGGCCGAGATCGTGGGCGGCCATTCGACCATGGGTGCAGAGATGACCCTCGGCTTTACCCTGACTGGCCTGTGCAAAGGCGCGCCAATCACCAACGCCGGGGCCAAACCCGGCGATGCGCTGATTTTGACCCGACCGCTTGGAAGCGGCGTTCTACTCGCGGCAGAGATGCTTGGTGAAGCAGATGGGCGCGACATTGCGGCGCTTCTCAAGACGATGGCCACACCGCAGGGGAATACCGCAGCCTGTCTTGCGGGCGCTCATGCGATGACGGATGTGACAGGCTTCGGTTTGGCCGGGCACCTTCAGGCCATCTGTCGCGCCTCAGGCGTTGGGGCGGAAATCTTCCTTGATGATTTGCCAATCTACGAAGGGGCGCTTGACCTTGCCGAAGAAGGGCATCGCTCGTCCATTCATGACGCCAATATGGCTGCCGCGCCGGTGGTGAATGCACATGGGGCGCGAGCGATTTTCCTGCATGACCCTCAGACCGCAGGCGGGCTTCTCGCAGCCGTGCCGCAAGAGGCGGTCGCGACGGCCTTGCAAGAGATGCGCGCGGCGGGTCATGCGGCGGCTGTAATTGGCACGATTGTCGAAGGCGCGCCCGAGATCACCTGCCGTGGGAGCTGAGAATGCGGCGCGCGGTTTCGAAGAGTTCGGAATCGGACAGGTCTTCGAGCACCATAGTCTCGCTTGAGGCCTCACGTGACACGCGAGCATAGCGCGGATCGTAATGGGTCTCGATGAGGTCTTCTGCGAGGGCCTGATAGGCTCCCGATTGAGCTAGAGCCCGCCAAGCATCGACCTTTTCATGCCCATGATACCGCACCAGCTTATCCAGAACGCTATCCAACTTGCCCGCGTCCGCGACCATGTCAGGGTAGGCCGTTATCAAATGCGCCCCGCGCGCCTTCAGCGGGGCTTCGAGGATCACCATGGGCGCCTCGGTCATCGGCTTCCATAGGCTTGGCGGCAGAATGATGCGTCCGATCTTGGAGCTTTCCGCCTCGACATAGACAGGCCTGACCGGATCAAGTTCGACCAACGCCATGGCCAGGCGGCTCTCGAAGGCCTTTTGCGAGGGTTGTGTTTCCCTCATTGGACCAAAGAGAGACCCACGATGTTCGGCCATGGCCTCAAGGTCAATCACCTGACCGCCCTGTTTGGCGATATGGTCGAGAAGGCGGGTTTTGGCTGTACCTGTGCCGCCATCGATCAGCACAATGCGATGCGGCAGGGGGGTGTCATAGAGGGCATCGACTACAAGGCGACGGTAGCTCTTGTAGCCTCCGGCTACGACATCGGCGCGCCAGCCGACCTGTTGCAGGATCGAAGTGAACGATCCCGAACGCTGCCCGCCGCGCCAGCAATAGACCAGCGGACGCCAGTCACCGCCACGATCCGCGAGCGGCCCTTCAAGGTGTGCCGCCGCGTTGCGCGCCACGAGGGCGGCACCGACCTTGCGAGCCAAAAAACGATCTTCTTGCACATAGATTGTGCCGACCGTCGCGCGCTCCTCATCCGACAGAACCGGAAGGTTAATCGCGCCGGGGATGTGGTCGTCGGCAAATTCCGCCGGAGAGCGCACGTCGATAATCTCGTCGAAGGGCAGGGCGCCGAGATCGGAGAGAGAAGCGATTTTGACGGGCATGGGCACGCGGGGGTTACGGGAACGGGCCTTCGTCCTAGCCCGAATCCCCCGCGAGCGCCAGACGGCTCATCCCCGCAAGAGGTCCGGGGCGAGCGCCTGTGTCAGGGCGTCGACAATAAGGCCGATATGCTCTTCCTCCATGATGAAAGGCGGGGCCAACAGGATATGGTTTCCCTGCCGACCATCAATCGTGCCCCCCATCGGATAACAGGCAAGACCGGCCTCGAAACAACGCGCCTTGATGCCCTCATGCAGGCGCAGGTTAGGATCGAAAGGTGCCTTGGTCTCGCGGTCCTCAACGATCTCAATGCCAAGGAACAATCCACGCCCACGAATGTCACCGATATAGGGGTGGTCGCCAAAAGCGTCGTTCAACGCTGCGCGCAGTTTTGCGCCCATGGGATTGACGCGCTCAACCAACCCTTGGTCGATTAGTCGCCCCAACACGGCAAGCCCGGCAGCGGCGGCCGTCGGGTGACCGAGATAGGTATGCCCATGTTGGAAAAATCCGCTCCCGTCGCGGATATAGTCGAAAATTTCATCGGTGCAGAGCATCGCCCCAATCGGCTGATAGCCCGCACCGAGGCCCTTGGCGATGGCACAGATATCCGGCGAAACATCGTCCTGTTCACAGGCAAAAAGCGTGCCAGTTCGCCCCATGCCACACATGACCTCGTCGAGGATCAAAAGGATGCCATGCTGGTCACAAATCTCGCGAATACGTTTGAAATAGCCCGGTGCGGGCGGCACTGCGCCCGCCGTGGCCCCGACCACGGGTTCGGCGACAAAGGCAAGGACGTTTTCCGGACCCAGTTCTTCGAGCTTGGCCTCAAGCTCATCCGCCACGCGCAAGCCATAGGCCTCAAGGCTCTCGCCTGCCTCTTGTCCACGATAGGCAAAGCAGGGCGAGATATGATGCGTTTCCATCAAAAGAGGCGCAAAGGGCGCACGGCGCCACTCATTACCACCGGTGGCCAGCGCGCCGAGCGTGTTACCGTGATAACTCTGACGGCGCGCGATGATGTGACGGCGCTCGGTCTCGCCACGTTCGAGCATGTATTGGCGCGCAAGTTTGAGCGCGCTTTCCATCGCCTCGGAGCCGCCGGAGACGAGATAAACCCGGTCCAGCCCTTTGGGCGCGTGCGCGATAAGCTTGTCGGCAAGAGCCTCGGCTGGGGCCGATGTGAAAAAGCTCGTATGGGCAAAGGCGACCTTGTCGACCTGCGCCTTGATGGCGGCGATTACCTCGGCATCGGAATGGCCAAGACAGGACACCGCGGCCCCACCAGAGCCGTCGAAATAGGCCTTGCCCGAGGTGTCATAAAGAAACGGACCGTCCCCATGCGAGACCATGGGCGGCTGTTTGCGGGAATGGCGGGGAAAGATATGGCTCATGTCGAAATGACCTCTTTGAGCAGGGGGCGATGAAGGGCGCGGGCGTCCGCAACGGCGCGGGCGATATTTTCGGCATTGTTGGCGGCCAGACGACCGTCCGGGCGAAACAGGTTATTCTCAAACCCGATCCGAACATGACCACCCGCCTTGATCGCGGCGCGAGTGACGGCCTGTTCCGTGGGTCCAAAGGCACAGACAGTCCAGTTTGGAAAATCGTCTCCAAGGGCGGCGAGCCTGCGGGGCAAATCTTCCATCCTCGCAAAGCGGGGAGGATCATAACTTCCCATGACAAGAAGCACATCGCGCATAGAGTTCGGCACTGTGCCCTTGGCCAGAAGGTCACGCAATGTTGCAAGATCGTTTGCATCGTAAAGGATATGCTGAACCTGACTGCCAGTTTCCTCGGCAACACCATAGAGCCGCGAAGCTAGGTCCGGGCTGCGCATGATTTCGCGTACTGCGATACTGGCCGCTTTGGGGCGCAGATCGCGCAAGGTCGCCAACTGAGTCGCGACATCAAACCGTCCGGCGGCTTCGGTCGTAACCTGAATCGTGAGCTGCGACATCAAACCGTCCGGCGGCCTCGGTTGTGATCTGAATCGCAAGCTCCGGTGCGGTCTCTTCAATGGCCGCGATTGCGGTGCGATACAGGCCGGGGTCAAGGCTATGCTGCCCCTCCGCATCACGCACATGGAGATGAATTTCATCGGCACCCGCATCTTGGCACAGACGTGCGTCACGAGCGATTTCATCAATAGTTACAGGTAGGTGTGGGTGATCTTCATGGCCTCGCCGCGCGCCGTTTGGGGCAACGGTGATCTTGAGTGGTGTAGCGCCCTGACTGGGGCATGCGTCCTCTGGCCCGGAAAGGGGCGAGGTGAGGAAGCTGGCATTTGCCGTCATTATGCACGGTCTCCGATGGCGATATTGAAACAAATGTTTCTTATATTGACTTGAAATAAAACAAATGGAAAATTCGTGTCAATAGGAGGGATTCGTGACTCTGTCTGCTCGGATCGAAGACCGTATTGCCGATGCTTATGCCGACCTCAGCGCCAAGCTGAAGGACGCGGCTGATTATGTTATGGCCAATCAGGTTGATGTGGCTGCGCGCTCGTTGCGGTCGATTTCTGCGGCCAGTGGGGTGTCCCCCGCGACCTTGTCGCGCCTTGCACGCACACTTGGTTTTGAGAGCTACGAGGAAATGCGTGAACTTTGCCGCGACGCTGTTGGCGGTCGGGCAATGTCGTTTTCCGAACGTGCTGAGCGCCTAAAGCTCGATGGCGAAGAGGATGCCACCATCCTGCAGCGGCAATCCGGCGCTTGCATCGGCAATATCACCGACATGGTCGAAACCATGGATCGCCAACGTCTTGACGAAGTGGTCGATGCGTTGGCTCAGGCGCGCAATGTCGTGCTTTTCGGGGCGCTGAGCTCGACCGGGATCGCCGAATACATGGCCTATCTTGCAAACTATTTCTGCACAAACTGGACGCTTGCGGGCCGTATGGGGGCCTCGCTCGGAGCGGCTCTGTCGTCGCTGGAAGAGAGCGATGTTTTTATCATCGTGACCAAGACGCCTTATGCGTCGCGCGCGGTGCATGCGGCTGAAATGGCTCGTCTCGCTGGGGCGTGCACTCTCGTGCTGACGGATAGTCACACCTGTCCGGCTTTACAACATGCCACTTACTCGTTCATCATACCCTCGGATAGCCCACAGTTTTTCTCGTCCTATGCGGCGACGTTGGTATTGATGGAGACGATTATCGCCATGCTTGTGGCACGGTCGGGCAAAGATGCAAGTCAAAGAATACGGGATGTAGAAGCCCGCAACCGACGGCTCGGAGAATTCGGGGCGGTCTGAAAACGATTTCACAATCCAAAAAGTCATCAACAAGGGAGCTTAAGATGATTTCGAAACTCAAACTGGCAGGTGCGGCACTGGTCGCATCCATGACTTTCTCGGCGGCTGCGTCCGCTCAGGAATTCATCTCGATCGGGACCGGCGGTGTGACCGGCGTTTACTACCCGACCGGTGGCGCAATCTGCCGTCTCGTGAATAAAAGCCGCAAAGAACACGGCATCCGCTGCGCCGTGGAATCGACCGGCGGCTCGGTCTACAACATCAACACCATCAAGGCTGGCGAGCTTGAATTCGGCGTGGCGCAGTCCGACTGGCAGTATCACGCTTACAACGGCACCTCGAAATTCGCCGACAACCCGTTCCCGGACATCCGCGCGGTATTCTCGGTTCACCCCGAGCCCTTCACCCTTCTGGTGCGCGCCGATAGCGGCATCGAGAATTTCGAAGGCCTCAAGGGCAAGCGCGTCAACGTCGGCAACCCCGGTTCCGGTCAGCGCGCCACGATGGAAGTCGTGATGGACGCATTCGGCATTGCGATGGATGATTTCGCTCTGGCGACCGAATACAAAGGTTCGGAAATGGCCAAGCAGATCTGCGACGGCAACATCGATGCCATGATCTACACCATCGGTCACCCGGCTGCGGCGATCAAAGAAGCCACCACCACCTGTGACGTGAAACTCGTGGATGTGTCCGGTGCGCCGATCGAAAAGCTTGTCGCGGATAACCCCTACTACCGCGTGGCCACCATTCCGGGCGGCATGTATGCTGGCAACGATCAAGACACTACCACCTTTGGTGTGGGCGCGACTTTTGTGACCTCGGCCAAAGTCTCGGATGACGTTGTGTATATCGTGGCCAAGTCGGTGATGGAAAACATTGACGACTTCCGCAACCTGCACCCGGCGTTCAAGCATCTCGACCCCAAGCAGATGGTCAAAGACGGCCTGTCCGCACCGGTACATCCGGGTGCCATGAAAGCCTACAAAGAGCTCGGCCTCGTCGACTAAACGCCGCTTTTTAAAAGCTTGATAAACAAGAATGCGCCCCCGTCAAGAAGGGGCGCATTCACGTATCAGTTCAACGGGGACAGACATGGCACAAGATCATCAAAACGATGGCACCGCCGCCGCCGACGCCATGGTGGCAGAAGCCGATACCGGCGCACGTAATCCATCCGGTTTTCAGGGACAGCTTATTATCGGGATCTGTATCCTGTGGTCGCTGTTTCAACTTTATATCGCGTCCAAAGTGCCCGGCTATGTGGCCCAACTGACCGGCATTTCGGAATTCGCCAATGTCGTCGCTCAGGCCCGCTATATCCATCTGGCCTTCGCTATTGTTCTGGCCACGCTGGCCTTTCCCCTGTTCAAATCCTCGCCGCGTGATCGTATCCCTGCCTATGACTGGGCGCTTCTTCTTCTCGGGGTAGGGGCCTGTCTCTACCTTGTTGTCTTCCGCTACCAGATCGCGGACCGCCCCGGCCTCTGGAGTACGAGCGACGTCACCATGTCAGCCATCGGCATGGGTGTCTTGATGATAAGCGTCTATCGCTCGCTTGGCCTTCCCCTTGTTATCATTGCTTCGTCCTTCGTGATGTTTGCCTTCTTTGGCGGCTACTCCGAATGGGCGCGCAACATTACCAATTATGGCGGTGCCTCGCTGACTAAGGCGCTTGGGCATTACTGGATGCAGACCGAAGGCGTCTTCGGCGTCGCGCTGGGCGTGTCGACCACGATGATCTTCCTCTTTGTTCTGTTCGGGGCGCTCCTTGATCGGGCAGGGGGCGGCAACTGGTTCATCAAAGTTGCCATTGCACTTCTCGGAGCCCTGCGCGGAGGTCCGGCCAAGGCTTCGGTTCTGTCCTCAATGATGACCGGGATGATTTCCGGCTCGTCTATCGCCAACACGGTGACCACCGGCACGTTCACCATCCCGCTGATGAAGCGGATTGGGTTCCCGGCTGAAAAGGCGGGCGCCGTCGAAGTGGCCTCTTCGACCAATGGTCAGCTGACCCCGCCTGTCATGGGCGCAGCGGCCTTCCTCATGGTCGAATACGTCAACATTCCCTACATCGACGTGGTCAAACATGCCTTCCTTCCGGCGGTGATTTCCTACATCGCGCTGCTCTATATCGTGCATCTCGAAGCGCTTAAGATGAACATGAAAGGGCTTGAAAAACCCGGTCGTCATATCGGCCCGGCGATGATCCTTATCCTGTTCCTGACCGGCTTCATCGCGCTGGGTGCGCTGACCTTTGCCATGATCGCGGTCCGTAGCGTCGTGGATGGTATGTTCGGAAGCTCTATCTATTTCGCCCTTGCTCTCGTGGCAGTGCTCTATGTTGCCTTGGTATGGGTTGCGTCGCGCTACCCTGATATCGAAATGGATGATCCCGAAGGCCCGGTCACCGCGCCGCGCCTGACGCCGACGCTTCTGGGCGGGGCCTATTTTGCGCTGCCGATTTTCATCCTCGTGTGGAACCTCATGGTGCGCACCGAGAGCCTCGAACGGCTCTCGCCTGCGCTCTCGGCCTTCTGGGCGACCTTCTTCATGGTCATTGTCGCACTGACCCACCGCCCGCTGAAGGCGTTCTTCCGCGGTGGCCATACGGCGGGCCACGAGACGAACGCACAGGCTCTGCTGAATGGCTGGGGCGATTTCGTCAACGGTCTGATCCTTGGCGCACGCAACATGATCGGCATCGGCGTTGCGACAGGGGCCGCAGGCATCATCGTCGGGACGATCTCCCTTACCGGAGCGCATCAGGTCATCGGTCAAGTGATCGAGGTGATCTCGGGCGGCAACCTGATGGTGCTCCTGTTCCTCGTGGCCGTCCTGTCGCTGATCCTCGGCATGGGGCTACCGACCACGGCGAACTATATCGTGGTCTCTTCCCTCATGGCGCCGGTGATCGTCACCGTGGGCGCGCAATCGGGCCTCGTGGTGCCGCTCATCGCGGTGCACATGTTCGTGTTCTATTTCGGCATCTTGGCCGATGACACGCCGCCTGTGGGCCTTGCCGCCTACGCCGCTGCTGCCATCTCAAGGGGTGACCCGATCAAGACCGGTGTGCAGGGCTTTGCCTATGATATCCGGACCGCGCTTTTGCCGTTCCTCTTCATCTTCAATACCGATCTTCTCCTGATCGACGTGGGCTTTGCCAAGGCGGTCTTCGTGTTCTTCGTCGCGCTTCTGGCGATGCTGCTCTTCGCGGCCGCGACCCAAGGCTACTTCATCGCCAAATCGCGGCGTTGGGAAAGTGCGGTGCTCTTGCTGATTGCCTTTACCCTGTTCCGCCCAGGCTACTTCCTCGATCAGATTTCCGAGAAGTACATGAGTGCGACCGGCCCTGCCGCGCTTGAACTCATCGAGACACAGGAGACCGGCACCGATATCCGCCTGTTGATTGAGGGCCCGGATTTCGACACGGGCAAGATTCGCCCCACGACGGTGGTGATCCCCGGTGTGGCTGGGGATGCCAGCGGCGCGCTGGCCGCGCAGGGTCTCATAAGCTATGCCGAAGGGGAGGCACTGCGTCTGGACGAGCCGTTCCCCGGCACGCCGCATTTTGAATCGCTCGGTAACGAGTATGATTTCTATGGCGATAGCCCAGTCATCATCTCCGAAGTGCAGGTCGAAAATGACCGTATGCCCAAGGAAATTTTCTTCATCCCGGCCCTGTTGCTTCTGGCCGGGCTGGTCCTGATCCAGCGCCGCCGGGCAACCCAACCGGCCTTTTGAGGAGTGAGAACATGTTCGATACCATTCTCCTGACCGTCGATGTGAACGATCTCAAGGGCTCTGAACGGCCCGCTGAGGCGGCACTGCGCATGGCCAAAACCGAAGGCGCGGCATTGCATGTGGTCAATGTCGTGCCGGATTTCGGCATGTCCATCGTCGGAAGCTATTTCGACAAGTCGCACAACAAGCACATCCTCGCAGATGCCAAGAAAGCACTCGAAGATTGGGCCGCAGAGCGGTTCAAGGGGTTCGGCCCGGTGACACTGCATATCGATCAGGGCACGATCTATGATCGTGTTCTCAAGGTGGCGAGCAAGGTTGATGCCAAGGCGATCGTGGTCGGTGCGCATAAATCACAGCTTCAGGATTACCTGATTGGCCCCAACGCCTCACGCATCGCGCGCCATGCCTCGCAATCGGTCTTTGTCGTGCGTTAAAATGGCTTTGAGCTAATCACCATTCCGGTGCAGGGCGGTTTTGTCGCGGCTGGCCGCTGGCCAAACCGCCTTGAAATCCGGTAAGGCTTCGGCGACCTGAGACGCGAACAGGACCGACACGAAACCGCATGAGCCGTAAAAAGACCCCCAAATCCGCCGCGCTTGCCCGGATTGAAACCGCTGCCCGCCCGGCTTTGAAAAAAGCCTCCCGCGCGATGACACTGGCTGGCGTGCTCTGGCCCGTTCAGGCTGGGGCAGCAGCGCTGTCGATTCAAGCTTGGGCCCAAGGCCACCCCGAAGGGCTGCTCTGGGCGGCTCTGCTCTTCGTGGCAGTGGGGGCCGTGCGAGCGCTGCTGGACCACTGGGCGGGCGGGGTTCTGTTCCGCATGGCCGATGATCTCATTTCCGAAGAACGTCACGCTTTACTCGCCCGCGAA
>JAAEZB010000010.1:54463-57543 GCA_018223085.1 Paracoccaceae bacterium
GCACCCGAGTATTTCCAACCTCTGCGGGATCTCGCCGCTGCCTGGCATGACCGCGCCGCCGCGCTGGCTGTGGGCGAAGAAATGGACAAGCTCGAAGCCATCGAGAGCGACAGCGTGCCGGGGCAGGGCGGCAAGGCTGCGCCGCTCTCCGGAGCGGCCACGATCGCAACCCGAAATGCGGCTGTCCTGCGCGGCGGCCAACCCGTGGTATTGCCGGATATGGAGCTTGTCCCGGGTGAGGCGGTGGCCCTTTGCGGCCCAAGCGGGGCGGGCAAGACCTCCTGCCTGTTGGCGCTGGCTGGGCTTGTGCCCGTGGGGGGCGGCGAGATCACCGTGGCGGGCCAAAAGCTCGACGCCGCAACCGCCGATGCATGGCGCGCCCGATTGACCCTCATTCCACAGGCCGTGCACATGCCCGACATGACACTGCGTGCCTTTCTTGATCCCGATGGGGCGGGCGGCGATATCGCCGCCGCGCTCCAATCTGCCCATGCCGATGGCATTGTCGCGGCCCTGCCTGAAGGGCTCGAAACCCGCCTTGGCGAGACCGGCGCAGGCGTCTCCGGGGGTGAAGCGCGGCGTTTCCTTGTCGCCCGCGCAATCCTGCGTGGGGCCGATGTGGTTCTTGCGGATGAGCCAACAGCGGACCTTGATGCCGACACCGCTGCCACCTTGATTGCTAGTCTCAAGGGCCTCGCGGCCAATGGCGCGGCGGTGCTGGTCGCGTCGCATGATCCGCAGGTGATCGCCGCCATGGACCGCATCATCCATATGCCCGGCAATGAGTTGGAGGAGGGCACGGCATGAAACTTCTCTGGCAAGCCTTCCGCCTGATCTGGTCCGCCGCGCCTTGGGCGATGTGGCGCGGGGCATTGATGTTCGTCGCCGTGCTCCTCATGGGCGCGGCGCTTCTGGGCCTATCTGGCTGGTTCATTACCGCCACGGGTCTCGCCGGGATTGCCGGTATCGGTATTGCCTTTGATGTCTTCCGACCAAGCGCCGGTGTGCGCTTTCTTGCCCTTGGTCGCGCTGGCACGCGCTATGGCGAACGGCTCCTGACCCATGATGCGACCCTGCGCGCTCTCTCGGCCCTGCGCATCAGCCTCATGCGCCGCCTTTCGCGCCTATCCTTGCCGGAAATGCAGCGCCTGCGCGGACCGCTCGCCCTGACACGGATCACAGCGGATGTGGACGCGCTGGATGGGGTGGTATTGCGCCTCGGTCTGCCGGTTGCTGCGGCGCTGCTGACCCATGGGATTGTGTTCCTCATGCTGCGTTGGCTCACAACGCCGGACATGGCTCTGACCATTGCGGCGGGCTATCTTCTTGGCGGGGCTCTTGTTGTGCTGCGTCTTGCTGGCGCGACCTTTGCCCCCTCACGCGATGCCGAGCGCGCCAACCAAACCCTGCGTCGGGATACGATCGGCATGATGCGCGGGCGTTCGGATCTTTTCGTACAGGGCCGCCTTCAGACGCACCTTGCCAACCTGCGCGATACTGATGATGTAATGCGTACTGCGATGGCCCGGCTGGACCGTGTCGACCGCGAAGCGGGTCTCGTCCTGTCGCTGCTTGTAACTGTGATCGCTGGTGCAGCCCTTGCGCTTGGCGGGTATCTCGTGGCCAGTGGGGCCCTTGATCCGGCCCGCGCCGCCATCGGGTTTTTCGTGGCGCTGGCGCTTGGCGAGACCGTGATGCCCCTGCGTCGGGGGATTGCGGAAATTGGCCGTATTCGCGACGCTGCCGAACGCATTCTGCGCCATGAAGAACAAGGCACTGCGGCACCGCGTATCGGTGGGCAGGCGACCGGCGCGGGGCTTCGGGCTGACAATGTATCCTTCCGTCGCGAAGGTGCCACTGCAACGCTGATTTACTCGCTTTCCCTACAGGTGAACCCCGGCGAGACGGTCGCCCTTGTTGGGCCGAGCGGTTCGGGAAAATCAACGCTGCTGGCCCTGCTGGCAGGGACCGAACCCGGTTATACCGGCGATATTCATGTGCTCGGACAAGACCTGCGCGCCTTTGGTGAACGCGAGTTGCGGGCTGCACTGACTATGGTGCCCCAGCGAAGTGCACTCGTTGCCGGGAGCATCCTTGAGAACCTCGCACTGGCCAAACCGGATCTGACCCGCGATGAGGCCGATGCTGTGCTCGAAACGGTGCAGCTTTCTCAGGTGGTCGCACGTATGGGCGGTCTGGACGCCGAACTTGGCGAGAGCGGGGCCGGGCTTTCAGGCGGCGAAAGCCGCCGCCTCGTACTCGCCCGCGCTCTGTTGCGCCGTCCGGGCGTCCTTTTGCTCGATGAACCGACCGAAGGTCTGGATACCCCGACAGCGCAGAAAGTTCTTGCTGGAATACGCGCATATCTACCGGAAGCAGCGATTCTCATGGCATCGCACCGCCGAGCTGAAATCGACAGCGCCGACTTGGTTTTCACAATCTCTTAACAAAATAGATACATTTTTGATCCACCTTTTGATTTGGATCAAATTAATTGCCTCGCCACAGGCGTAAACCCAATCTTGAAAAGGTGGGTTTTTCACTCATCTTTGTTTTGCAAATTTCACATGAGGAGCGCTCGCTATGGAGCTTGATCTCGTCGAGCTGTCTCGCCTGCAATTCGCGATGACAGCGATGTATCACTTCCTCTTCGTGCCGCTGACGCTTGGTCTGTCGATCATCGTTGCGATCATGGAGACGGTCTATGTCATGACCAACCGCCCGATCTGGCGGCAGATGACGAAATTCTGGGCCACTCTGTTCGGCATCAACTTCGTGCTGGGCGTGGCCACCGGGATCACCATGGAATTCCAGTTCGGCATGAACTGGTCCTACTATTCCCATTATGTCGGTGACATTTTTGGCGCGCCGCTCGCGGTTGAAGGCCTGATGGCATTCTTCCTTGAGGCGACCTTTGTAGGCCTGATGTTCTTCGGCTGGGACAAGCTGAGCAAGGTCGGGCACCTCATCGTGACCTGGCTTGTTGCCATCGGCTCCAACTTCTCGGCGCTCTGGATTCTGATCGCCAATGGCTGGATGCAGAACCCTGTCGGCGCGGAATTCAACCCGCTCTCGATGCG
>JAAEZB010000010.1:57886-60636 GCA_018223085.1 Paracoccaceae bacterium
CGTGAAACCCACTACGCCGTGCATATTCCGGCTGTGATGGGCCTTATCGGCACGCGCTCGCTGACCAAGGACATCCCCGGTATCGCGGAACTCGTTGAGAACGCCGAGGCGCGTATCCGCACTGGTATCATCGCCTATGACGCCCTGATGGAAATTCAGGCGCTCAAAGGCGCGCCGATCCCGGAAAAGCTTCAGGCGCAATTTGAGGAACACAGTGCCGATCTTGGCTTTGCCTTCCTGCTCAAACGCTATGTGGATGATCCGCGTCAGGCGACCGAGCACCAGATCGCACTGGCGTCGAACGACACCGTGCCAACCGTCTGGCCGCTGTTCTGGGCTTTCCGGATCATGGTTGCGCTTGGCTTCGGCTTTATCGGGACGATGCTTTACTTCTTCTACCGCGCCTCGTTCTGCAAGATGCAGTTCCCGCGTCCGGCCCTGCGCCTTGCGGTCATCATGATCCCGGCGCCGTGGCTCGCAGCCGAGCTTGGATGGTTCGTGGCCGAATTTGGCCGCCAGCCCTGGACCGTGGACGGCATCCTGCCCACCGCGCTCTCGGCAAGTCACCTGAGCATTGCGGACCTGCTGATTACGCTTGCGGGTTTCGTAACCTTCTACTCCATCCTGTTCGTCATCGAGATGAGCCTGATGGTCAAATATATCCGGAAAGGTCCGTATATGGATGTGGAAGAAACCGACGCATGGAACGCGCAACACACCGCGCGCCTGTCCGCCGCTGATGCCACCCCTGCGGAGTAAGAACCATGATCCTTCATCAATTGATTGATATCGAAATCCTTCGCGTGATCTGGTGGGCGCTGCTTGGTGTCCTGCTGATCGGATTTGCCCTCACTGACGGGTTTGACCTTGGGGTTGGCGCGCTTCTGCCCTTCGTCGGCAAGACCGACGTGGAGCGTCGCATTGCCATCAACACGATCGGCCCGGTCTGGGAGGGTAACCAAGTGTGGTTTATCCTCGGGGGCGGCGCGATCTTTGCCGCATGGCCGCCGCTCTACGCGGTGAGCTTCTCGGGCTTCTACCTTGCCATGTTTGCGGTTCTGGCGGCGCTGATCCTGCGTCCCGTGGGCTTCAAATACCGCTCCAAACGTGACAGCCGGGCTTGGCGCAACGGTTGGGACTGGGCGCTCTTCGTAGGGGGCGCGGTTCCGGCGTTGATCTTCGGTGTTGCGGTGGGCAATGTGCTGCAAGGCGTGCCTTTCCACCTGACCGATAGCCTCATGCCGATGTATGACGGCACCTTCTATGGCAAGTTCCTTGGCCTGCTGAACCCCTTCGCTCTTTTGGCGGGTGTGGTTTCGTTCTCCATGCTTCTGATGCATGGCGCGGCGTGGCTGAGCCTCAAGGCTGAGGATCCGGTCAAAGGCCGTGCCATCCGCATCGGCACTGTCGCAGGCATCGTCGCCTTTGCCTCTTACGCTCTGGCCGGTGTTTGGCTCGCACTCGGGATCGACGGCTATGCTTTTGTTGGCGATGTCGTGACCGACGGCCCGGCCAACCCGCTTTATAGCGAAGTGGCTAAGGGTGGCTCTTGGATGGCGGCCTATAGCACGCGCCCGTGGATTATCATCGCCCCGGTCATGGGCTTTGCCGGGATCGCCATGGCGGTTCTGGGTCTGCGCGCCGGTCGTGAAGTCTCGACGCTGCTCTGGTCGAAGCTGGGCATCACGGGCATCATCTCTTCGGTGGGCCTGACGATGTTCCCCTTCATTCTGCCCTCGTCGAAGGATCCCAACAGCTCGCTGACCGTCTGGGATAGCTCTTCGTCGCATCAGACTCTCTTCGTGATGCTGGTGATGACGCTGATCTTCATGCCGCTCATCCTCGCCTATACGGCGTGGGTCTACAAAGTGCTCTGGGGCAAGGTCACCGAGGCCGACGTCACTGAGAACTCGCATTCTGTCTATTAAGGAAAGGAACCTCAGATGTGGTATTTTACCTGGCTCCTGGGCCTTCCGCTCGCCGCGATGTTCGCCGTGCTGAACGCCATGTGGCTTGAGATGCGTGAAGATCAGCGCATCATGAACGCCGAAGACAAAGACTAATCCGTCAATCTGCGTCCCTGACGGATTTAGACGGGAAGCGGGGCTGGGAAACCAGCCCCGTTTTCTTTTGCCGCATGGGAGGAGAAAGTGTTTTCACCTAACCTTCCGGCAGAAGAGGAGCTCACCATGCGCCACGACCCCAACGCAACCCGCTCTGGCGAGACCGAGCTTGGCTTTGATCCCGCCACGCAGGATGATGCCCGCCTCGCCTTTATCGGTCGCATTCGCACGCCTTGGTCACGAGGCAATTGTCCCAAGAACGTCTCAAGAGCTCGTGAGAGTGGGCAAGGCGCATGGATCGACCTTCACGAGGGCTATGCGCCGGGCCTGCAAGGGCTGGCCATAGGGCAGGGCCTGATGCTGATCTACTGGATGTTCGATGCGCGCCGTGACCTCATTACGCAATCACCGCGCCATATTGATGGCGCACGTGGCACCTTCGCGCTGCGCTCCCCGAACCGCCCCAATCCTCTGGCGCTCTCAGCGGTGACCATCACAGGCATCGACCCGGCCACAGGCCGCATCGACATTGACGCCATCGACTGTTTTGACGGCACGCCACTGGTCGACATGAAGCCGTGGCTTCCAACGATTGATATGCCTGCTGGGGAAAGTGGCAGCCCGTAGGGGAATCGAACCCCTCTTTCCAGGTTGAAAACCTGGCGTCCTAACCGATAGACGAACGGG
>JAAEZB010000117.1 GCA_018223085.1 Paracoccaceae bacterium
CTGAAAATAATGCAGGTTGTGCCAGGTCAAAAGCATCCCCGAGATCATTTCCCCCGCGCGATAGACGTGATGCAGATAGGCGCGGCTATACTTGCTGCACGCCGGACAGGTGCAATGCTCGTCCAATGGCCGCGGATCATCCGCATGGCGCGCGTTCTTGATGTTGACCTGCCCCCGTCGGGTCCAGGCTTGGCCGGTGCGTCCCGACCGGCTCGGCAACACACAATCCATCATGTCGATACCGCGTTTGACCGCGCCGACAATGTCATCCGGTTTGCCCACCCCCATAAGGTAGCGCGGCTTATCCTGCGGCAGGAAATCCGGCGCATAGTCAAGGCAATCGAACATAGACGCCTGCCCCTCACCGACTGCGAGACCACCAATCGCATAGCCGTCAAATCCGATCTTCGTAAGCGCCTCGGCACTTTCCTCGCGAAAATCCTTCTCAAGACCGCCCTGCATAATCCCGAACAACGCATGGCCCGGACGATCCCCAAAGGCATCCTTCGACCGCTCTGCCCACCGCATCGAAAGACGCATGGATTGGGCGATCCGATCCCGATCCGCCGGAAGCGCCGGACATTCATCGAAACACATGACAATGTCCGACCCAAGAAGCCGCTGAATCTCCATCGACCGCTCCGGCGTCAACTCATGGCGCGACCCATCAATATGACTCTTGAAGGTGACCCCCTTCTCGGTGAGCTTGCGCAGGTCACTCAAGCTCATCACCTGAAACCCCCCCGAATCCGTCAGGATCGGCCGCTCCCAGTTCATGAACTTGTGCAAGCCCCCTAACCGGTCAATCCGCTCCGCCGTGGGTCGTAGCATCAAATGATAGGTATTGCCCAAAAGGATATCCGCCCCCGTCGCGCGCACGCTCTCGGGCATCATCGCCTTGACCGTCCCCGCCGTGCCCACCGGCATAAAGGCGGGCGTGCGGATCTCGCCGCGCGGGGTATGGATCACCCCCTTGCGCGCCTTGCCGTCCACTGCCTGCAATTCAAAGGAAAACCGGGATGTCATAGGATGCCTCTTTTCGGATTTTCTTCCTCCAACCACAAAAGCGCAGGCTTGTAAAACCTCCCGCATATGCGCACCTTACGTTCATAGCATAAAACCCGCCGATTTCACGGAGACATTCATGAACGAAGACGCGCTTTTCGACCTGCTTGCGAGCAACATCATCTATCTCCTCGGGGCGGTTTTCATCATCCTCGTGATCCTCAAGGGCGTGCGCATCGTGCCCCAGTCGGAAAAACACGTCGTGGAACGCTTTGGCCGCCTGCAATCGGTGCTTGGCCCCGGCATCAACCTGATCGTGCCCTTCCTCGACGTGGTCCGCCATCAGGTCTCGGTCCTCGAACGCCAGCTTCCCAATGCCAGTCAGGACGCCATCACCAAGGACAACGTGCTGCTTGAGGTCGAAACCTCCGTCTTCTACCGCATCACCGAACCGGAAAAGACCGTCTACCGTATTCGCGACGTGGACGCGGCCATCGCCACAACCGTCGCCGGGATCGTGCGCGCCGAGATCGGCATGATGGATCTCGATGATGTGCAGGCCAACCGCTCAAGCCTGATCTCAACCATCAAATCCTCGGTCGAGGATGCGGTCGACGATTGGGGCATCGAAGTGACCCGCGCCGAAATCCTTGACGTGAACCTCGACCAAGCCACCCGCGACGCCATGCTCCAACAGCTCAACGCCGAGCGCGCGCGGCGCGCTCAGGTAACCGAAGCCGAAGGCACCAAACGCGCCGTGGAACTCTCGGCCGACGCCGAACTTTACGCCGCCGAACAGGCCGCCAAGGCCCGCCGCATTTCCGCCGACGCCGAGGCCTACGCCACCGAGGTCGTCGCCAAGGCGATCCGCGAAAACGGCATTGAAGCCGCGCAATATCAGGTTGCCCTGAAACAGGTCGAAGCCCTGAATGCGCTTGGCAATGGGGATGGCAAACAAACCATCGTCCTGCCCGCCGCCGCGCTCGAAGCCTTCGGCGACGCCTTCAAACTGCTCAAGGGAGGCTCGTAATGGACCCCCTGCCGCTTTTTGCTATCTGGTGGGTCTGGATCGCCGCCGCGCTTGGCCTTGCGATCCTTGAGGTGCTCGCCCCCGGCTTTGTCTTCCTTGGCTTTGCCATCGGCACCGCGCTGGTCGGCCTCCTGCTGCTGATCCCCGCCGCCACGTCGCTTTCCCTGTCGCTGCTGCTTCTGCTCGCGGCGGGATTGTCGCTCATCGCATGGCTGCTCCTGCGCCGGTTCTTTGCCCTTCCCGGAAGCCGCCCCAAAACCTTCGATCACGACATAAACGACTGATCCGGCCCCGCGTTTTTACGTCTCTGACACACATAGCGCATTGCCTTACATCACAGACTGCTATTGATGCGCATCCCGGCCTAAGGACCGGGCCCTGATTCTCTTGTCCAACGGAGCCACCGGCATGACCGATCTCAATGCCCCCGCCCTTCTTCAGCTCGGCTGGGAGGAATGGATTAGCCTGCCCGACCTCGGCCTACCCGCCATGCGCGCCAAGGTCGATACCGGCGCGCGCACCTCGTCGCTCCATGCAACGGATATCGAACCCTTCGGCACGCCAGACCGCCCCCGCGTGCGCTTTACCGTGCACCCGATCCCCGGCAATGACGACCTCGTCATCCCCTGCTCGGCCGAGATCAAGGACCGCCGCGAAGTCACCTCTTCCAATGGCGAAAGCGAAATGCGCTACGTCATCGAAAGCACGCTCTCCGTCGGCGGCCAGAACTGGCCTATTGAACTGACCCTGACCGACCGGCGCGGCATGGCGCTGCATATGCTGCTTGGCCGCCAGGCGCTTGGCGAAACCGTCGCCGTAATGCCCTCCGAACGCTTCTGTCAGCCGGAACTTGATTACTCCGTCTATGCCTCTGCCAATATCCGCAAAACCGCGCCCAAACGCGCCCTGCGCATCGCGGTCCTGTCGCGTGAGGACAATTATTCAACCCGCCGCCTCGTCGAAGAAGGCGAAGCGCGCGGCCACACGGTCGAAGTCATCGACACCACCCGCTGCTACATGTCGATCAACGCGCTGGCCCCGGAAATCCACTATGACGGCAAACGCTTGCCCCGCTATGACGCCGTGATCCCGCGCATCGGCGCATCAGTGACGCAATACGGCACCGCCCTCCTGCGCCAGTTCGAAACCATGGGAACCCACTGCGTCAATGGTAGCGCCGGCATCTCCGCCAGCCGCGACAAACTGCACGCACACCAAGTCCTCGCCGGGCACAAGATCGGCATGCCCGCCACCGCCTTTGCCGCCTCTCCCAAGGATACCAAGAACCTGATCGACATCGTCGGCGGCGCGCCGATGATCGTCAAACTCCTTGAAAGCACTCAGGGCAAAGGCGTCGTCCTCGCCGAAACCCGCAAGGCCGCCGAATCCGTCATCACTGCCTTCCGGGGCCTGCGCGCCAACTTCCTCGTGCAGCATTTCGTCAAAGAAGCCGCCGGCGAAGACATCCGCTGTATGGTCATCGGCTCCAAGGTCGTCGGCGCCATCAAACGCACCGGCGCCGAGGGCGATTTCCGCTCCAACCTGCACCTTGGCGGTTCCGCCAAAAAGGTCCGTATCACCAAGGAAGAACGCGAAACCGCCGTGCGCGCCGCCCGCGCCTTTGGTCTCAACATGGCTGGCGTCGATATGCTGCGCTCCGAAACCGGCCCCAAGGTGCTTGAGGTCAATTCCTCCCCCGGCTTCGAGGGCATCGAGAAAGCCACCGACAAAAACCTCGTCGCCGCGCTCTATGATCAAATCGAACAGCGCGTCCGCCCCGCCCCCATCCGCAAACGCGCCATCGCACCCCGCGAGGGCAGCTGAGACCGGGCTATCGTCGCCCCGTGTGGGGATGACTGGCGTTTGCCGCGCGTGTACCCCGCGCTATCCGTCGCGTCCGGGGTCGTTCGGATCGCAGGAGAAAAGCGCAATCTTGTTGCCCTGAGGGTCGCGCAAGTATCCGACATAGAATTGAGGCCCATAAGACGCTCGAAAGCCCGGCTGCCCCTCGTCGGACCCACCCGCATGGATGGCTGCGGCATGAAGGTCACGCACCTGCTTTTGATTGCCCGCCTCGAATGCAACCATAGACCCGTTGCCCGCCGAAGCCGGACGCCCATCGAAGGTTGGTTTAACGTAGAAGTCGGGCAAAACAGGAGACTGCCCCGGTTCTACCGCCAGCGCATAGCTCA
>JAAEZB010000011.1 GCA_018223085.1 Paracoccaceae bacterium
CGCGGTGTAGACCCAGAACATGACGAGGCCGAAACCGATCATGCCGATGAGCGAGTCAAAGAGTTTGCCGTAGAGGCCGAGCTTGCGTTTGTAGACCATCGACAGTGTGAAGGTCACGAAAAGCGCGAGCCAGACCGGGGCAAGACGCGCCGAGACGGCACCGATGATCCCGGCCTTGCCAAAGGGCATCACGACGCCCGCCAGCAGGTAGATCAGGGCAAGGCCGATCAGGCCGAAGAGGCTATATTTCGAGACTTTGGTTATCAGCTCAATCGGGCCGTTGCCGGAGGTCAGCGTGCCGTCGGCATTGGTTGTCACCGGGGCGGCGCGGAAGATGAAAGAGGCGATGATCTGCAGGGCGACGGCGGCGATAAAGATCAGCGCGACGCCCTGAAAGATCGGGTTGAGCAGGGCTCCGAGGGAGCCGGTCCAGGTTAATGGGTCCATGGTCGACTCTCCTTAGGAAATGCGGATGCGCGGGTTGAGGTAGACATAGCCGATATCCGAGATCAGCTGCGTCACGAGCACCACGGCCACCGAGACAACGGAGACAGCGAGAAGCATCTCGATGTCGTTGTTGCCGGCGGCGTTGACGAGTTGCCAGCCGAAGCCGGAATAGGAGAACAGCGTCTCGACGATCACCACCCCGTTCAAGAGCCACGGGAATTGCAGCATAATGACGGTAAAGGGCGCGATCAGCGCATTGCGCAGGGCGTGTTTGAGGACGATGTTACGGAAGCTCACCCCTTTGAGGCGCGCGGTGCGGATATATTGCGCGGTCATGACTTCGGCCATTGAGGCGCGGGTCATGCGGGCGATATAGCCCATGCCGTAAAGGGCAACGGTCAGCACCGGCAGGGTAAAGTTGCGCAGGTTGGCGTCATCCATGGCGGATTTGGCCGTGCCTTTGAACAACGCCTTGGCCTCGATGATGCCTGCGTCATGCAGGATCGGCCCGAGCCCATAGCGGGTCGAGGCGAGAAGCGCGATGAAGATCACGCCGGAGACATATTCCGGGGTCGCGGTCGACAGGATCGACACGGTTGAGAGCGTCCGGTCGGTGCCGCTGCCTTCGCGCATACCCGCAAGCACGCCGATGATGAGCGCCGAGGGCACCATGACCATCATCACCCAGAACATCAGCTTGCCAGTATTGGCGAGGCGTTTGCCAAGCACGTCGGCGACAGGTTCCTTGGAGACGGTCGAAAAACCCCAGTCGCCTTGAAGTACGCCGCAGAAACGGGGGGTGTCTTCGGGGGCGACGCCGGGGCGGACGCATTTGCCGACGGTGGAGCCGTCATCGCGCACCGTCTTGTGGCCGGGCAGAAGGCCAAGCCATTGTGCGTATTTGATCGGTGTCGGTTCGAGATACCCGCGATCTTCGAGGTAGCTTGCCACGGCCTCGTCGGACATGCGGAAGTTGCCCTGCGATTTGGCGAGCTTCTCAAGGTTGGGATAGAGGTTGGTCATGAAGAAGACGATGTATGTCAGGCAAAGCGCCGTAACGATCATCATCGCGACCCGTCTCAGAATGAATAGTCCCATCTGACCCCCGTTGGTCTTGTGTCTGTTTCAGCCCGAGCGATGCAGGCCATTTGGGCACGTGACAGCGCCGCCCCGAACAAGGCGCGGCGGTGCAGATTGTTATTTTTCGGGGGGCGTGACGGTCGCTTTGACAGCCGGGCACGCAGGTGGCGTGCTGGCGGCAGATCGCGCAAAAGGAGCGCTGGCAAAGGCTGGCGTCATTGAATTCCCCGTCGGCAGTTCCAGCCCCTTGATGGGCCAGTTTTTTATCTCGGTCAGCGCTGCTTTCCCGTCTGAAACTGGGAGGTGCACTGCCGTTGGATACCATTGCGCATGAGATTCCCCCTCGCGTCAACGGTCAGTCTCGTCATTTCATGGTAAAAAAACGACATGCGTGGCGTCGGAAATGAACAAAATTGACGCTTGGTGCACGCTGCACTGCAGCAATTTGACGGAAATCAGCGCCCGGAAGATTTACGCAACTGGGTCGGGGAGGCGCCAAAATGTTGTTGGCTGAAGCGGGAGAAATAGGCCGCCGAGCCAAAGCCCAGATGATCGGCAATGTCCTGCACCGGCAAATCGCTTCTGGTCAGGAGAATACGGGCCTCGTGTTGAACCATCTGGTTGAGCATGTCGGCGGCGGTCAGCCCGGCGCACTGGCGGCAGACGCGGGTCAGGTGCGTCGGGGTAATGTCGAGCGCTTCGGCGTAGCTTGCCATGGAGTTGCCAGAGCGGAAATCTTCGGCGAGCAGATCGCTAAAGCGGCGCACGAGTCGTTCTGCGGCGCTGGTGCGGGGTTGGGCCCCGGCGTGGAGCATCTGTCGCCGCAGCCAGATCGACACCATGGAAGCGAGCGCGGTCATGGCCTCGGGCAGGAGAGGGCGGGCCTCGCCGAGTTCGCGGCGCATATCGTCGAAAAGCCCGGTCAGCTCGGCCTGAGCCAGGCCGTCCTGAATGCGGAGTTGATGGGTGCGGTCTGGCAGGATCACCCGCCCGTCATCGGGGATCAGCAACACCTGCCCCTGCACTTGCCGAGCATATTCCATGGCAAAGAGTTTACCCGCAGGCACGAAGATCGCGTTATGGGCGCCAAAGCCGCGGCGCAGGCCGTGCAGAAGGATGCGCCCCTGTCCGCGGGTGATCCAGAGAAACAGGTGATGGTCGCGCTGGTGAAGTTGTTCCAACTGCCAACTTCCGCCGACGGTCATCTGCGACAGGGTATGCACCTGAATGGCGTTGACCTGTGGCGGCATCGGCGTTTCGGGCGGGGCCGGATACGCCTCAGTCGATTGGGAAAAGGGCCGGGCCGCTTCCGGGGTCCGTTTGAGGAATGATGGAATATGAACAGTATCGTCAGCCATGCTGGGCTAAGCCATGACAGAAAGGTTCGATATGGGCAATGGTGAGTGGGTCGCACCTTCGGGTTACGGGCGAAATTTCGCCCATGATTTCATTTTGGAGCGGAACCACGTGCGTTGGCGCTTGGCAAATTGGCGGGTGGCGATGGTGGCGCGGGACGCCGCCTCTTCAAGGGTGATTTCACCGCGCAAATGAGCGATTAGCTCGGGGGCGCCTATGGCCTTGGAGGACAGGCGTTTGGGGTCCCAATCGGTAAGATTGTCACGCGCCTCGTCCAGCGCGCCGAGGTCGAGCATCTGTTGAAACCGGCGGGCGATCCGGGCGTTGAGCCAGTCACGCTCTACGTCGAACAGGATAGCTGTGCAGTCCGATTCCGGCAGCAAGGGCGGCGGCGTGTCATCCTGCCACACGGCGAGCGGGCGGCCCGTGGCGCGAAGCACTTCCCAAGCGCGCTGTACGCGCATCGGGTTCAGGCGGTCGATTCGCGATGCGGTTTCGGGGTCCAGTTCGGCGAGGAGGGTTTCAAACCCGTCCTCGGCCACGCGGGCATCGGCCTCGGCGCGAATCTCGGGCGGTGTGGCGGGAATCTCGGCGAGACCCTGGGTCAGGGCGGTGAAATAGAGACCTGTACCGCCGGTGATGATCGGGCGCGTGCCGCCCGCAAGAAACGGGGCCACCTCACGCAGCCAATGACCGACGGAATACTCTGCGTCCCGCGGCACATGGCCATAAAGCGCATGCGGCGCGCGTGACTCGTCCTCTTCCGAGGGGCGCGCGGTCAGGATACGCCAGTTGTCATAGACCTGAATCGCATCGGCATTGACGATCACGCCGCCCTGAGTCTCGGCAATCTCCAGCGCCAGCGCGCTTTTGCCGCTCGCCGTGGGGCCGGCGATGAGAACAGGGCGATCATGGGGGATATCGAAGGGCAGGGTCATACGGGGAAAATTCGCCTCATTGTCTCTATCTTGATATCGCGCATTGAACCTGTCCGTGTTTTCCGACATTTTGCGCCCGATAATAATTCCTCGCGCAGACGGAGTGCAACATGACCGAAGACGCCCCCGCCCCGAAGACCGCATTCAAACGTGTAATGCTCAAGATTTCGGGGGAGGCGCTGATGGGAGATCAGGGATTCGGCCTGCATCCGCCCACTGTTCAGCGGATCGCGCAGGAGGTCAAATCGGTGCATGATCTGGGCGTTGAGATTTGCATGGTGATCGGGGGCGGCAATATCTTTCGCGGGCTTTCGGGATCTGCGCAGGGGATGGAACGCACCACGGCCGATTACATGGGAATGCTGGCCACGGTGATGAACGCGCTGGCGATGCAGTCGGCGCTTGAAGAGATCGGGGTTTTCACCCGGGTTATCTCGGCGATTCCCATGGATCAGGTTTGTGAGCCTTACATCCGCCGCCGCGCTGTGCGCCATCTTGAGAAGGGTCGCGTTTGCATTTTTGCTGCCGGGACCGGCAACCCCTATTTCACCACCGATACCGCTGCGACCCTGCGCGCCAACGAGATGGCCTGTGAGGCGATCTTTAAGGGCACCAAGGTCGACGGGGTTTACGACAAGGACCCGGTTAAATTCGACGATGCGGTGCGCTATGACACGGTTTCGTATGACGATGTTCTGGCCAAGCGCCTTGGGGTGATGGATGCGAGCGCGATTGCGCTGGCGCGCGACAACAACCTGCCGATCATCGTCTTTAGCCTTGATGAACCGGGCGGGTTCAAGGGAATCCTTGCCGGAGAGGGCACCTATACAAAGGTCGGGTGAGACCGTTAGAATAGGAACGAAACCGGCCCCGTGCGGGCCGCAGCAAGAAGAAGATATGCCATGTCCGATGATTTCGAACTTGATACCGACGATCTGACCCGCCGTATGGACGGCGCCATGGGGGCGCTGAAGACGGAATTTGCCTCGTTGCGCACGGGCCGTGGCTCGGCGACGATGCTTGAGCCGGTCACCGTCGATGCCTATGGCCAGCAGACCCCGATCAACCAGGTGGGCACCGTGAACGTGCCCGAGCCGCGCATGGTTACGATCAATGTCTGGGATAAATCGCTCGTTGGTGCGGTCGAAAAAGCTATCATGAACAGTGGCTTGGGGATTAATCCACAGACCAATGGCACGATCGTGATGTTGCCGATTCCGGAACTCAACGAAGAACGCCGTACCGAGCTTGCCCGCGTTGCGGCGCAATATGCCGAGCATGCGCGTGTCGCGATCCGTAACGTACGGCGCGACGGTATGGACCGGGTCAAAAAGGCCAAGGCCGACGGGATTTCCGAGGACGATCAGAAGTTCTGGGAAAGCGAAGTGCAGGATTTGACGGACACCTACATCAAGAAGGTGGACGAGGCGCTTGAGCATAAACAAGCCGAGATCATGCAGGTCTAGGCGAGAAAAGAGGCCGCACAGGTGGGTTCCGAAACGGATATGAGCGGCGGTCCTCGCCACGTGGCGATCATCATGGATGGCAATGGCCGCTGGGCGCAGGCGCGTGGGCGGCCACGTCTTTTTGGCCACCATGCGGGCGCACGTCGGGTGCGCGAGATCGTCGAGGCTTGTCCCGAAAACGGGGTGGATTACCTGACGATTTTCGCTTTTTCGACAGAAAACTGGAAGCGGACCCAGATTGAGGTTGCCGGGCTTATGAGCCTGTTCCGGCGCTATATCATGAAGGAAATGCAGGATTTCGTGCGCCAGAACGTGCGGGTGCGGTTTATCGGCGATCGGGTGCGGCTTGATGATAAGCTCAGCACTTTGATGGATGAAGCCGAAGAACTGACCGCGCATTGCACCGGTACCAACCTCACCATCGCGTTGAATTATGGCGGGCGCGACGAGGTGGCCCGCGCGACGAAGCGGTTGGCCGAAGATGTGGCAGCAGGCAAACTCGATCCCCAAAGCGTGGATGAGGAAACCCTGCCTAAGTATTTGGATACATGCGTTTTACCAGACCCGGACCTTGTGATCCGCACCAGTGGTGAAGCGCGAATTTCCAACTTTCTGCTCTGGCAATCAGCCTATGCGGAATATGAGTTTATCGATACGCTCTGGCCGGATTTCTCTAAGGAAGAATTCCATCGTCTGGTGTCCTCCTATGGTGGGCGCGAACGTCGTTTTGGCGGGGTTGACGGATGAGCGGCAGCGGAAAATGGGGCGATTTACCGACTCGCATTGCTTCTGCGGCAGTGATGATTGTTGTCGGGGTTGCGGCGGTCTGGATTGGTGGGCTGTGGTTCACGCTTTTGGTGGCGTTGATCGGCGGCGGCATGATCTGGGAATTGTGCCGGATGCTCGGCCCGGATCGCGAGCAGCTCGCTGTGCCGATGGGGCTTTTGACCACGGCGGCGCTTTGGGGGGCAACGCTTATTCCAAGCGAGGCCGTGTTGCCGGTGCTTATTGCGCCAGCCCTTGTTGGCGCGACGCAACTTCATAAAGATCGTTTGATTTATGGGGCTTATGCGGCGGGTTTGATGTTGGCCTGTTACGGGTTGATAGGGCTGCGGGCTGAGCATGGGCTGATGTGGGTCGTGTGGATGGTCGCCGTCGTGATCGCGAGCGACGTGGCGGGCTATTTCGTTGGTCGGATCGTTGGTGGGCCGAAATTCTGGCCCAAGGTATCGCCGAAGAAGACATGGTCGGGCACGGTTGGCGGCTGGGTTGCGGCCGGGGCCGTGGGCGCGGCCTTTGGCGGGTTGCCGCTTGTGCTCATGAGTATTGCCACGGCCTTTGCCGGGCAGATGGGCGATGCGGCTGAAAGCGCCATCAAGCGTCATGCGGGTATCAAGGACAGCTCCAATCTTATTCCCGGTCATGGCGGTCTTTTGGATCGGTTTGATGCGATGATGGGCGCGGCGCTTTTCGTGATGATCGTTGGATCGGCGGTGGGGCTGCCCTGATGCGGAAACTGTCCATTTTTGGCGCGACAGGGTCCATCGGGCAGAACACGATCGACCTTATTGCGCGTGACCCTGAATCCTATGACGTGGTCGCATTGACCGGTGGGCGCAATATCGCGCAGCTGGCCGAGGATGCGCGGCGTTTGAATGCCGATATTGCGGTGACGGCGCATGAGGCGCTTTTGGATGACCTGCGCGCGGCGCTGGCGGGATCGGGGATCGCGGCGGCGGCCGGGGCGGCAGCGATTGAGGAGGCGGCCACACGGCCGGCCGATTGGGTCATGTCGGCGATTGTCGGGGCAGCGGGGCTTGTGCCGGGGCTACGGGCGCTTGAACAGGGGGCGACGTTGGCGCTTGCCAACAAAGAGTCCCTTGTCACGGCAGGGCCGCTCATCATGGGTACGGCCAAGGCGCACGGGGGCCGGGTTCTGCCGGTCGATAGCGAGCATTCAGCGGTGTTTCAGGGGCTTGTCGGGGAAGATTTCGATGCGGTGGAGCGCATCATCATCACCGCCAGTGGCGGTGCGTTTCGCGACTGGAGTCTTGAGGAGATGGCCAAAGCCACTCCGGCGCAGGCGTCTTCGCATCCGAACTGGGATATGGGCCAGCGGATCACCATCGACAGTGCGTCGATGTTCAACAAGGCGCTGGAAGTCATCGAGACCAAAGAATTTTTCGGCTGTCCGCATGAGATGATCGAGGTTCTGGTGCACCCGGAATCCATGGTGCATGCGCTGGTTGGGTTCAACGATGGGGCGCTTATGGCGCATGTGGGGCCGCCGGATATGCGCCATGCGATTGGTTATGCGCTGCACTGGCCCAAGCGCAAGGCGCTGCCGGTGGAGCGGCTTGATCTGGCCAAGTTGGGCCAGTTGACGTTCCGGGCGCCGGACATGGCGCGCTATCCGGCGCTTCGGTTGGCGCATGAAGTGCTTGAGGCGGGCGGTTTGAGCGGTGCGGTGTTCAACGCCGCCAAAGAGCGCGCGCTTGATGGATTTCTTGAGGAACGGATCGGATTTTTGCAGATGGCAGAGGTCGTGGAGGCGGTTCTTGACAGGCTGTCGACCGATGCACGCCTCATTAATGCCGAAATGACCCTTGATAGAGTGCGCGAGGCAGACCATTTGGCACGCAAGGCGGCCGATCAAGTCATGGCCGAGTGGCAATAACAAAAACGAACGGGTTTACACGTGGATATTCTTGGACTGCTCAACGGATTTGGCAGCACTTTCTGGATCATCATCGCCTTTGTGGTCGCGCTTTCGATCATCGTGGCGATCCATGAATACGGCCATTACATCGTCGGGCGCTGGTCCGGGATCGGAGCGGATGTGTTTTCGCTCGGCTTTGGGCCGGTTCTGTTTTCGCGGTTTGATAAACGCGGCACCAAGTGGCAGATCGCGGCGATCCCGCTTGGCGGTTACGTGAAATTCAAGGGTGATGCCAACGCGGCCTCTGGCAAGGATGCGGAGGCGATGGAAGGTCTGAGCGACGACGAGCTGCGCCATACGATGCATGGTGCGCCGCTTTGGGCGCGGGCTGCGACGGTCGCGGCGGGGCCGATCTTTAACTTTATCCTGTCGACATTGGTTTTTGCGGCAATTTTCATGAGCCGCGGGCAGGTTGGCGATAGCTTTGCCGTGGGGGAGCTGCGTGACCTGCCGCCGCCCGCCTATGAGCTGAGCGAAGGCGACGAGATTCTCAAGATTGGCGGGCTGACGGTGCCGTCTTTTGAGGATTCTGAGGCATTTGATACGTTTGCGACCTCTATCCCGGTTGAAACGCCGTTGGAATATGTAGTGAAGCGTGATGGCGTGCAAACGGCCGTGAGCGGCCCGTATCCTTATCCGCCTATTGTTCTGCATCTGGCGCCCAAATCGGCAGCTTATGGGGCCGGGCTTGAGGTTGGCGATGTCATCACCGGCATTGACGGGCGCGCGATCACCGGGTTTTCGGAACTGAAGCAGGCGGTCGAGACGGGGGAGGGGAAACCTCTCGCACTGGATGTGTGGCGCGAAGGCGAGGCCCTTGCCTTTACCATGACGCCGCGCCGTGTCGATGAACCGCTTCCCGAGGGTGGGTTCCAGACGCAATGGCGGATTGGCATCGCTGGCGGTCTGGCTTTTGATCCGGCAACGGAAAGGCTTGGTCCGGCCAAGGCCGTTTGGGGCGGTGTTCTTCAGACGGGGCGCATCATCGAAGGGTCGGTGTCCGGCCTCTATCACATGGTGACCGGCGCGATCAGCACCTGTAATCTCACCGGTCCGGTTGGCATTGCCCAAACCTCGGGCGCGATGGCGAGCCAGGGGGCGCAGAGCTTTATCTGGTTCATTGCTGTCCTGTCAGCGGCGATTGGGATGCTCAACCTGTTCCCAATTCCGATGCTCGATGGTGGGCATCTGGTCTTTTACGCCTACGAGGCCGTGGCGGGCCGTCCGCCGAGCGACAAGGTGGTCAATGTCCTAATGATGATGGGGTTGGCGATCGTGCTTGGGATGATGATGTTCGGGCTGACAAACGACCTGTTCTGCCCATGATGTGCCTTTGATGCGGCGGGGCAGCGACACCGAGCTTTCATGATGCTGCCCCATTCTTGCCCGAATCTCTGCGTAGCGTTGATGTCAGACCATCACGATAGCAGGGATAAGAGCCATGCATACAATCGAACAAGGTTATCGGGCTTTGAGCCTTCTGATCGACATCAACTGGGACCGCCTCCTTTTCCCAACGGCGATCCTTATGGCTCTCATGGCGGGGGCTTATGTGTTCTCGCTGGGCTTGCTGTGATCTGTCACTAACATCCCTCCGTTCCCCCAGGTGAGACCCGTGGTTCCCCGTCTGAACTGCGGGTCTTCCATATTTTGGGTGCCTGAAAACCGGGCCCGCGATATGCAGTAACGTGCCTGTTTCACAATGGCGTTTTGACATGGCAGCCCTTTCCCGATAGTCACATCTCAACTGGGATGTCAGCAGGATTTGGGAATGACCAATTACCTCCAAACCGTGACCGGGGCCGCCGCATTTATGAAATCGGCCGTTCGAGCGCTTCACGTCGTTATTTTTCTTATTCTTTCGAGTGTTTTACTTGGCCTGCCATCTACGGCAGAGGCACAGGATTATCGGGCAGAGGCACAAGATTATCGCTTTTCCTCGTTCGATGTGACGGGAAACCAGCGGATCGAATCCACCGCCATTCTCAATTACGCGGGAATCGAACGGGGCAAGACGATCAGCGCGGGCGGTCTCAACGACGCCTATCAGCGGATTCTGGCAAGTGGATTGTTCGAGTCGGTCGAGATGACGCCGCGCGGCAATCGCCTCAGCATCAAGGTGGTCGAATATCCCACGATCAACCGCATCAGTTTCGAAGGCAATGCCCGGCTCAAGGATGAGGCGCTTGAAGCGCTCGTAGAATCGAAATCGCGCCATGTGCTTAACCCGAACGTGGCCGAGCGTGACGCGGCCCGTATCGCCGAAGCTTATTCTCAGGAAGGTCGCCTTGGCGCACGTGTTACCCCGCGTATCATCCGCCAGAGTGACAACCGCGCCGACCTTGTGTTTGAGGTTTTCGAAGGTGGTATCACTGAGATTGAGCGCATCGGGTTTGTCGGCAATCGCCAATATTCGGACCGTCGCCTGCGCCGTGTGCTTGAATCAAAGCAGGCGGGCATCCTGCGTGCCCTCATCAAGCGCGATACGCTTGTCGAAGACCGGATTGAGTTCGACAAACAGGTTCTGCGCGATTTCTACCTGTCGCGCGGCTATGTCGATTTCCGCACCACCGGTGTCAACGCCGAGTTGGCTCGGGATCGGGACGGATATTTCCTGACCTTCAACGTGCAGGAAGGCCAGCAGTTTAAATTTGGCGAAATCACCACGGTGAGCGAGATCGCCGCGATTGATGCCGAAGAGTATCTTGCGGCGCTCAAAGTGAAGCCCGGCGTGGTCTATTCGCCGCTGATTATCGAGAATTCGATTGCCCGTCTTGAGCGTCTTGCTCTCAAGCAGGGGCATGATTTCGTTCGCGTCGAGCCACGTATTCATCGCAATGACAGAGATCTCACGCTTGATGTCGAGTTCGCTATGGTGCGCGGTCCGCGTGTGTTTGTGGAACGGATCGACATCGAAGGTAACACGACGACGATTGACCGCGTGATCCGCCATCAATTCCGTATCGCCGAAGGCGACCCGTTCAATGCCCGCGAAATCCGCGAAAGCGCCGAGCGCATTCGCGCGCTGGACTATTTTGAAAGCGCGGATGTCAACGCACGTGAAGGTTCTTCGCCGGATCAGGTTGTTGTGGATGTGGAAGTTGTGGAGAAACCCACCGGATCGCTCAAATTTGGCGGCACCTATTCGACGGATGGCGGCTTTGGTCTCGTAATCACGTTCTCGGAACGGAACTTCCTTGGGCGCGGACAGACGCTTGGTCTGTCTTTCTCGACCGCTTCGGACGTCAACGATTACAGCTTCAACTTTGTCGAGCCGGCGTTCCTTGGGCGTGATCTCGCCTTCGGTCTTCGTGCGATCTACAAGGAAAATGATCCGGGTGAAGAGCGCTGGTCCAACACGATTGGATTGATCGAGCCGAGCCTGACCTTCCCGGTCAGCGAGCATGGCAATCTGGCGGTCAGCTATCGACTGCGCAATATTGCGATGGCCATTGATACGCCGCTTGCCGGGTCGCTCATTGATGCCGAAGCGGCATTGGGCGACACGTGGGAAAGCTCTCTCGGCTACAACTATACCTATGATACGCGCGGCGGTGGCCTCGACCCCAATCGCGGTGTGATGCTGCAGTTCGGTCAGGACTTTGGCGTTCTGGGTGGCGATTACCAGTATATCCGAACTTCGGCCAAGGCTGCGGCAGAGACCAAGGTGCTTCAGGAAGAAGTCACCCTGCGAGCAAGTATCAACGTCGGGGGGCTGCACTCGACATCGGGCACGAGCCGCATTGGCAACCGCTTCCAGCTGAATAGTGAGCTGATGCGTGGTTTTGAGCCTCTTGGTATCGGACCGCGGGAAAGAGGCCTGACGGCGACGCAGGACGATAGCCTTGGCGGGCATTACTTTGCCGTGGCCCGTCTTGAGGCGGAATTCCCGCTTGGCCTGCCGGAAGAATACAAGGTCAGCGGTGGTCTGTTCTATGATGTCGGCACGCTTTGGGGGCTCGATAACAGCTCGGCCAATGTGCTCTATGAAGACCTTTCCTGGCGTCATGTGATCGGTTTCTCGGTGTTCTGGGATACCGCTATGGGTCCGCTGCGCTTTGACTTCTCCAAGGCACTTAAGAAAGAGGCCTTTGACCGGGAGCAGAATTTCAACTTCTCGATCAGTGCCGAGTTCTGATCCATGGGGTTGAGGCTGCTCCGGCACCTGTTTATAGCAGCCGCGCTCTTTTGGGGCGCGGCTGTTGCCTCTTTTGCCCAGGAGGGGCAGCCGGTGCCGCAGGCGCCGATCCTGACCATTGAATCCGATCGGCTTTTTGCGGAATCGGCTTTTGGCAAACGGGTTGCGGCGCAGATTGAGGCCGAGCAATCGGTGCTGCTTGAGGAAAACCGTAAGATCGAGGCCGAGCTTGTGGCCGAAGAGCAGCGCCTGACAGAGCTGCGGCCCCAGATGCAGCCGGACGAGTTTCGTAATCTGGCGGATTCCTTTGATGTGCGGGTGCAGGAAATTCGTCAGCTACAGGATGGCAAGGCGCGCGAGATCGTCGAAAGCGGCGACAAGGAGCGCGGCACTTTTGTCCGTGTGGCCCAGCCGGTGCTGATCGCGCTCATGCGGGAAGCGGGTGCGGGAGTGATCCTTGAGCGGCGTTCGGTCCTGATTTCGGTCAACGCCATCGACATCACGGATCTGGCTATTGCCCGTCTGAACGAGGCGATTGGTGACGGCAAGGACCTTGCGACCAATCGCTGAGCCGCTTGCCCTGAAGGGCGGGGATTGCTAGGGCTAATCCAATTATCACGACTTCCGAGGAGAGCCCCATGTCCGAAGGCTTGCAGACCGCAGATATCGACCTGATCCAGCGGATCATTCCGCATCGCTACCCGTTTCTTCTCGTGGATAAGGTCGTGGATATTGACGGCTATAACACAGCAACGGGCATCAAGAACGTGACCATGAACGAGCCGCATTTTCAGGGTCATTTCCCCGGCAAGCCGATCATGCCTGGCGTGACCATTGCCGAAGCCATGGCGCAGACGGCGGCCGTGATGGTGGGTGTGGCGCTCGACATGGCGGATAAGGAGATGCTCGTCTATTTCATGTCGATCGACAAATGTAAGTTCCGCCGCATGGTGGTGCCGGGAGATCGGCTTGAGATGCGTCTCACCACGGTGCGCGGCAAGCCGGGCGGCAAGGTGTGGAAGTTCAGCGGCGTGGCGACGGTCGAAGGCGAGATGGCCTGTGAGACCGAATTCACCGCGATGATGGATCTGCCCAAGGAGTAAGCCGCATGGCGATTTCAGACCAGGCGAAGGTGCATCCTTCGGCCGTCATCGAGGACGGCGCCGAGATCGCGGCGGGCTGTGTCGTCGGGCCGTTTTGCGTCGTGGGCGCGGATGTGGTGCTGCGTGCGGGTGTTGAGCTCAAGTCGCACGTGGTGGTCACAGGCCGGACCGAGATTGGCGAAGAGACGGTCGTCTTTTCCTTCGCGGTCATTGGCGAAATTCCGCAAGACCTCAAGTTCAAGGGCGAGCATTCGCGTCTTGTCATCGGCAAACGCAACCGCATTCGCGAGCATGTCACGATGAATACCGGTACCGAAGGCGGCGGCGGGGTGACTGTGATCGGCGATGACGGGTTGTTCATGGCCGGGTGCCATGTGGCTCATGATGCGCGGATCGGCGACCGGGTGATCGTGGTCAATAATTCCGCCGTGGCCGGGCATTGCGTGATCGAGGATGATGTCATTATCGGCGGTCTGTCGGGCATTCATCAATGGGTCCGTATCGGCCGGGGTGCGATCATCGGCGCGGTCAGCATGGTGACAAATGACGTGATCCCCTATGGCCTTGTGCAGGGACCGCGTGGGGCGCTGGACGGGTTGAACCTTGTCGGGCTCAAGCGGCGCGGTGTTGACCGAAGTGATATCACGGCCCTTCGGGCGGCATTTCAGATGCTGGCGCAGGGCGAAGGCGCATTTCAGGAGCGCGCGCGCCGTATGGGCGAAGAATTCGATAGCGATTATGTGCAGGAAATCGTGGATTTCGTCCTTGGCGAGACGGACCGCTCTTTCCTGACCCCGCGCTAAACATGGGACGTTTGGCGATCCTGTCAGGTGGGGGCGGTTTGCCCGTAATGATCGCGGCGGCGCACCCAGAGGCCGTGCGCGTTGTGTTTCATGGTGTGGACCATGCGATGCAGGCGCCTTTGGCTGAACATCGTTTCGAAAAAATGGGAGACCTGTTTCAAGACCTGAAGGATGAGGGCGTCGAGGAGGTCGTGCTGGCCGGGGCCATGGCGCGCCCACCACTCGACCCGAGCCAGTTTGATGTCACGATGATGCAGCTTGCGCCGCGCCTTATGGCGGCGCTTCAGGGGGGCGATGATGCCATCCTGCGCCTGATTATCGCGATTTTCGAAGAACAGGGGTTCAAGGTTCTTGGGGCGCATGAGGTCTTGCCGGGGCTGACCGTTGAGGAGGGGCTTTTTGCAGGCCCCGCGCCGGACGACGCACAGCTTCAGGATGCCTCCAAGGCAATGGATATCCTTCTTGCCCTGTCGCCGCTCGATGTCGGGCAGGGGGCTGTGGTCGCGGGGGGGCTTTGCCTCGGGATTGAAACCTTGCAGGGCACGGATGCGCTTTTGCGTTTTGTGGGCGAGACGCCTGAGCATTTGCGCCGGGGTAAGGGCGGAGTTCTGGTCAAGGCACCGAAGCGGGGACAGGACCTGCGGGTTGATATGCCCGCCGTGGGTCCGGAAACAGTGCGCAACGCTGCGAAAGCAGGGCTCGACGGGATTGTGGTCTCGGCGGGCAAGGTTGTCCTCATTGATCGCGACGCGACGCGCGCGGCGCTTGAGGAGACCGGGCTTTTCCTTTTCGCGCGGGTGCTTTGATGCGGGTGTTCCTGATCGCCGGAGAGCCGTCCGGGGATCGCCTCGGCTGGGCGCTCATGGCGGGGTTGAAAGAGCTTTGTCCCGAAGTGCGTTTTGAGGGTGTGGGCGGACCGCTCATGTGCGCCCAAGGGATGGAAAGTCTCTTTCCCATGGACGAGTTGAGCGTCATGGGGATTGCCGAGGTCCTACCGAAATACCGTCATTTGAAACGCCGGATGCACCAGACGGCAGAAGCCGTTCTGATGGCGCGCCCAGATGTGCTCATCACCATCGATAGCCCGGATTTTTGCCTCCGCGTGGCCAAGGAAGTGAAGGCCAAAAGCGATATCCGCGTGGTGCATTACGTGGCGCCATCGGTTTGGGCATGGCGCCCCAAGCGCGCCGAGAAAATGGCGCGCGTGGTCGATCAGGTACTGGCGCTTTTGCCATTTGAGCCGCCCTATATGGAGGCGGCGGGGCTGCGCTGTGATTTCGTGGGGCATCCCGTGGTGGCCGAAGCTGTTGCGAGCGATGAAGAGGTTGCGGCGTTTCGTGCGGCGCAGGGGATTGGCGATGCGCCGGTTCTTTTAGCGCTTCCGGGATCGCGGCGCAGCGAGGTTTCTCGCCTGATGCCGGGCTTTGGCGCTGTTGCGGCGCGTGTGGCAGCGGTTCGGCCCGATGTGCGTGTGGTTTTGCCAGCGGCGGGGCCGGTGGTTGGATTGGTGCGAGAGCTTGCGAAGGGCTGGGCCGTGGCTCCGGTGATCCTTGATCCCGGTGCGGCAGGCGGCACAGAGGCCAAGCGCGCGGCGTTTCGGGCGGCGGATGTGGCGCTTGCGGCGTCGGGGACGGTGTCGCTTGAACTGGCGGCCAATGCCACTCCAATGGTGATTGCCTATGATATGAGCTGGCTCAGCTGGCAGATCATGAGCCGCGCGGCGCTGATTGATACGGTGACGCTGGTCAATCTGGTGTCCGAGACGCGGGTGGTGCCGGAATTTCTTGGCCCCGCGTTCAAGCCGGAGGATATTGCGCCCGCGGTTTTGAAGGTCCTTGAGACTCCGCAGGCCCAGAATGCGGCCATGGCCTTGACCATGGACCGTCTTGGGCGTGGGGATGAGGCACCGGGGCTGCGTGCGGCGCGGGCTGTGCTCGAAGGATGCGGCAAAATCTTCTAGAAGATTTTGCTTTGGAAAGAATTTTCTAGAAAATTCTCAGCCGCGCCAGATCCAGCCACCGCCATAAATCCGGCTGCTCTCCGTGTCATAGAACACGCAGGCCTGACCGGGCGAGACGCCTTCCTCGGGGGTGAGGAGTTCGACCTCGGCGGTGGTTGGCCCGGTGGGGCGGACGATTGCCTCGCGCGGGGGGCGGGTCGAGCGGACCCTGACCGCAAGATGCCATTCGGCGCGGCTCTCGAACGGTTCATCGCCGAGCCAGTTGATCTCGCGCACAGGGATATTGCGGGTGGCAAGCATGGATTTCGGCCCGACGACGACCTGTTTGTTGTCGACATCGAGTTTCACCACGTAGAGCGGCTCAGACAGGCCCCCGATTCCGAGACCGCGGCGCTGGCCAATGGTGTAGTGGATCACGCCATTATGGGTGCCACGCACATTGCCTTCGTGGTCGACAATCTCGCCCGGTTCCGCCGCGCCGGGGCGCAGTTTCTCGATCACCGAGGCGTAGTCGCCGTTCGGCACAAAGCAGATGTCTTGGCTGTCGGGCTTGTCGGCGACCGCGAGGCCATATTCCGCTGCAAGGGCGCGGGTGGCGTCCTTGTTGGGGAGATGACCGAGCGGAAAACGCAGGTATTCAAGCTGTTCCGGGGTGGTGGAGAACAGGAAGTAGCTCTGATCCCGGCGTGCATCGGCGGCAGAGTGCAGTTCGGGGCCATTCGGGCCCATCATGCGTTGGATGTAATGGCCGGTCGCCATGCAATCGGCGTCAAGGTCCTTCGCGGTTTCCAACAGGTCCTTGAATTTCACCCGCTCGTTACAGCGGATGCAGGGCACCGGTGTCGCCCCGCCGAGATAGCTATCAGCAAACTCATCAATGACGGCATCCTGAAAGATGTTCTCGTAATCGAGCACGTAATGGGGAAAGCCTTTTTCCTCGGCCACGCGGCGGGCATCGTGAATGTCGATCCCGGCACAGCAGGCGCCTTTCTTGGCCAGAGCGGCACCATGGTCATAAAGCTGGAGCGTGACGCCCACGACGTCATAGCCTTCGTCGGCGAGTTTCGCCGCGACGACGGACGAGTCCACGCCGCCCGACATGGCGACGACCACGCGGGTTTCGCTGGGTGGCTTGGCAAAGCCGAGCGAGTTCAGGTTTGTTTCGCGATCCAGTGCCATGAGGCTCTCCATACAGAAGTCGTCGAGAATATAGGAAAATCCTAACTACTCTCAAGGGGCAGTTTCACCCCTCGTTAAACCCCTTTGGTCAGCATAGCCCAAAGTGATGAGGGTATGGGTATGTATCTGAAGAAAGTTGAGGGGCCGCGCACCGTCACATTGCGCGATGGAGCGATTATGACACGGGCCGATTTGCCGCCCAGAGAAACCAAACGCTGGGTTGCTTCGCGCAAGGCGGCGGTGGTGCGCGGGGTGGCTTATGGGCTTATCACGCGCAAGGAGGCGATTGAACGCTACCGGTTGAGCGACGAGGAGTTCGAGGAATGGGTCACGGCCGCCGGGCGGTACGGGGTCGACGCGCTTAAAGCGACGAATGCGCAAAAATATAGACAATCATAGGTTGTAATGTTAGTTTTCTTCTCATGGTAACCGGGGGTTAACCATTTTTCGCCACGGTATGGGCGACCACGGAACGTAGATGTGAGGATTTTTTTATGCGTGTGCTTCTTGTTGAGGACGACCCGGCTACCTCGAAAAGCATTGAGATGATGCTGACGCATGCCAATCTGAACGTCTATGCTACGGACCTTGGTGAGGAAGGAATCGACCTTGCCAAGCTCTATGATTACGACCTGATTCTGCTTGATCTCGGCTTGCCGGATATGAATGGGCATGAGGTTTTGCGGCAGTTGCGCCTTGCAAGGGTCGAGACGCCGATCCTGATCCTGTCAGGGGATGACGATACCGATAGCAAACTCAAGGGATTTGGGTTTGGGGCGGACGATTATCTGACGAAACCGTTCCATCGCGAAGAACTCGTGGCGCGAATCCATGCGATCGTGCGGCGCTCCAAAGGGCATTCTCAGTCGATCATCCGGACGGGCAAGATTTCGGTCAATCTTGACGCCAAGACCGTGGAGGTCGAGGAGACGCCGGTGCATCTTACGGGTAAAGAATACCAGATGCTTGAGCTTCTGAGCTTGCGCAAGGGCACGACCCTGACCAAGGAGATGTTCCTGAACCATCTTTATGGCGGTATGGATGAGCCGGAGCTCAAGATTATCGACGTGTTCATCTGCAAGCTGCGCAAAAAACTTAGCGAAGCGACAGGCGGTGATAACTATATCGAGACCGTTTGGGGGCGTGGCTATGTGCTGCGCGATCCGCAGCCGGTTGGCGAAAGCGTTTCGCCAGAACAGGTGGCCCTACGCGCCTGAGGCTCTGGACCTCGCGGGATGGCGGCCCTATCACTTGAAGTAAAGTGACAGGGGAGACGCCGGTGACGGGCAAGAGCGATATTGCGCAGATGAGCGAGGCGGAAGCGCGGGATGAGCTGGCTCGGCTGGCAGGTCTTCTGGCGCAGGCGAACCAAGCCTATCATACCGAAGACGCGCCCGAGATTTCGGACGCAGAGTATGATGCGCTCAAGCGGCGCAATACCGAGATCGAATCGTTTTTTCCCGACCTCAAACGTGTGGATAGTCCCAGCGATCAGGTTGGCGCGGCCCCGGCGGAGGGTTTTGGCAAGATCACCCATGCCATTCCGATGCTGTCCCTTGGTAATGCTTTTGAGGACGCGGATGTCACGGAGTTTGATGCGCGTATTCGCAAGTACCTTGGCCTGACCATAGATGCGGCCCTTGATTATACGGCCGAGCCGAAGATTGACGGGCTAAGCCTGTCTCTGCGCTATGAAAATGGGCGGCTGATTCATGCGGCCACGCGCGGAGATGGCGAAACCGGCGAGAACGTGACCGAGAATGCCCGCACGATCACCGAGATTCCCCAACAGATCGCGGATGCGCCAGAGGTGCTTGAGGTGCGCGGTGAGGTCTATATGAGCCACGCTGATTTCGAAGCGCTAAACGCACGGCAGGTAGAGGCGGGCGATAAGGTGTTTGCGAATCCGCGCAATGCGGCCGCCGGTTCCCTGCGCCAGCTTGATGTGACCGTGACGCGGGCGCGCCCTTTGCGTTTCTTCGCCTATGCTTGGGGGGAACTTTCGGAACCACTTGCGGAAACGCAGATGGAGGCAATCCGACGTTTGGAGGTGTTTGGCTTTACCATCAACGAGTTGACGGCGATCTGCGATGGTCCGCAGAGTTTGATCGACCATTATCGCATGATTGAAGAACAACGCGCCACGCTTGGCTATGACATTGACGGCGTGGTCTACAAGGTCAACCGACTCGACCTTCAGGCGCGGCTTGGGTTTCGCGCGACCACGCCTCGCTGGGCCGTGGCGCATAAATTCCCGGCGGAACTGGCCTGGACCCGGCTTGAGGCGATCGACATTCAGGTCGGGCGCACCGGCGCGCTCAGCCCGGTGGCGCGGCTGCAGCCGGTGACGGTTGGCGGCGTGGTGGTGTCCAATGCGACGCTGCATAACGAGGATTACATCCAAGGCCGCGATAGCAAGGGCGAGACGATCCGCGGCGGCAAGGACATTCGGATTGGCGATTGGGTACAGGTTTATCGGGCGGGCGATGTGATCCCGAAAGTGGCCGATGTGGACCTCTCTAAACGTCCCGAAGAGGCGGTGCTTTATGAATTCCCAACGACCTGCCCGGAATGCGGGTCCGATGCGATCCGCGAAGAGGGGGACGCGGTGCGCCGCTGCACGGGCGGGCTGATTTGTCCGGCGCAGGCGATGGAAAAGCTCAAGCATTTTGTGTCGCGCAAGGCGTTTGACATCGAGGGCCTCGGGGCCAAACAGATCGAGATGTTTTACGATGATCCCGACCTGCCGATCCGCGCGCCAGTCGATATTTTTACCCTGGCCGAACGCGATGCGGGCAACTTGAACAAACTCAAGAACCGCCATGGCTGGGGGGCGCAGAGTGCGGAAAACCTTTTTGCCGCAATTGAGGAAAAGCGACGAATTCCGCTGGCGCGGCTGATTTTCGGGCTTGGGATTCGGCATGTGGGCGAAGTTGCGGCGAAGGATCTCGCGCTGCATTTCGGCGGTTGGACGGTTTTGACGGAGGCGGTTGATACCGCGCGTCCGGCGGCGCTTGCGCATCGCGCGGGCGAGGAAGCGGTTGAGCGGGAAAGGATTGCGGCGGCGGATGAGGGGCGGCGCGCGCGTATCAAGGAAACCCGAGATAAGGCGATTGCCGAGAGGGATGTCCCAAAGGCGGCGCAGGCGGCTTGGGATGACCTGATCGGGATTGATGGGATCGGGGCGACGGTGGGCCTCTCGCTCTCGGATGCATTGGCCAATGAGGAAGAGCGCGCGGCGATTAATGCGCTTGTGGCGCGGCTTGAGGTTGAGGCTCCGGCGGCTCCGGCCAAGGAAAGCCCTGTGGCCGGAAAAACCGTGGTCTTCACCGGCACGCTTGAAAAGATGACACGCGCCGAGGCCAAGGCGCGGGCAGAGGCGCTTGGTGCCAAGGTGTCGGGATCGGTGTCGGGCAAGACGGATATCCTCGTGGCGGGGCCGGGGGCTGGATCGAAGGCCAAGAAGGCCGCAGACCTTGGGGTTGAGACCATCGACGAAGATGCCTGGCTTGCCTTGATCGAGGGGCTATGAGCACGCGGCCGGAAATCCTCTTTCCGCTTTTTGCGGAACTGACCACGCTTGACGGGGTGGGGCCGAAGATCGCGCAGCATATGGCGCAGATCGGGATTGAGAAGCCGCGCGATCTTTTGTTTTCATTACCGTATTCCGGCGTGGATCGGCGGCGGCGTGAGTCGGTTCTGGACGTGCCATTACCCGAGGTGGTGACGGTCAAAGTCCGGGTGGGATCGCATAGGCCGGCGCGCAATCGCAGCGGTGCCTATCGTATCACGGTCGAGGATGCGCGCACGGCGTTTCAGCTCGTGTTCTTTCATGCCCGTGTCGATTACCTGCAGCGCGTTCTACCCGAAGGGAGCGAGCGGTTGGTTTCGGGGCGGGTCGAATTGTTCGATGGGGTGCCGCAGATGGTGCATCCTGACCATATCCTGTCGCTTGAAGAAGCGGGGGATATTCCGGCTTATGAGCCTGTTTATGCACTGACGTCGGGGGTGACGCTCAAGACCATGAGCAAGGCGGCGGCCTCGGCGGTGGCACGGGTGCCGGAGCTTGGGGAATGGATTGATCCGGGGCAGAAGGCGCGGGCGAAATGGCCAGATTGGGCCGATGCGTTGCGCACCGCCCATGCGCCGGAAATGGCGGCGGATCTTGCGGCGACGGCGCCGGCGCGCGAGCGATTGGCCTATGACGAGATGTTCGCGCATCAGGTGACGCTGGCGCTGGCGCGGTCGCGCTTGCAGCGGGCCAAGGGGGTTATCAGCGAGGCCACGGGCGCGTTGCAGGCCAAGGTGCGCGCGGCATTGCCCTATCGCCCGACAGGGGCACAGGAGCGCGCGATTGAGGAGATCGCCGCCGATATGCGCCAGCCTTTGCGGATGAACCGGCTTTTGCAGGGGGATGTGGGCGCGGGTAAGACGTTGGTTGCGTTCATGGCGCTTCTGGTGGCGGTTGAGGCCGGCGGACAGGGTGTCATGATGGCACCGACGGAAATCCTTGCGCGCCAACATCTTGCGGGCTTGCGCCCCTTGGCCGAGAGCGCCGGGGTGGTGATCGAGATCCTGTCCGGACGGGATAAGGGCAAGGAGCGCGCGGCGAAGATCGCAGCATTGGCGCGGGGCGATATTCATGTGCTTGTCGGCACCCATGCGGTTTTTCAGCCGGATGTGCATTTTGCCGATCTGCGCCTTGCAATTATCGACGAACAGCATCGGTTTGGCGTCCGCCAGCGCCTTGAGCTTGGCAAGAAGGGCGAGGGGGCGGATGTGCTTGTCATGACGGCGACGCCGATCCCGCGTTCGCTCGCGCTGGCGCAATATGGCGATATGGATGTGTCGATCCTTGATGAAAAACCGCCGGGACGTCAGCCGATTGCCACGGCGTTGATCTCGACGGGGCGGATGGACGAGGTGGTCGAGCATCTGCGCAAGGCTGTGCGCGAGGGCAAGCAGGCCTATTGGGTTTGTCCTCTGGTGGATGAGAGCGAAAACCTTGACCTTGCGGCGGCGGAAGAGCGGTTCAAACACCTACGCGCCGCCCTTGGCGAGGGAGTCGTGGGTCTTGTGCACGGTCAGATGCCCCCGGCAGAAAAGGACGCGGCGATGGCGGCGTTTGAGGCGGGGGAGACCTCGGTTCTTGTGGCGACGACGGTGATCGAGGTCGGGGTCGATGTGCCGAATGCGACGATCATGGTTATTGAACGGGCGGAAATTTTTGGCCTTGCGCAATTGCATCAGCTACGCGGCAGGGTCGGGCGGGGCACGCAGGCGTCGACCTGTCTTCTGATGTATCAGGCTCCGCTTGGCGAGGCCGGGCAACAGCGGTTGACCACGATGCGCGAGACCGAGGATGGGTTTCGCATTGCCGAGGTCGATCTTGAGATGCGGGGATCGGGGGATTTGATCGGCACGGCGCAATCGGGCGTGCCGCGGTTCCGAGTTGCCGATCTGGAAAGCCAGTCGTCTCTCATGGAAATTGCGCAATCTGATGCGCGCAAGCTCCTTGCTGAGGACCCGAGCCTTGAGAGCCCGCGCGGCAAGGCGGCGCGTGTTCTCCTTTGGCTCATGGAACAAGATCAGGCGATTCGTTTGATTTCAGTGGGTTAACCGCATTCGTTCTTTTTTGTTCGCTAATGTTCTCAAAAAGTTCTTTACAGGTCGTTAAGGATATGAGAACAAATAAGCAACAAAACAAGATATTGAGCAGGAGCCGCCCCATGATGACCCAGATCCGCGCCGTGATCCGCAATTCCCGCGCAACGCTTCTTCAGGATGCGCTTGGGGGGGTGGCCCTTGTCGTGATGATGCTCGTGGCACTGCATGTGCCCGGTGTGTCCTGACCCCAGTTTTCTGCCCGCGAAATCACGCCGGGTGTCGTCGGCTTGTATCCCTGTCCCCATTGGATATCGCAAGACGGACACTGCCTGTCTCTCGTCTCGTGAAGGGTGCCTCACTCCCCTTCGGACGATCCCCGGGTCCCACGTGTGATCGCGACTTACCTCCGCCGCCTTCCTATTGGAAGTGCGGCGGTTTTTTTATCCGCAAGGGGTTAACGATTGGGTTAAGCGGCGCTCTCTGCTTGCGCCATGGCTTCGGCGGTGGCCTCAAGCGCGAGCAGGATCGAGGCGTGCCGGTTGGCGTAATCGCGCGCCGGGCGCAACACTTCGAGACCGTCGAACGGCGCGGGCGGCGTGGGCCCGTCTTCTTTCAGCATGGTGCGCAGGGCATCGCGGGCGGCTTCGATCTCGGCGCGGGAGCGGCCGATGACATTGCCCCCGACGACAGAGGCGGCCGCCTGGCCAAGCGCGCAAGCCTTTACGTCCTGACCGAAATCGCGGATGCGACCGTCCTCAAGCGCCACGTCTACGGTCACTGTCGAGCCACAGAGCGGGGCGCGTTTTTTGACCGTGGCCTGCGGCGCGGAAAGCCGGTCAGTATGCGGAATCTCGGCTGCGAGTGCCAGAATGCGCCCGGAGTAGAGCTTGATAAGGTCGGTTTCGCCGGACATGCCTGTTCCCTTTATCGCGTTTTTTCTAGATAGAGTGGCGGCAGGCAGATGCAAAGGAAATCGACCATGGCTTTTGATCCCGCGACGCTCAAATACAACGACGCTGGTCTCATCCCCGCGATTGCGCAGGATGCTGAGAGCGGTGAAGTCCTGATGATGGCGTGGATGAACGCCGAGAGCGTGGCGCGCACGCTTGAGAGCGGCAAAGTCACCTATTGGAGCCGCTCTCGACAGAGTTTCTGGGTCAAGGGCGAGAGCTCGGGTCATGTGCAGGAAATGGTGGATTTCCGGTATGACTGTGATGAGGATTGTATCCTCGTGCTGGTCAATCAGACGGGGCCGGCCTGTCACACCAATCGCCGATCCTGTTTCTATCGCGCGGTGCGCGACGGCGAGATCGTCGAGTTGATGTCGCCGATGGCGTAACGGCCCGTATGGGCCGTGCCTGCGGCGTGAGTATTTTTCCAGAGAAGAAGCGCGGGGGCTTATAGACCCACGAGGCGGCGGATGTCTTCGCGGGTTGCGCCCTCGGCGCGGTATTTGGCGATGGCGCGGGCGTCGTCGCGTTTGGCGAGGCGTTTGCCGTTCTCGTCGCGGATCAGGTGGTGGTGGTTGTAGATCGGGGTCGGCAGACCGAGGAGGCGTTGCAGGATCACATGGATTTGCGTCGCTTCGAACAGGTCTTCGCCACGGATCACATGGGTGATGCCTTGGGCCGCGTCGTCGAGCACCACGGAGAGGTGGTAGGAGCCGGGAAAATCGCGGCGGGACAGGACGATATCGCCGATTTGGGTCTGTAGTTCTTTGGCGGTAAAGAGGATGTCTTCGTCGCGATCTTGGCCGGTTTCGTGGAAAGAAAAGCCGCTGGAGGCGAGAGACGTCAATGCGGCGCCCATGTTGAGGCGCAGGGCGACGTCTTCGGGGAAGGGGGCAGTCGGGGGCGTGTCTGGGCGGCAGGTGCCGGGGTAGACGAGGCCATCGGGGCCATAGACCGGCTCGGCCCCTTCTTGCGGGGCGCTGGCGGCGGCGGTGATGTCGCGGCGGGTGCAGGTGCAGGGGTAGAGGAGGCCACGTGCCCAGAGCGTTTGCAGGGCGTCGCGGTAGGCTGGTAGGCGGTCGGATTGACGCATCGGGGGCGCGTCCCAAGTGATGCCAAGCCATGCGAGGTCATCATAGATTTGCGCTTCCCATTCCGGGCGCGACCGGGTGCTGTCGATGTCTTCGATCCGCAAAAGGAAGGTGCCGCCCGCCGCCCTTGCCATGTCATACGCGAGAAGCGCTGAGTAGGCATGGCCCAGATGCAAGGGGCCGGTGGGCGAGGGGGCGAAGCGGGTTATCATGGCGTGGCGAGCCACTCCGTCCAGTCCGCTTTGGCGCGGTCGGTATAGGCCTTGTAGCGGTCCTTGCGTCCGCGCCGACCGCCCTTGAGTCCATCGACGGGCTGGAACAGGCCGAAATTGACGTTCATCGGCTGGAAGGTCTTGGCCTCGGCGCCGCCGGTGATGTGATGCACAAGCGCACCCATGGCTGTGTTGAGAGGGGCCCTGGCGCGGGTCTGGCCAAGGAGTTCGGCGGCAGCAAGGCGACCGGCCAGAAGGCCCATGGCAGCGCTTTCGACATAGCCTTCGACTCCCGTTACCTGACCAGCAAAGCGAATATTGGGTTTGGAGCGCAGGCGCATCTGATCGTCCAGAAGCGTGGGTGAGTTGATGAAGGTATTGCGGTGGATGCCGCCGAGCCGCGCAAAGGAAGCGTTCTCCAAACCGGGGATCATCTTGAAGACCTCGGTCTGTGCACCGTATTTCATCTTGGTCTGAAAGCCGACGATATTATAGAGCGTTCCCAGAGCGTTATCGCGGCGCAGCTGCACCACGGCATAGGCTTTTTCGTCGGGTTTGTGGGCGTTGGTAAGGCCCACAGGTTTCATCGGCCCGTGGCGCAGGGTCTCGCGGCCGCGTTCGGCCATGACTTCGATGGGCAGGCAACCATCGAAATAACCAGCGGTTTCGCCCTCGTGAAACTCGGTCTTGTCGGCGGCGAGAAGTGCGTCGATGAAAGCTTCGTATTGGTCCTTGGTCATCGGGCAGTTGAGATAGGCCTTTTGTTCGGCCTCGGTCTCGCCCTTGTCATAGCGCGATTGCATCCAGGCCACGTCCATGTCGATGCTTTCGGCATAGACGATGGGGGCGATGGCGTCGAAAAAGGCGAGGCGTTCGGCGCCGGTTTCGGCCTGAATCGCGGCACCAAGGCCCGCAGAGGTCAACGGGCCGGTGGCGATGATCCAGTGGCCCTCTTCGGGCAGGGCGGTGATCTCGCCCTCTTCCACGCGCACGTTGGGCAGGGCGAGGAGGGCGTCTGTTACGCTTTGGGCAAAGGGATCTCGGTCTACGGCGAGCGCACCGCCTGCGGGGAGGCGATGCTTGTCGGCGGTGGCCATGATGAGGCTACCGGCAGCGCGCATTTCCCAATGCAAGAGGCCCACGGCGTTCTGTTCGTCGTCATCCGAGCGGAAAGAGTTGGAACAGACCATCTCGGCGAGGTTGCCGGTCCGGTGGGCAAAGGTTTCGACTTTGGGGCGCATCTCGTGGATCACCACGTTGATGCCCATTTGAGCGGCCTGCCAGGCGGCTTCGGAGCCCGCCATGCCGCCGCCAACGATATGCAATTCCTGTGTCATGAGGCGGGACATAGGGCAGGTGGGGGCGTTTGGGAAGGGGGGATGACCGCGGGCCGTCTTCCGGGGCACAATCGCCGCGCGATGGGCGCGCGGTTGGAGGGACAGTGCCAGAGAGAAGACGACCCGTTCAGCGTCTCAGGCGCTTGTGCCATGTGTCGGCGGCACGTCATAGCCCCGAATCCGGCGAATTTGCGAAACAATCTACCGGGCATTTGTAAACAAAGCGCGGAAGGTGCGCGCGATGCTGCCGGAGCGAACGAGGTAAGCCGTAAAAAAACCGGAAGCATCGCGCAGGATCGACGCGGGCCAAGGCGCGCGTGTCGCCGTGTGGGACCGTGCCGAATACCGCGCCGCCGGGGTAGAGCGCATTTGGAAAAACATCGTTCCCGGCGGCGAAACGGAGGTTATTGTTCCCAGTTGGGCGGGCGCTTTTCGAGGAAGGCGGCAATGCCTTCGGCCGTGTCACGATAGAGCATGTTTTCGACCATCACGTCGCCCGTATAAGCATAGGCCTCGGCGGTGGTCATTGTGGCCTGTTCGTAAAAGGCGCTCTTGCCGATGCGCACCGCCGCACCGAGCTTGGTAGCCAGCGTCTCGGCCAGTTCGGTGGTGGCCGCTTCGAGAGCGTCATGGGGGACGACCTTGTTGATGAGGCCAAGGGATTCGGCCTCATCTGCGGGAATGAACTTGCCCGTGGTGAGCATTTCAAAGGCCTTTTTACGCGGGATGTTGCGACTTAGGGCGACCATGGGGGTCGAGCAAAATAGGCCAATGTTGACGCCGTTGACGCCGAACTTTGTCCCCTCTGCCGCGACGGCCATATCGCAGGTCGCGACAAGCTGACAGCCGGCGGCGGTTGCGATGCCGTGGACCTGGGCGATGACGGGCTGCGGGATGGATTGCACGGTCATCATCATCTTGGCACAACGGTCAAAAAGGTCTTTAAAATAAGCCTTTCCGCCATCTTCGGCTTGCCGTCCGGCGGTCATCTGTTTGAGATCGTGACCGGCGCAGAAGACCTTGCCTTCGCCCGAGAGAACCACGGCGCGCACTGAGGTGTCGTCTTTGATCTCGTCAAAGGTGTCCTGCATCGCGGCGAGCATTTCATCGGAGAGCGCGTTCAGGCGCTCGGGGGCGTTCATCTTGAGATACGCGATCGCGTTAACGTCGCGACGTTCGAAAATTGTCATCTTGTTCTCCTCCGGCTTTGAGGCAAACCTAAACCGCAGGGCGACAGGAGGAAAGACATGTCCACGAAAATGACCGCAGAAGAGATGGAAGCTTATCTCGAAGAGATTTTTCCGCAGGTGAGCGATGATTTCGCGGTCGAGGCGCTTGATGAGACGGGTTGTGTCATGCGCTTGAAAACCCAGGACAAACACCTCCGGCCCGGCGGCACGGTTTCGGGGCCGAGCATGTTCGCGCTGGCCGATGTGGCAGCTTACGTCGCGACCATGGGTCAGATCGGGAAGGTGGCGTTGGCGGTGACGACGGGGTGTTCGCTTGATTTTATGCGCAAGCCGGAGGCGGGCAAGGACATTATCGCCAAGGCGACGTTGCTGAAGCTTGGGCGGACATTGTCGGTTACGGATATTCTGTTGTATTCTGAAGGGTTAGACAAACCCGTTGCGCGGTCGACCATGACCTATTCGATCCCGCCCAAGCGATAGGTTAACGCCGTCAGAGAGGCGAAAACGCACGTCTGTATCGCGTCGGTATTGCGTCTGTATTGCGGTGGTGCGTCATGGCGCGTGTCTCTGGTTAACGGGGCGTGCGGTTTTGCAAGGTTGATTTGCGACATTTTGGATGTATCTTTTCATTCCGAAATTGATATGTGTCAACGAAAGCGCCGCTGATCTGTGAAAGATGGAGCGGCTCAGGTGACAAGGAAACGACCCTCGTGAACGATACTAAACCGGCAGATGCCCCCGAAAACGAACCGCGACTGAAGCACTTTCCGGTGCCTTTCTTTGCCGTGGTCATGGGCCTGATGGGCCTCACGCTTGCGCTGCATAGCGCCTCATATTTCTACCCCGCGATTGGGCCGCTCTCGACGGCCGTGATGTGGGCGGGGACCGGGGCGTTTTGTGTGATTGCGCTCTTCTATATCGCCAAGGCGATCAAATACCCGCAAGCCGTCTATAATGAATGGCACCATCCGGTGCGCCTTGCCTTTTTCCCGGCAGTGTCGATTTCGATCCTGCTTATCGCGACGGCGATGCTCTCGCATTATCCCGGCGCGGCGCGGGGGCTTTGGATCATTGGCACGGCGCTTCAGGGTGTTCTGACCGTGGCCGTGGTCTCGGGCTGGATCAGTCACCGTGCCTTTGAAGTTGGCCAGCTGACCCCGGCATGGTTCATCCCGGCGGTGGGCAACGTTGTGGTGCCGGTTGCGGGCGCCAAGCTTGGCTATGTGGAGCTTTCGTGGCTGTTCTTCTCGGCCGGTATGGTCTTCTGGGGGATCCTGCTGACGCTGGTCTTTAACCGTCTGATCTTTCACAACCCGATCCCCGGCAAGCTTTTCCCGACGCTGGTTATTCTCATTGCGCCGCCGGCGGTGGCCTTTCTGGCTTATGTGAACCTTGTGGGGGAGATCGATTCCTTCGCGCGCGTTCTTATTAATATCGGCTATCTGTTTACGATCCTGATCGTGGTGCAGGTGCCGAAGATTGCCAAGCTGCCCTTTGCCCTGCCGTGGTGGGCGCTAAGCTTTCCGATTGCGGCGATGACGATTGCGTCCTTCCTGTTTGCTCGTAAGACCGGCTCGGATGCGCATCAGATTATCGGGCTGATCCTGCTTGTGGTGTTGGTCGCCTTGGTCATCAAATTGGTGATCCGCACTGCACTCGCCATAGGGCGCAAGGAAATCTGTGTGCCGGAATAAGCCCGATCCCCGGTTTTGCCCCCGCGAAATGCTGTTTCGCGGGGGTATTTTGTGGGGTAAAATAATACCTAATTTATAAGCCATTGTTTTTAATTGAGTTATTCGAGTTTTGTGCGCTTGACTGTGCGCGTGGCCCCTTTATAACCCGCCCATCGAATTCAGGTGCGCAGCTTTGTGCGCCCGTCAACCAAACCACCAGGTAGACCAAATCATGAAAACCTTTTCTGCTACTCCGGCAGACATCGACAAGAAATGGATCCTGATCGACGCCGAGGGCGTTGTTCTGGGCCGTCTTGCATCGATCGTTGCCATGCGCCTGCGCGGCAAGCACAAGGCGTCCTTCACTCCGAACATGGATATGGGCGACAACGTCATCGTTATCAACGCTGACAAGATCCAGCTCACCGGCAAGAAACGTTCGGACAAGAACTATTACTGGCACACTGGCCACCCGGGCGGCATCAAGTCGCGCACCGCGGGCCAGATCCTTGAGGGTGAATACCCCGAGCGCGTGGTCATGAAAGCGGTTCAGCGGATGCTTCCGGGCAACCGTCTGGCACGCAAGCAGATGACCAACCTGCGCGTCTATGCTGGCGCCGAGCACCCCCATGAGGCCCAGTCGCCGGACGTGCTCGATGTCAAATCCATGAACTCGAAGAACACCCGGAGCTAATCAATGGCTGATCAAATCAACTCGCTTGAAGAGCTGAACGCCGTTGCCGGTGAAGAAGCTATCCTCGAAGTCGAAGCGCCCCGCGAACCCGTTCGCGACGAGCTTGGCCGTTCCTATGCCACCGGCAAGCGTAAAGACGCTGTGGCCCGTGTCTGGATCAAGCCCGGTTCGGGCAAAGTTATCGTCAACGGCAAGGACCAGGACAAGTATTTCGCCCGTCCCGTTCTGCAGCTGATCCTGCGTCAGCCGATGCAGGTTGCCGGCGTGGAAGGCGAATTCGACGTCTATGCCACCGTCAAAGGCGGCGGCCTCACCGGTCAGGCCGGTGCGGTCAAGCACGGCATCTCGAAAGCGCTTCAGCTTTATGAACCGTCCCTGCGTGGCGCTCTGAAAGCCGCTGGCTTCCTGACCCGCGACAGCCGCGTTGTGGAACGTAAGAAATACGGTAAGCGCAAAGCGCGTCGTTCGTTCCAGTTCTCGAAGCGTTAATCGCCTTCTGGTTCAAGACTTCAAAGGGTCGCCTTCGGGCGGCCCTTTTTCTTTGTGCGCGAGACTGGGGGGCGGAAGGGGGCGGAGAGCCGCTACTCAGCCGTCCGCGATCATAAGGAGATCGGTCAGCGCGAAGGTGTCCAGCTGGGCGGTCACCGCATCAAGCGCCTCGCCGGTGAGTGGACGGCGGGTGAGTTCGGGGTCCTGCAGGTCGATGAAATGACTATAGCAGCTCTTGGTGAGGACCTCTTTTAGCAAGGTGTCTCCCTTCACGCGTTTCATCTCGTAGGGCGAGAACTCCATGATGAGCGGGTGGCCCTGTGAGAGCGTCCGGGGGGCACCCTGAAGGACATAGGATTCAAACCCCTGGACATCCATCCACAGGACTAGATTACCGGTCTGGTCCTGCAGAATATCGTCAAGCCGTCTCACGGGAACAGAGATGGTTTTTCGTTGATCCTCGTCCATCAGGGGCTTGCCCGCGTCCACATCGAGCCGGATGCGATGATCGCCAAAGTTGACGGGGCTGAGTTCGAAAGTAAGAGTGCCGTCTTCGCTGCCGAGGGCGTAGCCATGGATATCGATCTGGTCATGCAGATCATTCAGAGCAACATTGGCGCGCAGGAGTTTGAGGTTGAAGGGTTCAGGCTCAATCGCAATCGCGGCCTGCGCGATGCCGCGCTTGACGGCGGGAATGCAGATCGTGCCGATATTGGCGCCGATATCAACCAGCGTGAAGGGTTGGGTGCTCTTGCCGAGCGTGTCCATTGCTTCGAGAAACTTGTCGAAATCGAAACTGTGATCGAGATAGACGATCTGGCCGATTATGTGGTCGGCGGCGGACACGACATAGGTTTCCGGGCCGTCCGTGCTAAGCAGGAGGCCGGTTTCCTTGCTGTTCCATATCCGTGAGCGAAACTCTCGCGAGGCCCGATGCAAATCAAAGCCGGGCTTGATCAGCGGGGCAAGGAGAGCGGCGAGTTTCTCCCAAATGAAAAGCTTGAAACCTTGTGTCTTCTCTGGGGCGTCGGGCATCAAATTGGCCTTCCAAGGCTTGCCGAGGCGCAGGTAATTCCATGCCGTAGCGAAAGATTAGGTTGGTCTGTTCCCAGGGTCAATTGCGGTCCAGAAGGTCTTCGGGAGAGACGGGGGGATTGGGGCCGGGATAGTTGCGGCAAGAGGAAGATCTTAGGTCTTGCGGCTTTTGTGTTTGCGTTTCCAGGCGCGGCGCATCAGGCGCAGGCGGCGAAACAGGCTTGAGCGGTCGCGGTTGAGATCGGTGAGCAGGCGGCAGGCCAGTGGGCGCAGGACCGGGTCTTCTTCGGCATCTTGCCAGAGCATACCGAGGAGGTTGCGGTCGAGATCCCCGGCGCGCAGGGAATAGCCGACAAGTTCCATCGGCAGGCCGCCGCGGGCGCGGTCCTCAATTGAGAAGGGCTTGCGCGCTTTGGTGCCGCTAAAGAGGCGTTCTGTCTCATAAAGCTTGGTCAGGGCGAAGAACACCGTCAGATCAGAGGCCGAGCGGCGCTGAATCTCGGTCTCGCCAAAATCACGGAAGGTTTGCAGGGCGGAGAGCTGCCAGCGGCGATCCAGGTGATCGAGGAGAAAGCGGCCATGGTCGCGCCAGATTTCCAGAAATAGGGTACGGGCGATCTCGGGGGGATCGGCGCGGCGCGAGGCGGCGATGGTCAGGGCATGCAAGGCAAGGATTTCGGGCTGGCCATCAAATTCGCGGCAAAGTTCGAGATATTTGGCCGAGGCGGGTTTGTGCGGGATGTCGGTCTCGTCCGGGGCGGGGGCGCGGATCAGGGTTTCGCACAGCGCGGCAAGGCCAGGCGCCGAGACGAGGCGCAGCACGTCTTCCATCTCCGGGTAGGGCGCGCGGCGGCTGGCGACTTCATTGGCCAGATCGGCAAAGCCGTTAGGGTAGGTGAATTCGCTTTGAAATGGGGGTTCCATGGTTGGCTCCTCTAGCGGTCTGGCGCGATCAGGCCGAGGCCGCGCAGGTAAACACCGATCCCCGTTTCAAGCAGATCTTCGGGGGGGAAAGGGGATTGTGTGCCGGGCGAATTGCGGGCGAAAAGTTCGACCACGCCGTGGCTCAGGGCCCAGATATGGGCCGAGAACATCGCGGCGGGGGGGCGCTTTTCGGGCGGGATATGTTCGGAGAGATCAGCCGCAGCCTTTTCCAGAACGCCACGCGCACGGGCCGAGACAGCGGCAAGTTCAGGCGTGCGGTTGACCGAGATGCCGCTTTCGAACATGGCGATGTAATGGCCGGGGTATTTGCGGGCGAAGGCAAGATAGGCGCGGCCCGTGGCCTCAAACGCGGCAAGGGCCGAGGGTTGGCCTTTGTCATAGGCGAATTGCATGACGTCGGCGAAGATTTCATAGCCCTGGCGCGCGGCCTCGGCGATGAGGTCTTCGCGACCCTCAAAGTGACGGTAGACGGCGGCGGGGGTGACACCGGCCTGTTTGGCCGCCTCGGAGAGGGTAAAGCCTGTCGGGCCCTTTGTCTCAATGAGCATGAGGGCGGCCTCGACGAGGGCCTGGCGCAGGTTGCCGTGGTGATAGCCGCGTTTCTTAACCATTCCAGATCTCGGGGCCGCCGCAGATTGTCTTGTCGATCTCGCCAAGGGCGGAGGTATCTTTGCGGTCATAATCGAGCGCGTGGAGCACGGTGCGGATCGCCATCAGGCGCGCGCGTTTCTTGTCATCCGAGCGGACCACGGTCCAGGGGGCCACGTCGCTATGGCTTTTCTCAAGAGTTTCGGCGATGGCGTCGCTATAGGCGTCCCAACGCTTGAGGCCTTCGACGTCAATCCAGCTTAGCTTCCATTGCTTGAGGGGGTCGTTTTCGCGCGAGAGGAAACGGCGGAGTTGTTCGGCGCGGCCGACGTTGAGCCAGAATTTGAAGAGATGGATGCCCTCATCGGCGAGCATCTTTTCGAAATCCGGCACCTGATTGAAGAAATGGGTGCGCTGATCGTCGGTGCAAAAGCCAAAGACCTTTTCGACTACGCCACGATTATACCAAGAGCGGTCATAGAAAACCATTTCGCCGCCCGAGGGCAGATGGTCGATATAGCGTTGGAAATACCATTGGGTTTGTTCCGCTTCGGTCGGTTTTGAAAGCGCCACAACACGCGCGCCGCGAGGATTAAGATTTTCCCGGAAGCGTTTGATTGTGCCGCCTTTTCCGGCGGCATCACGACCTTCAAATACTATGGCGACGCGCTGTCCTGTGTCTTTGACCCAGCGTTGCAGCTTAACCAGTTCGACCTGAAGTGCGGCGATTTCGGCATCGTAGGTTTTGCCCTTCATCCGCGCGTCATGGGGATAGCTGGCATCAAGAATGTCATTCTTGTCCGCATCGCGAATAGCATTGCGCACGCCCTCGGGGGCGTCGTTTTTGTAAAAGGTGCTAATCGCACCGTCGAAGGGCAGCTCCATGAAACCTCTCCAGTTTTTCCCCAATATGACCCTGTGGGCGCGTCAAAGCAATCCAGCGCGGGCAGCGGCGCGGTCGATGGCCGCGGCAACATCGGGGGCGGCGACGTGTTGGGGCATGTGGCCGATGCCGGGCAGAAGGGTCAGGCGCGCGCCGGGGATGCGGGCCACGAGGCGCTCGGCGTGGTTCCAGGCGGGCACCGTGGTGTCGGAATCGCCATGGACGATCTCTGTCGGCACCGTGATTTCGCCGTAACGAGGATAAAGCGCGGTGATTTCGCCAAGGAGGTTCGCCCGTTGCAGGGCATTGGCGCGCAGGGTTTTGCGGCGCAGGGTCAGGCCGGGGCCGAAATAGGCGCCATAGCCTGCGGGTTCGGCTTGGGGGGTAAAGACGCTCGCCATGACCTGATCGACGTAATCATCGCTCACATAGGCGGTCAGGAGGGGGATCACGATGGGGCCAAGCCATCGGTGCGATGTCAGGGTGTAGTAGGTATCGAGCGGGGTCTCCCAGGTGCTTGAGGCGGCTGCGAGAGGCACGAGCGCCGAGAGACGGTCAGGGAAATGCACGGCCCATGCAAGGGCGACCGCGCCGCCATAGCTCTGGCCCATGACGATGGGTTTGGTTGCGCCGAGTTGAGCGGCGGCTTTGGAAAGGAGATCGGCCTGCTCGGTGATTGTCGCGCCGGTGCGGTTGATGCGGTCGGTATAGCCAAGGCCGGGGCGGTCGAAGATCAGCACGCGGTAGCGGGTTTCGAGATGTTTGACCAACTCAAAGGTCATGTCCCGTGTGCTGCCGGAGGCGCCATGGATCAGGACGAGATCGGGCCCTTCTCCACGCACCACCACATGCACGCGATGACCCTCCACAGTCAGGAATTGACCCTCTGGCGGGTGGCTCGCCTCGGCGCGTCGTTCGTGGCGTGCGGCACGCCAAAGCGTCACTGCAGCCAGAAGGATGCAGGATATTGCAAGCAGTATCAGGACTTTACTGGCCAATCTTAATCATGTCGTAGGGTGTGGTTTCGTAGATCTCGGTGATCCAGTTGCCATAGAGAAGATGCGCGTGGCTGCGCCAGCGGTTGAGCGGCGGCAGGCTCGGATCATTGTCGGGGTAGTAATTGACCGGCACGTTAATCGCGGTGCCCTCGGCGACATCGCGGTCATATTCTTGCTTGAGCGTGTCGCTGTCATACTCGAAATGGTTGAAGATATAGAGCGCGCGTTGGCTCAGATCTTCGACAAGGCAGGGGCCGACATCTTCGGAGGACAAGAGCGTTTTGAGGTTGGGATTGGCGTTGATTTCGGCCTGTTTCATCTCGGTCCAGCGGCTTACCGGGATAACACAGTCATCCGAGAAGCCACGCAGGTAATGCGAGGCCGGGTCCATGTTGCGATGGCGAAAACAGCCGAAGGCCTTGGCGTCGAGGATGTGTTTTTTCACGCCATGGAAGTAGTTTATCATCGCCATACCGCCCCAGCAGACGCCGAATGTTGAATGAACATGGGTGCGGGTCCACTCAAAGACCTCGCAGAGTTCCTCCCAATAGGTCACGTCGGTAAAGGGGAGGTGTTCGATCGGGGCGCCGGTGATGATGAAGCCGTCAAACTTCTCGCCCGAGGCTTTGACCTCGGAAAAGGGGCGGTAGAATTCGGCCATATGATCGGCCCCGGTATTGCGGGGTTTGTGTTCGCTCATGCGGATCAGAGAGAGTTCGATCTGGATTGCCGTGGCGCCGATCAGGCGGGCGAATTGGTTCTCGGTCTGGATCTTCTTGGGCATGAGGTTGAGAAGACCAATCCGCAGGGGGCGGATGTCCTGACGGGCGGCCTGATCCTCGGACATGACCATGACACCCTCACGCGAAAGCACGTCGAAGGCAGGCAGGTCGGAGGGGAGTTTAATAGGCATGGTGTCAGAACTTTTCTTTGACTTACAGGAGGTTATCTAGGGGTGTTTCAGTGTTTCTCAAGGGCGGCTGCGATCAGGTCTTCGAAGTCGGCGGCGGTGCGGACGGCGTAGACCTCTTCGGCGCAGACCGTGACGCCCCAGTTTGCCATGGCGGCATAGCGCGGCTGACGATGGGCAAGCGCCTGAGCATAGGTCCAGCGGATGAAGTGATTTGGATCAACGTCATCCTCTTTGACATTGTATTCATTGAGATATTCAGACCAAACACGCGACAGGAACTCGGGCTGATAGGCCATGGGTTTGGGGGCCGCATCAAAGCGGCGGATGAGTTCCTCGGTATGGGCGTCGGAGCCTTTGATCCAGACCATGAGGGTCTGAGCGGAAAGGTCCGTCATCACCGGGTCGGCGGGGTCCGAAGGGTCCACCCATTCGCAGATCGAGCCGCCGGTATCGCAGATGAAATGGGTATATCCATAGACATCCTGCGCCCGGTGGATGAATTGTTCCGTGTCTCTAAGGGCTTGAATTTCCGCGCTTTTAAACTGGTCCTGACGGCGTCGATACTCGTCAATCGGCAGGCCGCCGAGGGCGGGGTTGCCGGGTTTGCTGAGGTAGGTGGAGACGGCGGTGAGGTCGTGGGTGTGCACGTTGGGGGCGATATAGATCGCGTCCTTGAGGAGCATTTCACGCAGGTAGGGATGTTCCATCGCGGCCTTGATGCAGGAATCCGTGATGTGTTCGCCCATGTAGCGGGTGCCGATACGGTAGTCGATGGAATAGTGAAACCAGTCGCCCTGCGCGCGCAAGACGTTGGAAACATGGGTTTTTCCAAGGCCAGACATGCCAAAGAGAAGGGCTTTCTTCTGGGGCGCGTCACGCCAGTCCTGTGCGCTTTGATAGATCATCGGGGTCATCCGTATTGGGTGTCCCTGTTGTGGTAGCGGGCAGCGGCGGAGGGGTCAAACGGGATTTGCGCGGGAAAGGTTAACGGCAAAACCCACGTCGGTATTACGTCGGTATCGCGTATGTATCGCGGTGGTGGGCCGTGGCGCGGGGCGCAAACCTTAACGGCGCGTCCTTAATCGACCATTCAGGATCAGCAGACCCAGCCCGAGCAAGACAAAGCCCAGATAGGCGCGCGGCGGCAGGGCCTCATCAAGAACAAGCGCGCCGAGGGCGATGGCGAAGGGCGGGATCAGGAGGGTCACAAGAGCGAGGTTGCCACTCCCGGCCATAGCGAGGACGCGGTAGTAGAGGAGATAGGCGAGCGCCGTGGCAATCACGGAGTAATAGGCCAGCGCGCCCCATGTGACCGGCGAGAGGGCAAGGGTGATCGGGCCATCGACGATCCATGCCAGCGGCAGGGCGATCAGAGCCGAACAGGTGACCATTCCGGCGGCGGCAACCTGTGGTGCGAGACCGGCCAATGCCTTGCGGGCCCAGACCGCGGCCAGCGCATAGGAGAGCGTTGCCCCAAGCGCCGCCCATTGGGCCAGAGCGCGGGGATCAAAGCGGGCGAGGTTTTCAAGCCCGATGGCGAGAGCCACACCAGAAAAGCCAAGCGAAACACCGATCAGTTTGCGTGCGGTGAGGCGTTCATCGGCAAAAAACATGGCCGCCACAAGCACGCCGAAAATTGCGGTCGTGGCGTTGAAGATCGAGGCGAGGCCACTTTCGATATGAAGCTGGGACCAGTTGAGGAGGGAAAAGGGGATCAGGTTATTCAAAGCCCCCATAACGAGGAATGCGCCCCAGAGGCGGGGCGAGGTCGGGATGGGCAGGCGCAGCCACAGAACCGCAGCCCAGAGCACCAGAGCGGCCCAGAAGGTGCGATGCGCCACGGCGGTGAGCACGCCGACCTCATTGAGGGCGAGGCGGGCGGCGAGAAAGACGCCGCCCCAGATCACGCCGAGGAGGAAAAGCTCGGCCCATGCGCGGGGAGAAAGGGTTTTCTGGGTCATGGGGTCGGTTTAGGCCGGACGCCAAGAAGAGGCGACCCGTTTCCTGCGCATTGGGTCAGCGGCGGGTTTCGCGCCAGATGTTGAGGTAGTTGCCGCCAAAAATCAGGGCCGCGCCGAGGAAAACGTAGATGTCGAGCGGTTCGCCATAGAGCAGCATGGCGACCACGGCGATGGTCGGAAGGCGAACGAAATCAATTGGCACGACCACGGTTGCGGGCGCGATGGAGAGCGCGGTGGTCAGGCAGTAATGCGCCAGAAGCCCGGCGCAGCCAATGAGGATCAGCCAAGGCAGGCTTTGGGCCGAGGGGAGCGCGATGTCGAGGTCATAGCCAGCACAGAGGATGCCAAAGACGGCCTGCATCGTGGTCAGGTAAAAGAGGATGCAGGTGATGGTTGCCGTGCGGGTCAGGCGTTTTGTGAGCATGATCGAGAAGGCAAAGCCGATGGCGGACATGGCGGCGGCAACAAGACCGAAATTAACTGTGCCGACGCCGGGGCGGGCGACGATCAGGATACCGATAAAACCAAGCAGCGCGGCAAGGGCGCGCATCGGGGTTAGGCGTTCGCCAAGGATCAGGGGCGAGAGCACCAGCACCCAGATCGGCGAGGTGAATTCCAGCGCGAAGACCTGCGCCAGGGGAATCACGGTGATGGCGTAGAACCAGAGGTTTTGCCCGGCGAAATGGGCCATGTTGCGAAAGAGGTGCAGGCCGAGGCGGTCGCGGGTGATCTGGGGCAGGGTGCCGGCGAGGGTTGCGACGGTGATGACGATAATCACGCCAACAAAGGAGCGATACATCATGATTTCAAAGGTATCGAGCTCGAACGACACGGCGCGCCCGGCAATGGCCATGGCCGAGAAGGACAGGATCGCGCCAATCATCCAGAGCGCGGCTTTGAGTGTGTCGGTCATGGGGGGGCTGTGTCCTCGCGTGTCTGGCGCGCAGTCTGTGTCGGAACGCGTGGAAACGGAAGGGGGAAAACAGGCAGGCGTTGATTTGGGGGGCCGCGCGTGGAACACCAAGGGGATTGCGTGGCAGGAGGAGAGGTCGGATGCAGGATTTTGGGTGGGCGCGGCGCTTGCGGCATGCGCTTGAGAGGCGGCGACAGGGTAGAGAGAGCAGCCGGGTTGCTCGGCAGAGGCTTGGGTCGATCCGCGCGGCGGATGTGGCGGGGGCGCGGGAAGTGTTCGCGCATTTCAAGCCGCGCAAGGCGCCGATGCCGCTTGTCCGGGTCGGGCCGGATGGGGATGGGGGGTATCTTCTTCCTGATGACCTTGAAGGGATCAAGGCGTCGTTTTCTCCCGGGGTCAGCCATCAGATCGGGTTTGATAAAGAGATCGCGGCGCGGGGTATCCCGTGTTTTCTGGCCGATGCGTCGGTTGAGGGGCCGCAAAATCCGCCGCCGGGGATCACGTTCGAGCCGCTTTTCCTTGGGGAGGAAAGCGCGGGCGAGGTCATCACGCTTGAGGATTGGGTTGCGCGCCATGCGCCGCAGGCGGGCGACCTGTTGTTGCAGATGGATATTGAAGGGGCGGAATATGCGGTTCTGGAAGCGGCGAGTGAGGCGCTCTTGTGTCGGTTCCGGGTTATCGTGATCGAGTATCACGGCCTTTGGCGCGCCTTTGGGGATGAGGGGCGGGCCGAGATGCAGGCGGTCTTGGACAAGATTGCGCGGCATTTCGAGGTTGTGCATCTGCATGGCAACAACCATGCGCCGAATATGAAGCTTGCCGGGGTGCGGTTTCCGCCGGTGATCGAGGTGACCTATCTCAGGCGGGATCGGGTTGGGGGGAGTGCAGAAGAGCCTCTCTTGCCGCATCCGCTTGACCAGCCCTGTAATCCGTATCGCTCGGAAATGCCGTTGCCGCGGTTTTGGGACGGGACATGAAAAAGGCCCGCCGGTTAGGGCGGGCCTTGGTATGGGTTATTCCCACTCGATGGTGCCCGGAGGCTTTGAGGTGACGTCATAGGTCACGCGGTTGATGCCTTTGACCTCGTTGATGATGCGGGTCGCGGTTTCGCCGAGGAATTCATGGGTGAACGGGTAGTAATCGGCGGTCATGCCGTCGACCGAGGTCACGGCGCGCAGGGCGCAGGCGTAGTCGTAGGTGCGCCCGTCGCCCATGACGCCGACGGTGCGGACCGGCAGGATGGCCACGAAGGCCTGCCAGATGTCGTCATAGAGGCCGTGTTTGCGGATCTGGTCGATATAGACCGCGTCGGCCTCGCGCAGGATGTCGAGCTTTTCGCGGGTGATCTCGCCGGGGCAGCGGATGGCGAGGCCCGGTCCCGGGAAGGGGTGGCGGCCGATGAACGATTGCGGCAGGCCGAGTTCGCGGCCAAGGGCGCGGACCTCGTCCTTGAAGAGTTCACGCAGCGGTTCCACGAGCTTGAGGCCCATCTTTTCAGGCAGGCCGCCCACGTTGTGGTGCGATTTGATGGTGACCGAGGGGCCGCCGGAGAAGCTCACCGATTCAATGACATCGGGGTAGAGCGTGCCTTGGGCGAGGAATTCGGCATCGGCGATCGTGTCGGCGTGTTTCTGGAACACGTCGATGAAGAGCTTGCCGATGATCTTGCGCTTGGTCTCGGGGTCGGACTGGCCTTCCAGCTCGCCCAGGAACAGGTCTTGTTCATCCGCGTGGATCAGCTTGATGTTGTAGTTGTCGCGGAACATGGTGACGACCTCTTCGGCCTCACCTTTGCGCAGGAGGCCGTGGTCGACAAAGACGCAGGTCAGTTGATCGCCGATGGCTTCGTGCAGGAGGATCGCGGTCACCGAGCTGTCGACGCCGCCGGAGAGGCCGCAGATCACATGTGCATCGCCCACCTGTTCGCGGATCGTCTTGATGGCTTCTTCGCGGTAGGCGCCCATGGTCCAGTCGCCGGTAAAGCCCGCCAGTTTGACAAACTGTTCGTAGAGCTTGGCGCCGTTGGGGGTGTGGTGCACTTCGGGGTGGAACTGCACGGCGTAGAAATGGCGTTTGGTGTCGGCGGTGATGGCGAAAGGCGCGTTGGGGGAGGTCCCGTAGACTTCGAACCCCGGAGCGATTTCGCTGACGTGATCGCCGTGGGACATCCAGACTTGTTCGTCGCCGTCCGCATACCAACCTTCGAGAAGGTCGAGTTTCTTAGTCTCGGTGACATAGGCGCGGCCGAACTCGGCGGTGCCGTGGCCGCTTTCGACCTTGCCGCCCAGTTGCTGCATCATGACTTGCTGGCCGTAGCAGATGCCGAGGATAGGCACGCCGTAATCAAAGATTTCCTGCGGGGCGCGTGGAGAGCCTTCGCGGGTCACGCTATCGGGGCCGCCGGAGAAGATGATCGCCCGTGGGCTCATCTCGCGGATCATGTCCATCGTGACGTTCTGATAGGGGTGGATTTCGCAATAGACATTCAGTTCGCGCAGGCGGCGCGCGATAAGCTGCGTCACCTGGCTGCCGAAGTCGATGATGAGAAGGCGGGCGTGGGATGTGTCACTCATGTCCGCCGATTAAGGAATTAAGGCCGAGTCGGCAAGAGAGATTGCGTCGCGGGGGGGATGGAGAGGAGGGAGGGGGCAGGGGGGTAAACTTGCCAGAAGGCGGTTGGGTGGCGCATGATTGTGCGATTGGTGGCGCAAATGGGAGGGTTTGAGATGAAACGCTTGGTGTTGGCGGGGCTTTTTCTCCTCATGTGGACGGTCAGTAGCTGGGCGGAGACGCTTATCGTCAATGATCCCAAGGATGGCTGGCTCAATCTGCGCAGTGGACCGGGGTCGTCCTATCGCGTGTTGCAGCGCATGGATAACGGGCTGCGCGTTGAAGAAGTTGAGCGGCGGGGGAATTGGTCAAATATTGTCTTGCCGAATGGTGTGGTGGGCTGGGCCTATCGCAATTACATGCGCAGCGCCGCGTCGGTCGCGCCGGTCGCGCCGGGGGGCAAGGGGGGCTGGAGCACCGAAAGGGGCGAGGCGGGCCGGAACCTGATGCGCAATGGGGCGCTTGTGGCTCGGGTGTTCCTTGGCCGCGATCAGGAGACGGGGCGTTATTACTATGGGCTCTATCGGGTATCGAATGATCCGATGATCCATTTCATGGGGGTCAGTGTGGCCCATGCGAACGGGACCGAAAATGAGATCATGGCGGATGGGTGTTATGGTCGGGCCTGTATGACCGAGTATGACAGCGATGGCGGGGCCGCCAGTGCGCAGGTGCGTATTCCTATTGCACCGGGCAACGAGGCATGGGTTTTGGAGGAGTTTCAGTCGGGCAAAGATATCGAGTTTCGCTATCAGACCGAACAGAGCTATGCCCAGAATAGCTACAAGACCATGCGCATGAGCCTTAAGGGGTCGCGTAAGGCGATTGATGCCTTGCGCCGTCAGCCAGTTGGGAGGCAGGCAACGCCGAGGCCGGTTGCGCAGGTCGCGTCGCCAGCGGTCAGTGCCCCGGCTGCGTCTAACCCTGCCATGCCGACGGGGGGCGGTAAGACCTATATCGTGACGGAAACGAAACACGGGGACAGGTTTTGCGATGCGCCGGAGCTTGAAGGCTATCCGCCGCAACTCAATGCACCGCAGATGGATTGGGCGCGGAACCGTCTTTTGAATGATCCGTATAGCGTCAAATATGTGAACCCCGTGTCGATGGATTTTATCGGGCGTGGCACGACGGTTTGGCGGCAGTTTCCACGCAATAACACCGATATCATCCTTTATGGGAACGGTGCGGCGATTGCGCGGGGGTCGGTTATCAACGGGTCGACCCCGTCGTATGGGCCACGATGGAAGGGGAGCTGGCAGCGCGAGGATGGGGCGGGCCTTAAGATACGGCTCAAATCCATTAAGACTAAGTCTTGGGGGCACGAGTATTACGAATGCTCGCATGGCATCCTGACGGACAGTCTTAGCTCGGGGAACCGGCCCACGACGGACAAGAACGGGGCGCGGGTTATGAAGAAGGCGGTTTGGCGCGGGTGTTCGATATGGATTCACTGTGAGCGTTGGACCGACGAGCATCCCCAGAAGACGACCGAGCGTTCCAGTGGCTATCTCGTGGAGTGGTCAGACAGTCAGGTCGCCGTAGAGCAGTTGCGTTGGGAGGGGGACTAGCCCGAGCATCGAGAATTGGCAGGAAACCACGTTTGCATGTCGTTTTCCTCTCCTGTTCGCCGTTATCCTGCGGCGGGGCTGGTGGGCGCACGCGCTATAGGGTAGCCAAGATTCTGATCCACGGGGAGATTGCGACATGGCAGAAGCAGGGCGCAGGCGGGCACGCGGCGGTGGCGGTGCGGCACGACGGGCAGAGCGGGGCACGCTCAAGATCGAGACTGCGAAGTTTATCGAGCGCAATATTCCGCTTTTCGAGGTTCTGACCGAGGAAGCGATTGAGATCATCGAATACAATGCCGAGACCATCCTTGAGGAGGTCGGGGTCAATTTCGTTGATAACCCGGCGGCGCTTGAGCGCTGGCGCGCGGCAGGGGCCGAGATTGACGGGGAGCGGGTGCGTATTCCGCGTGGGCTTGCGCGGGAGCTTTGCAAGACGGCGCCGTCCTCGTTTGTGCAACATGCGCGCAATCCTGAACGGAATGTTGAGATCGGGGGGGATACCCTTGTTTGTGCGCCGGTCTATGGGCCGCCCTTCGTGCGCGATCTTGATGGCGGGCGTCGCTATGCGACGATGGATGATTTCGAGAAGTTCGTGAAGCTCGGCTATATGTCGAAATGGCTTCATCATTCGGGGGGCACGGTATGCGAGCCGACCGATGTGCCGGTGAACAAGCGTCACCTTGATATGTTGCTGGCACATATGACGCTTTCGGATAAGCCGTTCATGGGATCGGTGACCGAACCCAGCCGGGCGCAGGACAGCGTGGAGATGTGCGAGATCCTCTTTGGTAAGGAGTTCGTGCAGGAAAACACGGTGATGACCTCGCTCATCAACATCAACTCGCCGTTGACCTTTGACGATGTGATGATGGGGGCGCTTGAGGTTTATGCGCAGAACAATCAGGCCTGTATCATCTCGCCGTTTATCGTCGGCGGGGCGATGGCGCCGGTCTCTGTTGCGGGGACGCTGACGCAGGTGTTGGCGGAGGTTCTGGCGGGGGTGGCCTATAGCCAGCTTATCCGTCCGGGCGCGCCGGTGATTTTCGGGGCGTTTGTGACCTCGATCGACATGAACTCGGGGGCGCCGACCTTTGGCACGCCGGAAGCGAGCCAGATCCTTTACGGCGCTGGGCAGTTGGCGCGGCGGATGAACCTGCCGTATCGTTCGGGCGGGGGTCTTTGTGGCTCCAAGCTACCGGATGCGCAGGCGGCCTATGAGACGGCCCATACCCATAATGCGGTTCTTCTGGGCGGCGTGAACTTCATGCTGCACAGCTGTGGCTGGCTTGAAGGGGGGCTTGTGTCGAGCTTTGAGAAATTCGTCATGGACGCAGATCAGCTTGGCACGTTGCACAAGATGGCGCGCGGCGTGAGCTTTGACGAGGATGCGCAGGCGATGGAGGCGATCCGCGAGGTGGGTCCGGGGGGGCATTACCTTGGCTGTGCCCATACGCAGGCCCATTTCAAGGATGCGTTCTGGCGTTCGGAAGTGCTCGATTACAAGCCGTTCGAAACCTGGGAAGAGGAAGGCGCCCGCGATACGCAGGCGCTTGCGGGCGAGCGGGTGAAGAAATTGCTCGACGCTTACCAGAAACCGGCGCTTGATCCGGCTGTGGAAGCGGCGCTCATTTCTTATGTCGCCGAGAAGAAGGCCTCGATGCCTGACGCCTTCATGTAAGGCAGGCGTTAGCCGACTATATCCGGCCGCGTGGCCCGCAAAAGGCGGGCCTCGGCCAGCATTGCGATCAGAAGATCGACATGACGCACCAGCGAATAGGCGGCATCGCCGCTGACGCGCTGGGCGTTGACCTCCGATTCCAGTTCCATCAGGCGCATTAGCGCCGGGCCGCTGCGCGGGGCTTTGAGGCCATAGCCGAGAAGCCGCGCCAGATGCGGCGTGCGGTTATACTCATCCGCCCCGGCGCGCGCGGCGCGGATCAGCAGGCGGGGGCGGTGCAGGGCGTTCAGCCGGCTCAGGATATCTTGCATGACAATGCTCCTTCGGTCGCGTGATGTCTGTGCATGACACAACCAAAGGGGGTGTTGCGTTGGCGGAAATGCAGCGTTCGCGCGATTCCTGCGTTGTTCATAATTTAGAAACAATCATTCCAATATCGAACGAATGTTAACTACCGGGTAATAATTCACGCCTAGGTTGTGAACAATTTTAAGGAAAATGCTCGCGGGGAACTGCGGGTGCCTGACTGACCTGCATGGGATGCGGACGGATGTATATGGAGACAACAGTGGCAAGGGTGCCCGGATGGGTGCCGGATGAGGCGAGGCGCTATCTGGCGCATACGGCTCTGGGCTTGTCGCTGCGGGCTCTGGGGCGCCGAGAGGCGATGCATCCTTCCACGGTCCTGCGTCAGGTCAGGAAAATCGAGACACGCCGGGACGATCCGATGGTGGATCGTGTGCTGGACCGTCTCGCGGAATTGTTTCTGCCCGAGGCGCGGCTTCCCACAGATGAGGAGATTGCGCGCATGCAAGCCCATTTCGATCCCGCCCCCATGCCGGATACGGCGAAATTCGAACGCGAGGCCCTGCGGGTTCTGCGCCGACTTTGTGAGCCGGGTGCGGTTCTGGCGGTGGCACAGGACATGGAAAAGGCGGTGGTGGTGCGCGAACAGGCGGGCCAGACCGAGCGCACGGCCACGGTTGATCCCGGTATTGTCGAGGCGATGGCGCTCAAGGAGTGGCTTAGCTGTGACGCACCGGGGCGGATTTCGCGCTATCATGTGACGGCGGCGGGGCGCGGGGCGCTCAACCGGCTTTTGGCGGCAGAGGAAAACCGGGCTACGGGTTTTGCCGAGGCGCAGGCAGGGTTTGCCAATCCGCATCTTGGCGAAGGTCTGGAGGCCGTGGGTGGCGCCATGGGGGCGGCATCGCGGTTCTCGGTGGCGGATTCGCCGCTTGTGGCATTGGCGCGGCGGCGAGACCGGGATGGGTCGCTATTTCTCAATGCTGATCAGGTCTGGGCCGGAGAGCGGCTTCGCGAGGATTATGAATTGGCGCAGATGGGCGGGGTCGAACCACAGGATTGGCTGGCGTTTCTGGAAGGCTCGGCCAAGGGCCGCATGGGCAAGGCGGATGAAACGGACCTTCCGGGGGCGGCGCGTGGCCGGGTTGAGGATGCGCTGACGGAACTTGGCGAGGGGCTGGCGGATGTGGCGCTACGCTGTTGCTGTTTCCTTGAAGGATTGGAGCGCACGGAGAAGCGTTTGGGTTGGTCGGCGCGGTCGGGGAAAATCGTCCTCAGAATCGCCTTGACTCGGTTGAATGAATATTATCGTTCACAAGCAGGGGGTGTGGGGCCTATGATAGGTTAGCCCTCTGGGTATTTCGCTTGAAGTTTTGAGCCAACAGCGAGCGAGCGGCGGCGCATCTCCTTGGGGGTGCGTCGCCATTTTATTTGGGGCGAGGACCCCACGCGGGGCATCTTTCGCTTCTCTGCGCTTTACGCTATGTCAGGAGGGAAGACCGGGGTTCCGGGAATTGCAGGGCGCGTTTGATGCGTCCGTGATAGACGGGCCAAAATAAGCGAAGAAAGACCTCGCATGCGTGATCTCAAAATCCCTCAGGAGCGCCACCCCGAAAAGGCGCACCGTCCTGATAATGCCCAGCCCAAGAAGCCAAGCTGGATCCGCGTCAAGGCGCCGACCGGCGAGGGCTATCGTGCCACGCATAAGATCATGCGCGAGCATAAGCTCGTGACGGTCTGCGAAGAGGCGGGATGTCCGAATGCCGGCGAATGCTGGAGCCAGGGGCACGCGACCATGATGATTATGGGCGAGATTTGCACCCGTGGCTGCACCTTCTGCAACATTGCCACCGGGCGGCCCGATGCGCTTGACGTGTTCGAGCCGGGGCGCGTGGCGGATGCGGTGCAGAAGCTTGGCCTCAAGCATGTGGTTATTACCTCGGTGGACCGCGATGATTTGGCAGATGGCGGGGCAGAGCATTTTGCCCAGACCATCCGCGCCGTGCGCCATCGTGCGCCGGGGACGACGATCGAAATCCTGACGCCCGATTTCCTTAAATGTGCGCCGGAGGTGCTTGAGGTGGTGGTCGCGGCGAAACCGGATGTGTTCAACCACAATCTTGAGACCGTGCCGGGGCTCTACCCGGAGGTGCGGCCCGGCGCGCGGTATTTCCATAGCTTGCGCCTGTTGCAGCGGGTGAAGGAGATTGATCCGACGGTTTTCACCAAGTCGGGGATCATGGTCGGGCTTGGCGAGGATAAGCAGGCGGTGCATCAGGTCATGGACGATATGCGCGCCGCCGATATCGATTTCCTGACTATTGGCCAATACCTTCAGCCGACGCCCAAGCACCATGCGGTGGATCGGTTCGTGACGCCGGAAGAGTTCACCAGCTACGAAAAAGCCGCCTATGGCAAAGGGTTCCTGATGGTGTCGGCAACGCCACTCACGCGGTCTTCCTACCATGCGGGCGATGATTTCGCGAAGCTGCGCGATGCGCGGATGGCCAAGCTCTCGGGCGCATGAGAGCAGAGCGGGGGGCCAGCCCCCCGCACCCCCCGGGATATTTTCGGCAAGAGGAAGCGATCCTGGGGTTAATTCAGGATACGGCCCTTGGGGGTCATGTTCGGGGTGAGCCAGTCGGGCCAGCCAATGAGGCGCTCGATGGCGAAGAGCGCGAGGCAGGCGGCGAGCACGGCAAAGAACAGGATGACGCGGTTTTTCGAGGGCGGGTTGCGCGCCCACCGTGTCATGCGCAGGAGATGCCGGAAGGGGAAGGTCATTCCGTGAAGCGGACCTTGCCGATGAAGGGCAGATTGCGGTTGTGCTGGGCGTAGTCGATGCCGTAGCCGACGACGAATTCATCCGGAATTTCAAACCCGATCCAATCGGCCCGGACCTCGGTTTCGCGGCGGGTCGGTTTGTCGAGAAGGGCGATGGTCTTGAGTTTGCGCGGCTTGCGAGCGCTCAGGATGTGCAGCACATGCGAGAGCGTAAAGCCGGTATCGACGATATCCTCGACAACGAGCACGTCGCGGTTTTCGATCTCGCCGCGCAGGTCCTTGAGGATACGCACCTCGCGGCTTGATTCCATGGCGTTGCCGTAGGACGACGCCTCAAGAAAGTCGACCTCGACATCGAGGTCCAGCTCACGCACCAGATCGGCGATGAAGACGAAGGAACCGCGCAGCAGGCCGACAACGACGAGTTTGTCGGTATCGGCGAACTCCGCCTCGATCTCGGTAGAAAGGTCTTCGATTCGGGCCGCGATGGACTTGGCCGAGATCATTTGGTCGATGACATATGGACGCTTTGGCATGACACCCTCTTGATTTTCCGCGATGAGCATACGAAATGGACGCCCACTGTCTATGCATAAACGGGGCGATATGCCGAGCCATTCTGAAACCCGGACCCTGCCGTATACGGCTGAGCAGATGTATGCGCTGGTGGCTGATGTCGCCGCGTATCCAAAATTCCTGCCGTGGTGTGCGGCGGCGCGGGTGCGGTCGGTGACGCCGGAAGGCGAGGCGCGGCTCATGCTGGCGGATCTTGTGATTTCTTTCAAAGTGTTCCGTGAGCGGTTCGGCAGCCGGGTTTTGCTCTGGGACGGCGAGAGGCGTATTGAGACGGAATATCTTGACGGGCCGTTCAAGTTTTTGAAATCCACGTGGGATTTCAAGGATGTGGAGGGCGGGTGTGATGTATCCTTCTTTGTCGATTTCGAATTCCGCAATGCCATCCTTCAGGGGGTGATCGGGGTTGTGTTCAACGAGGCGATGCACCGGATCGTGCGCGCCTTTGAGAAGCGTGCGGCAGAGCTTTACGGCGCGGCCTGAGTAGGTATTGTGGCCTCCTGCGTAAAGGAGGGACACGGGATGCTGACCGAGACGCTTGCTCATTTCATTGCGGATGGACCGGAGGCACCGGAGGAGACGCGGCAGATGCTGCGCCTGTCGCTGTTGGATTGGGCGGCCTGTGGGATTGCCGGGGCTGAGGAGCCGGTGGCGCGGATTTGTCGCGACATGGTGGTTGAGGAAAAGGGGCTTGGCGAGGCGGCGCTTTTTGGCGCGGGCGTCAAAGTGCCTGCGCGGGGCGCGGCGCTGGTTAATGGGGCGACGTCCCATGCGCTTGATTATGATGATACGCATTTTGCCCATATCGGGCATCCATCTGTGGCGGTGATGCCTGCGGCTTTGGCATTGGCGGAAGGGGCCGGTGCTTCGGGAGCGGCGTTACAGGCGGCGGCGCTGACGGGGATCGAGGTTTCGATCCGGGTCGGGGTCTGGCTTGGGCGTAGCCATTACCAGACAGGATTTCATCAGACGGGCACGGCGGGAGCCTTTGGGGCCGCAGCTGCGGGCGCACGTTTGCTTGGGTTTGATGCGGCGCAGAGCGCGGCGGCGCTTGGGCTTGTGGCGACGCGGGCCTCGGGGCTGAAATCGCAGTTCGGGACCATGGGCAAGCCTTACAATGCCGGGATTGCGGCGGCCAACGGGGTTGAGGCGGTGCTTTTGGTGGCCAAAGGGTTCGTGCCGAATCCCGAGGGCCTTGAATGTGCGCAGGGCTTTGGGCCGACCCATGCAGGCGAGGCCGTCGAGGGCGCGCTTGAGGGATTGGGGGAGACGTGGCTTTTCGATGGGATCAGCCATAAGTTCCATGCGTGCTGCCATGGGCTTCATGCGACGCTTGAGGCGATTGGCGGGATGAACCGCCCCGCGCCCGAGGATGTGGCCTCGGTGGCGATTACGACGCATCCGCGTTGGATGACGGTATGCAACCAGCCTTCGCCGGAAACGGGGCTTGGAGCGAAGTTTTCCTATCGCATGGTGACGGCGATGGCGCTTGGGGGCGTATCTACAGCGGCGCTTGAGAGTTATTCGGCGGCGACCTGCGCCGATCCGGTGCTGCGGGATTTGCGCGAGCGGGTCACGGTGACGGCGGATGAGGCTCTTACCGAGACAGAGGCACGGGTGGCGATTACCCTGAAGGATGGCACGGTGCTTGAAGCGGCGCATGACCTTCATGCGCCGATGAGCCTTGAGGATCGCACGGCGCGCCTGAAGGCCAAGGCGGGGGCGTTGATCGGAGAGGGGCGCGCGGCACAGATTTGGGCGCTGATCGAGGAGGAGGCCGGTCCGGGCGTTATTGGCGGGGTCATCGCGTCCTGATCTTCATTTATTGCACAGCACATAGAAAAGGGCGGACCCGGTGAGGTCCGCCCTTATTTGTTTTCGGAATGCGCTTGTTAGGACGCGATGTCGTAGGCGCGTTCGCCGTGGACCGAGAGGTCGAGGCCATTGACCTCGGTTTCGGTATCGACGCGCAGCGGCGTGATGAGGCCACAGAGTTTGACCAGAACCACCGACACGACCAGCGTGAAGATGCCGACCACAGCGAGACCGCCGAGTTGGGCCGCCCATGTACCAGCACCGAAGACGGCGATCATGATGGTGCCGAAGATACCACCGACACCATGCACGGCGAAGACGTCGAGCGTGTCGTCGATCTTGAGCGTGTTGCGCACGAGGTTCACCGCCTCCTGACAGAGGATACCAGCGACGGCACCGATGATGAGAGCTTCAATCGGGCCGACAAAGCCGGAGGCCGGGGTGATCGAGGCAAGGCCTGCGATGGTGCCGGTCACGATACCCACGAGGGAGGCTTTGCCGTATTTGATCTTTTCCCAGAGAGCCCAGGTCAGCGAGGCCGTGGCAGCAGAGATATGGGTCACGGTGAGGGCCATGGCAGCGCCGCCGTCGGCCGCAAGCTGCGAGCCGCCGTTGAAGCCGAACCAACCGACCCAGAGCATGGCCGCGCCGATGAAGACGAAACCGGGGCTATGCGGCGGGGTGGTGCGGTGTTTGCGCGGGCCGAGGGCGACAGCGATCACGAGGGCCGCGATACCGGCGGTTTCGTGAACGACGATACCGCCTGCGAAGTCGCGCACGCCGGTTTCGCCGAAGATGCCGCCATCGGCAAGAAAGCCGCCGCCCCAGATCCAGTGGACCACGGGGGCATAGCAAAGCAGCATCCAGAGGCCGGAGAACAGAAGCACAAAGCCAAAGCCGATGCGTTCCACGTAGGCCCCGACGATCAGGGCCGGGGTGATGATGGCAAAGGTCATCTGGAAGGCGAAGAAGAGCACTTCGGGGAGGGTGCCGGAGAGGCTGTCGGCCGTGACTCCCATGAGGAACATCTTGCCAAGTCCGCCCCAGAGACCTGTCTCGCCGGAGCCGAAGGCGATTGTATAGCCAAAGGCGAGCCAGAGCACGCTCATCAGGCAGGCGATGGCATAGACCTGCATGAAGACGCTGAGCACGTTACGGGCGCGCACGAGGCCGCCGTAAAACAGCGCGAGGCCGGGGAGTGACATAAACAGGACCAAGGCTGTTGCCACGATGATCCAGGCGGTATCCGCTCCGTTCATTGTCCCTTCCTTTCCGTTTTTCTGTTGGTTTTCGCGCCAGAAAGCGGAAAGAACGTGCAAAACATAGATGCAAATGCGTGCAGGGGCGCGCAAAACATGGGCAATTTGCGATAAGATTAAATATTGGGCATTAAATTATGCGCAATGCCCAATAATGCCTCAGTTTGCGGATGCGGCCTTGAGGAGCAGGTCAAGCGCGTGATTCCGTGCCGCATTGCGCACTTCGGTGCGGCCCAAGGCGCCGAACTCAATCGTTTCGGTGCTGCAGCCCGAGGCGGTGGCGATGCCAAAGCAGACGCGGCCTTCGGGTTTGAACTCCGAGCCGCCGGGGCCGGCGATGCCGGTGATGGACACGGCGAGATCTGCGTCGGAATTGACCAGCGCACCGAGGGCCATTTCGCGGGCGACCTCTTCGGAGACGGCGCCATGGGTGGCGAGGGTGGCTTCTCGCACGCCGAGCATCTCGGTCTTGGCGGTGTTGGTATAGGTGACAAAGCCGCGTTCAAAGACATCCGAAGAGCCGGGCACGTCGGTCAGGGCCGCGGACACCATGCCGCCGGTGCAACTCTCGGCGGTGGCAATTTGCCAGCCGCGGGCGCGCGCGGCAGCGAGGGTATCGGCGGCGAGGGACATCAGAACAGGAAGATGTGATAGAGCGCGGCGGCGATGATCGTGGCGATCCCGGCGAAGACACCGGCCCAGAGATCATCAAGCATTACGCCGATGGAATCGTGGCGACGGTCAGCACGGCCCACGAGCCAGGGTTTCTTGATGTCAAAGAGGCGGAAGAACAGGAATGCGGCGATGGGTCCGGGCCAGACCATGGACATGTCCTTGCTCCAGAAAGCCGCTGCGGGGAAGAGCATGGCGAGCCACATGCCTGCAACCTCGTCGATGACGATCTCGGAAGGGTCGTCGCCGGGGCGGTCGGCCAGCTCGGCCTTGCAGGCCCAGAAGCCCACGACGGTGGCGATCAACGTGGCAATGACCAGCGGCCAGAAGCCAAGATAGCGTTCGATACCCCAGCCGAGGATGAGTGCGGCGAGAGAGCCCCATGTGCCGGGGGCCCAGGGCAGGAGGCCGATGCCGAAGAATGTCGAGATTTGTCGTGTCATGCTTTTACCAATGTTGCGGTGGCGAGCGCCGCAATCCCTTCTTCGCGGCCTGTGAAGCCGAGTTTTTCGCTTGTGGTGGCTTTGATCGAGATGCGGTCGGCGGCAAGGCCCATGATCTCGGCCATACGGGTGGTCATGGCGGCGGCATGGGGGCCGATCTTGGGGCGTTCGCAGATCAGGGTGCAGTCGATATTGGAGATGGTGAAGCCGCGCGAGGCGGCGAGTTTCACCGCGTGATCGAGGAAGATCGCGCTATCGGCGCCTTTCCATTGCATGTCGGAGGGCGGGAAATGGCGGCCAATATCCCCTTCGGCGAGGGCGCCGTAGATGGCGTCGGTCACCGCGTGCATGCCGACATCGGCGTCGGAATGGCCCTTGAGGGCGCGGGTATGGGGGATTTGCACCCCGCAGAGTGTTACGTGATCGCCGTCCTCAAACGCGTGCACGTCGAAACCATTGCCAAGCCGGATATCCATAGCGCCTCGTAAGCTCTTTTCCATGCGCGCGAAATCTTCGGGCGCGGTAATTTTCAGGTTGGTTTCATTGCCCGGCACGATGGCCACGTCAAGACCTGCGGCGCGGGCGACTTCGACGTCATCCGCCGCATCGCCCGGATGGGCGCGGTGGGCGGAGAGGATGGCGTCGAAATGAAAGCCTTGCGGGGTTTGGGCGCGAAAGAGGCCGGTGCGGTCTTCTGTGCCGGTGACTTTGCCAGTTTCACCGCGCCAGAGCGCGTCGGTGACGGGGATCGCAGGGGCCGCGCCGGGGGTTGTGTCGAGTGCGGTGATGACAGCGGAGATAATGTCGGGGGTGATCCCGGCGCGGGCAACGTCGTGGATCAGGACACGGGTAACGCCGCGCCCCTCCAGTGCTTCGAGGCCGGCCCGGACCGAGGCGGCGCGAGTTGCCCCACCATGCACAGTTTCGATGCCGAGCGTCGCGGCCTCGGCCTCGTCGTCGGGGTGGGTCACGGCGAGGATGAGGTCGATTTCGGGATGGGCCGCAAAGGCGGCAACGGTCCAGTCGGCGACACGGCGGCCAGCAAGGGGGCGCCATTGCTTGGGCGCGCCGGGGCCTGCGCGGGTGCCGCGACCGGCGGCAACGATGAGAGCAGCGGTTGTCATGGCGAGTCTTTAGCGTGTTTCGGCGCGAAACTGAATTGCCCATTTGCCGCGCGGGAATGGGGCGGGCCAGAGCGCGGATTTGCTCTATCTGCGCGCGAGACTGGCAATCGAGGCTGGAAATGTGCTTAATATTTAATCATATGCGTAATTCCACCTCAAAAGCCGCGAGGGGAAGATTGAGCATCGGGTGTGAGTCGGCTAGCACCAAGATATTGCACAAGGAATGGGCAATTGACCGTAGAAGTCGCACAACTCAGGCTAACTCCTCCCGTTTTCCTCGCCCCGTTGGCCGGGATTACGGACCGTCCGTTTCGGGATCTGGTCTCGCGCTTTGGCGCAGGTCTGGTCGTGTCGGAGATGGTCGCAAGCCAGGAAATGGTTCAGCAAAAGCCCGGCGTGCGCGAGAAAGCCGAGCTTGGGTTTGGGCGCGCCAATACGTCGGTGCAGATTGCCGGGCGCGATGCCTATTGGATGGCCGAAGCGGCGCGGCAGGTTGAGGCCAATGGTGCCGCTCTCATTGATATCAACATGGGATGCCCGGCCAAGAAGGTCACCAGCGCCAGCGGCGCAGGGGCGTCGGGGTCGGCGTTGATGAAGGATTTGGATCACGCGCTGTCGCTTATTGAGGCGGTTGTCGATGCGGTGTCGATCCCGGTGACGCTCAAGACGCGGCTTGGGTGGGACGATGATATGCGCAATGCCCCCGAGCTTGCGCGGCGCGCGGAAGGCGCGGGCGTGCGGATGGTGACGATTCATGGGCGCACGCGGTGTCAGTTCTATAAGGGCGCGGCGGATTGGGCGGCGATTGCCGAGGTGAAAGAGGCGGTGTCGGTGCCGGTTATTGCCAATGGCGATATCGTGGACACAGAGACAGCACAGGAGGCCCTCGCGGCATCGGGCGCGGACGGGGTTATGGTCGGGCGCGGGGCGCAGGGGCGTCCCTGGGCTTTGGCGAAGATTGCAGCGGATCTCTATGGCGCAGAGGCCCCGGAGATTCCGCAAGGCGCGGCGCTGGCCGAGATGGTCGCCGAACACTACGAGGCGATGCTCGGGTTTTACGGTACAGAGCTTGGCGTGCGCGTCGCGCGCAAGCATCTGGGATGGTATATGGACGATGCGGGCACGCCCGGCGACCTGCGCCGTCTTATTCAGACATGTCGCGATCCAAAGGAGGTTCTGGCGCGCTTGCCAGAGGCCTTTTGCGGCGCGTGGGACAGGAAAGACGTTGCATGAGTGAGTTCGACGAAGCGATCTGGAATTCGCTGCCGGTGCCGGCGCTGCTGGTCGATCCGGACGAGAAGATCGAGGATATTAACCCGGCGGCGGAGAGCTTTCTCAACGCCTCGGCCAAGTCGATGCGGGGGGTGCCGGTCTGGGACAAGGTCATGGTCGATGCGCCGCTTGAAAACGCGCTGCGCCGGTCGCGCGAGCAGGGCACGCCGCTTTTCGTCAATGATGCGGACATCGGCACGGGCGATGGGCCGCCAATTCAGGGCAATCTCAAGATCGCGCCGGTGAGCAACAAGCCGGGCTATCTTCTGTTCCTTATTACATCACGGGAATTGGCGGGGCGGATGACGCGTTCGCAGGGCGTCAAATCTTCGGCCAAATCGGCCATCGGCATGGCAGAGATGCTGGCCCATGAAATCAAGAACCCGCTTGCCGGGATCACCGGGGCGGCGCAGCTTTTGTCGATGAATCTTGAGGCGGATGATCTTGAATTCACGGAACTTATCGTGGCCGAGAGCCGCCGGATTGTGAAGCTGCTTGAGCAGGTGGAGCAGTTTGGCAACCTGTCGCCGCCGCAACAGAATGCGGTCAATATTCATGACGTTCTGGATCGGGCGCGGCGCTCGGCGCTTGTCGGGTTCGGGGCGCATATGAAGATCGTCGAGGATTACGACCCGTCCTTGCCGCTCGCGCTTGGCGATGCGGATCAGTTGTTGCAGGTGGTTCTTAACCTTCTCAAGAACGCGTCGGAGGCGGCACAGGGCAGCGGCACCATTCGCCTACATACCTATTACGAGCATTCCTTCCGCCTGCGCCGGTCCGATGGTTCGGGTAAACCCTTGCCGTTGCAGATCGAGGTGATCGATGACGGGCCGGGATTGCCGCAGGATATCAAGGGCGACGTGTTCGACCCGTTTATCTCGGGGCGCGAAAATGGCACCGGGCTTGGCCTTGCATTGGTGAGCAAGATCATCTCGGACCATGACGGGCTCATCACTGTCGATAGCGTCCCCGGACGCACTGTTTTTCGTATTTCCCTTCCGCGTGTTCCGCGCGAAAGCACGACTTCATCCAAGGAGAGTTAACCCATGGACGGCACCGTTCTTGTTGCAGATGACGACCGCACAATCCGCACGGTTTTGACCCAGGCGCTGACACGGGCCGGGTGCAAGGTCCATGCGACCTCGTCGCTGACCACGCTGATGCGTTGGGTTGGCGAGGGCAAAGGCGACGTGGTGATTACCGACGTGATGATGCCAGACGGCAATGGGCTTGAGATGCTGCCCAAGATTGCCGAGGACCGGCCCGGTTTGCCGGTAATCGTGATTTCGGCGCAAAATACCATCATGACGGCGATTCAGGCGGCAGAGGCCGAAGCCTATGATTACCTGCCCAAGCCGTTTGACCTTCCGGACCTGATGAAGCGCACCTCTAAGGCGCTTGAATTGAAACGGCGCGCCCCGACGGCGCAGCCGGTTGACGATGAGCGCCCTGATGAGTTGCCGTTGGTGGGGCGCACTGCGGCGATGCAGGCGCTTTATCGGCTTGTGGCGCGGGTGATGAACACCGATCTTCCGGTGCTGATTTCCGGCGAAAGCGGCACAGGAAAGTCTCTTATCGCACGGGAAATTCACGATTTTTCGGATCGGCGCACATTGCCTTTCGTAGTGGTGAACGCAGCAGATCTTAGCGATCTTGAAGGGCCGAGCCGGGCGATTGCCAAGGCCAAGGGCGGCACGATCCTGTTTGATGAGATTGGCGATTTCGATGATGAAATCCAAGCGCGGATCGTGCGGATGATCGACAATCCCGGCGAACAGAACCCGCGGTTTATGGCGACGTCGCAGCGCGACATGGGCGACCTGATGGACAAGGGTAGTGTGCGCCAGGACCTCTATTATCGTCTCAATGGGGCGACGATCCATGTGCCGTCCCTGCGCGAGCGGGTCGATGACATTCCGCTTTTGGTCGAGCACTTCCTGACCCGTGCCGAGCGGGACGGGGCGCAGATGCGGGTGTTTTCGGAAGATGCGATGGAATTGTTCCGGGCCTATAGCTGGCCGGGGAACGTGCGTCAGCTTGAGAATGCGGTCAAACGGCTTGTGCTGACGGCGCGTTCGGAAGAGATCAGCCGGGTGGAAGCGGAATCCGTGCTTGGCGCACAGCCTCAGGTTGGTCCGCTTCTTGGCGGAGAAGATACCGAGAAACTTTCGGCATCGGTCGCGCGGCATCTGCGGCGCTATTTCGATCTGCATGGCAAGATGCTGCCGCCAGCGGGGCTTTACGCGCGGATTTTGAAGGAAATCGAATTGCCGCTGATTGAGATCGCGCTCGACGCGACCGGGGGAAATCAGGCGAAATGCGCCGATCTCCTTGGGATCAACCGAAATACCCTGCGTAAAAAGATCACGGACCTCGATATTCAGGTGACAAGACGGCGAAAATTGATGTAAAACTGCCACAATAGCGTGGCCGATCTGCCTCAGTTTTGCGGGGCACGGTCCATAAAACGGCGGTTATGCCCCGATTTCGGCGGCAATCAAGCAATTGAGGGTGTCGGGTGAGCTCCCGGACAAGAACAAGCCATTGGGCACGCCTGACGCGGTTGCGTCGCCAGAGGCGGGTGCAGAATGTCGCCACTTTGGGCCTTGTGCTTCTGGGGCCGTGCCTCGCGTTTGCGACCTTCCTTGTTCTTGGGCCGATGAATCAGGGCGCCTCGTCGAACGCGCTCAGGCTCGTGTTGATGCTCGACCTCGTTTATGTGCTGGTGATTGCCGCTCTGGTGGCACAGCGGGTGGCGCGGATGATCGCGTCACGGCGGGCGCAATCGGTTGGCTCACGGCTGCACCTGCGGCTTACGGGGGCGTTCGCGATTTTGGCGCTGGTGCCGACGGTGAGCGTCGCGATTTTTGCTGGGCTGACGGTTAATATCGGCCTTGAGGGGTGGTTCTCGGAACGGGTCAGCCGGGTGGTGGGCAATTCGGTTTCGGCCGCTCAGGCCTATGAGCAGGAGCATGTGCGTGACCTGCGGACCGATGCGGAGGCGTTGGCGAATTTCCTTAACCGATCGCGCGAATCCTCGTTTTTCCTTACGGCTGGGGATATTCGGGTGCTTCTGTCGAGCGGGCAGGGACAGATTCAGCGGGGCCTGAAAGAGGCCTATGTGATTGATGGCACCGGGGAAATTCGGGCGCGTGGCGCGAATTCCTATCTTTTCGACTTTGAGCAGCCCACCGAAGAAGAGGTCGCAGCGGCCAATGCCGGAGAGACGGTGGTGATCCGGGATTGGGACACCAACGAGTTGCGGGCGCTGGTGCGGCTTGAGGCATTTGTGGATCGGCTTCTCTATGTGAGCCGCGAGGTTGATGGCAGCATCTTTTCGCTTTTGGATGAGACGCGGGAGACGGCCAAGCTCTACAATCAGCTTGAGGCCGAGCGCGGGCGGGTGCTGTTTGAGTTCGGGCTTGTTTACCTTGGCTTTGCGGTGATCCTGATCCTTGCGGCGATCTGGATGGGGATGTGGTTTGCCGAGCGTCTTGCGCGGCCCGTGGGGCGGCTTACCGGCGCGGCACAGCGTGTTGGGGCAGGAGACCTTGATGTGCGCGTGGTCGAGGAAGAGGGCGATGATGAGATCGCCATGCTGGGGCGTTACTTCAACCAGATGACCCGGCAGTTGAAGGGGCAGCGCGAGCGGCTTTTGCTCAATACGCATCAGATTGAGCGGCGGCGCAGGTTGTTTGACTCGGTGCTGTCTTCGGTGACCTCGGGGGTGGTTGGGCTTGACCCGGATGGGCGGGTGTCCTTTGTCAACCGGTCGGCGGAGCGGCTTCTCGATTGGTCGGACGATCATCAGGCGATGGCGCTTGCGGTGGCGGTGCCGGAATTCGGGCCGATGTTTGACCGCCTTGTGCGCGAGGGCAGTGAAGCGGTGCAGGGCGAGGTGCGGGTGAGCCGCTCGGGGCGGCTTGAGAACCTTCTTGTACGCATGGCGACGCGGCGCGGCGAAGATGGCAATCTTGAGGGCTACGTGCTTGCGTTTGATGATGTGACCGACCTTGTCACGGCGCAGCGCATGGCGGCTTGGGGGGATGTGGCGCGGCGCATTGCGCATGAAATTAAGAACCCGCTTACCCCGATTCAGCTCTCGGCGGAGCGTATCAAACGTAAGTTTGCGTCTCGGGTTGGTGAAGAGAGTGACACGCTTGAGCAGATGACAGACGTGATCGTGCGTCAGACCAATGATCTGCGCCGGATTGTCGATGAGTTCTCGAAATTCGCCCGGATGCCCGAACCGGACCGGCGGCAGGGGGATGTGGTTGCGACGCTCAAGGGCTGTGTCCTGTTGCAGGAAGCGGGCCAGCCCGAGGTGCATTTCGAGCGCGATATTGTGAGCGGGCCGCTTGAGGCGGAGTTTGATGAGACCATGATCTCGCAGGCTTTGACGAACCTCATCAAGAACGCAGGTGAAGCCATTGAAAGCCTTCAGGAAAAAGGCGCGCCGGACGGGCATCGGCCGGAGATACATATTTCCTGTGAGCAGCAGGACAACATGGCGGTGATCCGCATTGCCGATAATGGCATCGGCCTGCCGGAAGATCGTGCGCGGCTATTTGAGCCCT
>JAAEZB010000012.1:0-10843 GCA_018223085.1 Paracoccaceae bacterium
AGCTATCCCGACCTTGATCTGCGTGAGCAGCTTTATGTTGTAGACGGGCGCATTATGACGTGTGGCGGCGGGGCGGCGGCGACCGACCTGTTTCTCAAGCTGATTTATGACCGGCATGGGCCTCTCCTGAGCCAAGCGGTGCTCAATATGTGCCTGCATTCGGTGCATCGCTCAGATGGCGATAGCCAGATGGTCTCACGCGCGGCGACATTGGGCGTGCGCAATGCCCGGTTGCTCGAAATCGTGCGGATTTTCGACGAAGAGATCGATCAGGAGATCGGTCTTGATGAGGTGGCCGAGCGGGTGGGCGTATCGCGGCGGCAGATGGAGCGGCTCTTTGCGCATCACGTTGGGCGCACGCCAAAGCGCTACCTCATCGACCTGCGTCTGCAACGGGCGCGGGCGCTCTTGGCGGAGACGGATTTGCCGGTGAGCGAGGTGGCGATGGCGTGTGGCTTTGCCTCTTCGACACAGTTCTCGCGTCGGTTTCGTGAGCGGTTCGGAACCTCGCCCCATGCCTTCTCGGTGGCTGTATCCTGAGGTGGTGGAAAACTTTGCCGGAGGGATGGTTTTTCCGCTTGACCCCGTGCGACGGTTCTCATAAATCGCTCTGCACCTAAGGCGGTATAGCTCAGTTGGTTAGAGCAGCGGAATCATAATCCGCGTGTCCGGGGTTCAAGTCCCTGTACCGCCACCACACTCCCCCTAATTTGGCCTTTTATCCGCACAAGAGCGTGTGGAAGCGAAATCTTATATTCTAGCGATTTTCTCTCTGTCTGTAAGTGCAGTCAGGAGAGGCGGGACGCCTACCATAAGACAAATTCAAGTGTTTCGGGTTGCAGGCAGGTGTCGTGGTTACAGGCTTGCAGGGTCAATCTTACAGTGGATGAGCCTTGGCCTTCAGAAACATGGGGATGTCGCAAGCGCAGGCGAAAGCGGCCTTCATATAGGGCGAGGGGGGCGTCGTTGAAGGCCAGTGTCTTGATCTGTGGCTCGGGGTAGTCGACGCGGCTCTGTGTGCCATCGGCCAGGCGCAGATTTGTTCCGATGAGGTAGTCGTCGAGCGGGGCATGTGCATTGATATGCCAGCCTTCGGCAATCGTGACGTCGGCGGTGACCTCGTTTTGGTCGCGATCATAGGCAAAGCGTGCGCGGACGGCCCCCTTTGCCGCGAATTGCAGCGGGCCGGAGCCGCCGTTTATAAGGTCTTGCAGGGCCTTAAGGGCATAGGCGTGTGCCGCAGGGGTCCCAATGGCCCGCCCGGACATCGCCGCGGCCAGCGCGTATCCCTCCTGTTCGATCTCTGGCAATGGCATGCGCTGGGCCAAACGGGCAAAGAGCGTAAGCGCCAGCGCGTTGCCGGAGGGTATGGCGGTATCCTCAAACGGAATGTGATCGGTCAAACCGCTTTTGGTTTGGGTGGCGCGAAAGCCGGTTGTGGCCTTGCCGAATTTGTCTCGAATCTCGGTGGCAAGATCGTATGACCTCTGTCGCCACAGTCTGGTTTGTGTCGTGTCGGGGCCATGATCGGACAGCGAGAGGAAGGCCAACCCAAGCGCGGCGTAATCCGCAAGCTGCGCGTCGATGCTGGCTTCATCCTTGAACCAGATACGTTTCAGGCCGCTCTCTGTGCGCATGTGGTTCAGGAGGAATGTCGCGGCTGTTTCCGCCGCTGCATACAGATCGGGGCGTTGCAGCACGGTGGCGGCTTCGGCCAGTGTTTCGATCATCAGAGCATTCCACGACAATACGATCTTGCGGTCGAGAAACGGTGCGGGGCGTGTCTGGCGCAGGGCCAGAAGGGCGTTGGAGAGGGTGTCGAGGCGGGCCGAGGTTTCCGCTAATGATGTGCCCTCCATTTGGGCCAGCTCTTCGAGCGTGTGCGTTCTGTACAACACGCTGGCGCCGTCTAGCGGGCCGTCAGGCGTAATCTGGAAGGCATTGCGCAGGAAGGCGGCGTCGGACGGGGAGAGCCCGTGTAAATCGTCAGGGTGCCATGTGTAGAAGGCGCCTTCTTCGAAATGGCCGTCCGGGGTCAGGCTATCGGCGTCCTGAGCTGAGTAGAATCCGCCTTGAGGATCGCGCAGATCGCGGAGCACATAGTCGAAGAGTCGGGATGAAGCACGTCGATAGCGCATCTGTCCGGTCGCGTCATACGCCCGAAGCAGTAGTCGGCCGGTCATGGCTTGGGTGTAGAGCATTTTTTCAAAATGGGGCACGTGCCATTCTGGATCGACTGCGTAGCGGTGAAACCCGCCGCCGACATGGTCGTGTATGCCGCCGTTGACCATACCGTCCAGCGTGTCGGTGACGGCATGGAGTAACTGTGTGTCACCACTGCGTTGTGCCTGATCGAAGAGGAACAGGAACAACGGTTCGCGGGGGAATTTTGGTGCTGTGCCGTAGCCGCCGTAGAACGCATCCATATCCTTGAGAAGGTCCGAGGCAGCATGTTGGATGGCCTCTCCCGAAACCTCGGTTGCAGCGGCTTTGCGGGTCAGATGCGCGCGGAGGGCGCGGGTCACCTTACGCGCCTCCTGAGATACAAAGGTTGGATCGTCCTGCCAGGCATCTGATACGCGCTGTAGCACCTCAAGAAATGGGGCGGGTGCGAAATAGCCGCCTGCGAAATAAGGATCGCCAGCCGGGGTGAGAAAAACGCTATTTGGCCATCCGCCCGCGCCGCCAAGCAATGCGGTCACGGCCTGAAACTGTGCGTCCAGATCGGGCCGCGCCTCGCGGTCAATCTTGATTGAGATGAAATGCGCGTTGAGAAAAGCCGCGATACGCGCATCCTCGAAACTCTCTTTGCGCATGACATGGCACCAATGGCAGGAGGAGTAGCCGACCGATACGAAGATCGGTTTATTCTGTGTGCGAGCCTGATGCAGTGCCGCGGCCCCCCATGGATACCAGTCCACGGGGTTATCGGCGTGTTGTAAGAGGTAGGGCGACAGCGCATTGCGAAGGGTGTTTCCTTCGCGCGCGGCAAGTGTCTCAACCGAGGCCACTAGCAGGATCAAAACGCAGGCAAGGCGTATCATCGCACGTCCTTTCAAACTCTTGTTGAGGCAGCATGTCAGAGCCAGTCCCCGCAATCAAATAGCCCCGCCGTGTAAAGCACGACGGGGCGATCCTCAGCCAAAGAGATCGGACGCGGACCTCAGTTGCAGGGGAAGCTTTCTTTGAGCGTTGCCAACATGGCTTCGCTTGCGGGCAGGGCTTTGCGTTTTGTGTAGGATGCATGGACCCAGCGCATGAAGGCCCAGCGGACCTCGTCCGCAGTGTTTTGATCAGGGGGGCAAATTCCCATCGATTCTTTTGCGCCAGTGGCCTGCAGGGCGCCCACAAAACCGATGACATATTGCTCGCATTCGGTTTCTGCGGCCTCGCCCCAGCGGGCATCGTTGTCAGCTTCCTGACAGGGCGAAAGAAGATCGCCAGCGGAGTAGTCATCGGCCAGCGCCGGCGCAGCGAATGTCATGCCGAGAGCTGCGATAAGAAAGGCGGAACGCATGGTGCTTGCTCCTTGTGTTTGAAATTGAAAAACCCGGGCCGGATCATACCGGCCCGGGTTGTGGCAGGATTATTCGCCAGCCAGCGAGTGGATGGCTTTGTCCATCACGTCCTGATGCTCTTTGTTGTTCACAAAGGCGGGCGTGTTGACTTTATCCCACAGGGCTTCGTCGGTCATGTTCTGGTGACAGCCCATGCACAGCCCCGTGCGTTCCATCTTCTCGCGCATATCCTGCGGAAGCGGACCGGTCAGCGGCCAGTGCGAACCAACGGTGACAAGCTGTTTGCCATCTTCGGTCACGATGCGGCTCAGGTCATGATCGAGCGACGGGATCGGCTGCGACTGGTACTGGTGGTTTTTCGGGATAATTTCACCCTTTGCCGTTTCCAGATCGACAATGAAGCCTTCGTTGTAGCCCGCCATGAAGCGACCACCGGAGATGCCGTAACCCAGTGCTTTCGGGTTGTTGTGGCAGCTCTCACAGCTTCGCGCTTCACGACCTGCCGTGTGCGGCTGCACTGCGGCGTGGTCCAGACCTTTGGTGCCACCGGCATCCGGGGTCATCCAGGTCTCGTTATGCGCAACCGTGTTGCCGTCTTTGTCGATCACGGTGGTAATCACCTGACAACCCGGCATTAGCGGAGACACGCGACCTTCGCCGTTGATCCCGAGAGTCGGCTCTTCCCAACGCAGGTAGGAGCGGGTCTCGGAGACTTTACCAGCAGAAGTCAGACCGTTGGTGCCGAGGGCGTTATCCGCCGTCAGACCGTTTTCACCGCGGGTATTGGCGTTGGTGATCCAGTCGACGTCAGTCTTGCCTTCGGAATAGTCCACGGTGATGTGGCAGCCATAGCACTGCGGTGCCCAGTCGGCGTGGCAAGCATAGCATTCCATGCTTTCCATGTGTTTGCCGACACTCATCATTGCAACTTGGGCATTCTGGTTTTTCCAGGTGCCGTCAGTGGCGATCTGCTTGAGCACGGGGATCTCGAAGTCGAGGCCCGAAGCAGAGTGCATGACAACCTTTTCACCGTCTTTGACAACGTTGCCGAACGGGTTGCCGCGTGCTGTCAGCAGGAAGCCGTCCCGTGCGTCATAGTCGGTTGCGAACATGAAGGTCTCGTCAGCGGAGTCTTCACTCAGACCGCGCTCGACATCGCCGATATCGGTCTGGTGTTCTTCACCGTAGCCAAGCGGCAGTTCCCATGGGAACTCGTTGACGGTACCGTGGCAGTCCTCACATTCGATTTCCACCTGCGCCAGCGTGGTGCCCGGCAGGTTGCCGTCGCCATGCATGTCGATTGAGGTGTGGCAGTCCTGACAAAGCAGCCCGCCTTCGGGGTTACCCGGACGCGATTCGGTTGCGTGGTGCAGGTCTTCCTTGATGTAGAGATACTTCTTGGTGTGCAGCTTGGGCTGCTTGCCACCCTTCTCATCGTAAGGCGAGCCATAGGGGAATTCCATGATACCCTGATAGCTCACACCAATCCGCTTGCCGCGGTTGTGGCAGGAGTTGCAGGTCTCGGACGGAATGCCCGAATATTCCAGATCGCCATGTTTGACGACGGATTTGCGGGTCGCCTGAAGCTGGTGAGTCAGAAGCTTGCCAGGCTGATCTTTGGCAACTGTCGGGTCGCCGCCCTCATACAGGCCTTCGTTCGAGTAGGGCACGTGGCAGGACGAACAACCGGCGCCACGATAATCGCCACGCTTCTCACGCCCGGTCACGCCAACGTGGCAACGCTGACATTGCTGGCGCGAATAGGTGATACCGGCCAGGTTCGGGTGTTCGGAGATGGCGTCTACGTCCACTTCCGGAACCTGCTCCATCGAGTCGACGAGCTGGTCGGGGTGGGATTCAGCGTAGGCGACCATGTAGTCCTTATAGGCATCGGTGCCGACGGTCGGCACAAAACCGTCTTCGTCTACCAGACTATAGTTGCCGTAAACCGAGCGGTGCGTGTCGATGACGCCCCAGCTCCAGAGGTTGCCCTGCAGTTTGCCAGCCTCGGTGTTCATGAGCGACTTGGTCAGGCGCTCGGCATAGCCGTCGTGGCACTGACCGCAGGATTTATCTGCGATCCACAGTGCGCCGGGATCGGGGTAGAACATGTGCGGGCCACCAGCTTCGGCAAGCTCAACCGGGGTGCCGGCATGGGCTTCTTCGGCTGTCAGACCGCTTGGGGTTCCGCCGTGACACACGACACAGCCTGCCGGGTCATTGTAGTCCGGACCCAGTTCTTCGATTTGTTCCATCATAATGCCGGTGGTGAATTTTTCGATGCCTTCATGGCACGACAAACACCCTTTTTCGGCGGCGAGTTCCGGGTCCACCTTTTCGGGAACCCCCTCAGCCTGAGCGAGCGTGGCCCAGCCCAAGACTAAGAAAAGTGACAATAATATCCGTTTCACGACAGACACTCCTTTCGAGCGGATAGACGACATCACCGTGAATCTTATTTCGGCTCGCGAGTCGTCGCCCTGACAATTGTCAGGAATTTTGCCTTTCCCTCACAAATCAAAAAGGTGCATTTAATCAACATGTTATTGTGTTGACGCACATCAAGGAAAAATCCAAAAGCACACGCTATCCTGCGCCAAATGATGCGCGAAACAGGGCCGCGTATGTCATCAGCTTATATCGCCTGAATCAGGACAGTGGGGGTCGCCATGGAAGCGGAGCTATGTTTTGCCTGCAACCGCAGGCTGTGCACGTTCTTGCCGAATATCCATCCGGTGAGCGAGCGCGCGGTGTTTTCTCTTGCGCGCGGTGAGCGGCTTGATGCGTGTCAGGATGGCTGTCTGAAATTCTGGATTGTTGAAAAAGGATGGGCCGCGATCTGCACCAGTTTTGCAGATGGGCGACGCCAGATCACCGGGCTGGAGACCGGAGGCGATACGATCTGCGGACTGGTTGCGACGCCTGATGCGCCAAGTTGGCTTGAGGCGCTCGACGACTGCGTGATTTGTCAGTTGGACTTTTCGCGGGCGGCGCGTGACCTTCAAGGAAACCCAAAGTTCATGATGGAGGTGTTCCGGTTGACCCATCAGCGGCTGGAAAACGTCTCGATCCATCTTTCGACACTTGGGCGGCTTGATAGTACGGAGCGGGTTATCCTGTTTCTTGGTCAGATGGCGCTTCGGTTTCGGCCAACTCTTGACGGGATCGTGCGCTTGCCCACGTCGCGCGAGGATATCGCCGACTATCTCGGCCTCAATGCCGAAACTGTCAGCCGCATTCTGACCCGCCTCAAGAAGCAGCGGCTGGTGAAGTTCTTGTCGCCCACGGAATACACCATTCCCGACATGGCCGCGTTGGAACGGCGATTGCCGGTTCCTATTGATGTGGTCGGTCATGAGCCGCGCATGGATAGGTTTGTCGCAGGGCAAGAGTTCGCATTGAAGGAGATGGGTGCATGATTACGGAACTGGGGCATTTCGCTCTCTGGCTTGCGCTGGCTGCGGCGCTGATTCAGGCCACCATCCCCCTCTGGGGAGCAAAGAACGGGTCGGCCTCTGCCATGCGTGTCGCTGATGGGGCGGCGCAGGTTCAGTTTCTCGGGGCGGGTTTTGCCTTTGTGGCTCTGACTTGGGCCTATATCGTCTCGGACTTTTCGTTGCGCAACGTGGCGCTCAATTCGCACTCGGCCAAGCCGATGCTCTATAAGGTGACAGGTGTCTGGGCCAATCACGAGGGTTCGATGCTGCTCTGGGTGCTGATGCTGGCGCTGTTTGGGATGTTGATCTCGATCTTCGGCCGAATGATCCCGGTGGTGATGCGGTCAACCGTTCTTGCCGTACAGGCGATGATCGGGATCGGTTTTTATCTGTTCCTTGTGTTGACATCGAACCCGTTCGACCGCCTGCCGATGCCGCCGCTGGATGGGCAGGGGATGAACCCGCTTTTGCAGGACCCTGGCGTCGCCTTCCATCCACCGCTTCTTTATCTCGGCTATGTTGGGTTCTCGACAGCCTTTTCCTTTGCTGTTGCGGCCCTGATTACCGGCCGTCTTGATCCGGCCTGGGCGCGCTGGATGCGGCCTTGGATTCTGATCGCCTGGTCTGGTCTGACGGCTGGGATCGCGCTTGGGTCGTGGTGGGCCTACTACGAGCTTGGCTGGGGCGGGTTCTGGTTCTGGGATCCGGTCGAGAACGCGTCTTTCATGCCGTGGCTGATCGGGACGGCCTTGCTTCATTCGGCCATTGTGGTCGAGAAGCGAAATGCTCTTCTCAAATGGACCATCCTTCTGGCGATCCTCACTTTTTCGCTCTCGCTGATTGGCACATTTCTGGTGCGTTCGGGTATTCTGAGCTCGGTCCATGCCTTTGCGGTCGACCCCGAACGCGGTGCTTTCATCCTCGTTCTTCTTTGCCTGTATATAGGCGCGGCGCTGATGCTTTTTGTCTGGCGCGCACCGCAACTCAAAGAGGGCGGTGTCTTCTCCCTTTGGTCGCGTGAGAGCGGGCTTTTGGTCAACAACGTGTTGTTGACTGTGGCGGCGGGCGTTGTGTTTGTCGGCACGCTCTATCCGTTGGTGCTCGAAGTTGTCACCGGGGACAAGATCACCGTCGGCGCGCCCTATTTTAACCAGACCTTCCTGCCAATTTTTGGTGTGACCATGTTTGCGGCCGGGATCGGGCCGTTCCTGTCTTGGAAGCGCGCCCGTCGCCCCATCGTATTGCGTCGCGTGGCACTGACCACGGTGCTATCGCTTTGCTTGGTGGCTGTGGTGGCTCTGGGGGGGGGGCTGACCGATCCGGTTGGCTTGTTCGGGATCTTTATAGCGGTGTTCCTGGCTGTCGCCACGCTTCAGGATCTCGGGCTGCGCGCCGGGCTGCCAGGGGCCAAGCCGGGCACGGCGCTGCGCCGCATGGTTGGATTACCGCGTTCGATCTGGGGGCTGTATCTCGGCCATATCGGCCTTGCCATTGCGGCTGCCGGGGTCGTGGCTGTTTCGGTCTGGAAAGCCGAAGAAATTCGTACAGTTTCCCTAGGCGAAGGTCTTGTCGTTGGGCCATATGCCTTTACGCTTGAGACCATCGACAACGGCACTGGCCCGAACTACCAGACTTCGGTCGCCACGGTCATCGTGACGCGCGATGGCGTTTCCGTTGCCACGCTCCACCCTGAACGGCGCTGGTATCCGGTTGAGGGTAAGCCGACCACGGAGGCCGGGATACGTTCGCTCTGGCATGGGGATCTTTATGCGGTGCTGGGCGATCCGACTGGCGCGGGGGGCTATGTCGTTCGGTATTACTATAACCCCGGTGTGCCATGGATGTGGCTTGGCGGGGCGCTGATCGCATTTTCGGCGCTAATATCGCTCACCGACCGGCGCTTGCGCATTGGTGCACCGCGGGGGCGTGCCAAAGCTATCCTTCAACCGGCGGAATAGGAGAGATGCGATGAAACATTCCCTGATCGTAGCCCTCTTCCTTCTGCTCTGTGGCCCGCTCTTTGCGCTTGAGGCCTCTGAGATGTTTGAGGACCCGGCCAAGGAGGCGCGTGCCCGTGAGATTGGCCGACAGCTTCGCTGTCTTGTTTGTCAGAATGAATCCATCTTCGATTCCAATGCTCAACTGGCCCGTGATTTGCGTATTCTGGTGCGCGACCGGATGGAAGAAGGCGAGAGCGATACAGAGGTGATCGCCTATATCGCTGATCGCTATGGCGATTATGTTCTTCTTAAGCCGCGCCTGAATGCCACGACCTATGCGCTGTGGCTTGCACCTCTTGGGATGCTCCTCTTCGGCGCAGGGGCACTTTTCGCATATCATCGCCGACGGACAGTATTGGCCGTCTCTGAACCGCTCTCAGATGCCGAACGGGCCGCCGCGCGCCGTTTGCTGGAAAAGGAGTGAGCCATGTTGTTCTGGATTATCGCTGCTGTCATCACTCTGGTCGCGGGGCTTTGGCTTGCGCGTCCCTACCTGCTTCGGGGATCGGTCGAGATGAACGATTCCGAAAGCGCCATTTCGGTCTACCGAGATCAGATGGACGAGATCGAACGTGATCTTGCCTCCGGTCTGATTTCCACGCCAGAGCGTGATGAGGCCATTCGCGAAATCGAGCGCCGCACTTTACAGGCGGCCCGCCATCTTGATGGTGGTTTCGTCATGTCCCAGCGATCCTTACCGTTGGTTTTTGCAGTGGTGGCTGTTTCGGGGGCTGTGGCGCTTGGCGGGTATTGGCTTACCGGGACACCGCAGGCGTCCGATCAGCCGCTGGGCGCACGCAAGGCCGAAGTCCTTGAGCGCCGCGCCGCGTCTGGCGATCTCAATAGCCGGATCGCGTTGATGATTGAACGCACCAAGGATAACCCAGAGAGCTTTGATGATTGGTGGACGCTCGCCGTGTCCTATGCCTCAATCGGCAATCATACCAGTGCGGTCGAGGCCTATGCCAAGGCGGCGGAACTTGGCGGCGACCGGCCTGACGTCATGTCGGCCTATGCCGAGGCGATGGTGCTTGCCAATGGCAACAAGGTGCCCGGCGCGGCGCGGCTTATCTTTGAACAGGTTCTGAACCGCACGCCGGATGTCCGTGCCCGGTATTATATTGCGTTGGCTAAGGCGCAGGCGCAGGAGTTCGAGGCGGCTCTGTCCGATTGGAGCGTGTTGGCTCAGGAAAGCAGCCCGAGCGCGCCCTGGATGCCGCTCCTGCGGCGCGACATTGTTAATATGGCCCGTTTCCTTGAGGTTGATGTGACAGAGTATCTTCCCAATGCCACGGCTGAGGAGATCACCAAATCCGGTGGAACGCCACCGCCGCAGACGGATGAGACGCGGATTGTAGAGCTGCGTGCGTCTCTGGCCGAAGAGCCGCATGACTATCAGGGATCAATTGAATTGGCCGAGCTTCTGACCGGTAAAGGGGAGAATGAGGCTGCGGTCGCGGTCTTGCAACAGGCGCGCAAAAACTACTCTGTGGCGCCTTTCGTGCTTGGCAAACTTGATGAAGCCGCACGGAACCTTGGTCTTGATATGATGGCATCATCGCCCGGTGTTGCGGGGCCGACGGCAGAGGACATCGCTGCTGCGGCGGATATGAGCGAAGAGGATCAGGGCGAAATGATTGATGGTATGGTCGCCGGGTTGGTGGCCAAGCTTGAGGACAATCCGAACAATCCGGATGGTTGGATCATGCTTGTGCGCTCTTATGCGGTCATGGGGCGTCCGGACAAAGCACGCGAGGCTTTTACGCAGGCGACGGAGCATTTTTCTGAGCAGGACGCGATCCTTGCGCGGCTCAAGGCAGAAGCCGGGATGATGCTTGAAAGTGAATAGCGGGTAACCGACCTGCCGAAAATCGGCCGAGCGACATGA
>JAAEZB010000012.1:11074-18454 GCA_018223085.1 Paracoccaceae bacterium
CGGGTATGGCCTCCGGCGGCGATGGCCCATTCATTGACCACAGCTTGATTGGCCCCGATCCCGGCGGCGCACCATGCGGCCTTGGGGGCGCGGGTCTTCATCATGTGGACGTAGAAATCGAAGACTTCCTTGTCGCAGGGCATGGCGTTTTTCACGCCCATGACGAATTGCACGTAGAGGCGGCCATAGAGCTTGCCCTCGTCATGCATGCGGATTGCCTGAAGCAGGTGAGAAAGATCGAAGGCTTCGATCTCGGGCATGATCTCGTATTTCTGCATCTCGGAGGAGAGCCAGGCGACGAGGTCGGGAGAATTTTCGTAGACGCGGGTCGGGAAGTTGTTCGAGCCGACCGAGAGCGATGCCATGTCGGGGCGCAGCGAAAGCATGCCGCCGCGCTCCTTGCCCGCGCCGGAGCGGCCACCGGTGGAGAATTGGATAATCACGCCGGGGCAGTGTTTTTCGAGCCCTTCCTTGAGGCGGGCAAAGCGTTCGGGATCGGAAGAAGGGGTCTCGTCATCGTTGCGCACATGGGCGTGGATGATCGAGGCACCGGCCTCAACGGCGGCGTGGCTGCTTTCGATCTGTTCCTCGACCGTGGTCGGCACGGCGGGATTGTCGGATTTGCGCGGCACGCTGCCCGTGATGGCGCAGCAGAGAATGCATGGATTGCTCATGGGGATTCCTTTTTGGCCCGCACCGTAGACCGGGGCGGGCCGGATTGTCATCTTTATCAGATGTCGAAGAAGACGGTTTCGTCCTCGCCCTGCATCTTGACGTCAAAGCGATAGACGATTTGGCCGTCGCGCTCGGTGCGCTTGGCGATCAGGGTGGCGCGGCGGCGTTCCCATTCGATGATGTTCATCACCGGGTCGGCGGCGTTGGCCTCGACCTCGTCCTCGAAATAGATGCGCGTGTTGAGGCCGACATTGATCCCGCGTGCCACGACCCAGAGGTTGATATGCGGCGCCATCATGCGACCATTGCGGCCCATAACGGGCCCCGGTTTCACCGTGTCAAAACCCCATTCTCCGGTAGCAAAATCGGTGATGACGCGGCCCCAGCCGCGAAAGCCGTCTTCGACTTCGCCGGGGTGTTCGGGGTGGGCGTAGATGCCTTCGCTATTGGCCTGCCATGCTTCGAGAAGCACGTCCTTGATCGGCGAGCCGGTGCCGTCGATGACGATGCCTTCGACGCGGATGCGTTCGCCCTTGGCGTTAGGCCCTGCGATGTCCCAGCCGAGTTCCTGACGGTAGATGTCAAACCCGGCGGCACCTGGTGCGAGGCCGATATGGACGTAAGGGCCTGCGGTCTGCGAGGGCGATTCCTTGAGGTAGTTCAGCTCTTGGGTCATCAGTTCCCCTCCAGACGGTTTTCAAACAGGGTCGAGCGGCGTCCGCGCAGGACGATGTCAAACTTGTAGGCCATAGTGTCGAGTGGGATCGTCGCGTTGCGGTCCAGCGCGGCGATAAGTTGGTTGATGGCGGCCTTGTCGGGGATCGTGTTGACGATCGGGCAGGTCGCGACAAGGGGGTCGCCCTCGAAATACATTTGGGTGATGAGGCGTTGGGCAAAGCCGGAGCCGAAAACCGAGACGTGGATATGGGCGGGACGCCAGTCATTGACCCAGTTGCGCCATGGGTAGGCGCCGGGTTTGACGGTGCGAAAGTAGTAATAGCCGTTCTCGTCAGTGAGGGTCCGTCCGCAGCCGCCGAAATTCGGGTCGATCGGCGCGAGGTAGGTATCCTTCTTGTGGCGGTAGCGCCCACCGGCGTTGGCCTGCCAGATTTCCACCAGCGTGTTGGGCACCGGGCGGCCATTTTCGTCGAGGACGCGGCCATGCACGATGATGCGTTCGCCAATCGGGCTTTCGCCTGCCTGTGCATAGTTTGAGATCAGGTCATTGTCGATCGGATCAATGTCGCGGTGGCCGAAGGTCGGGCCGGTGATTTCACTGGCCGAGTTTTGTAGCGAGATCAGCGCATATTGCGGCGAGCGGGTCACGGAAGTCTTGTAGTCCTTCGCGTAGGCCGGCGGGTGCCAGAGGCGGTCCCTCTGGTAGAATTCCCCTTTTGTGCTCATGGGTTTGTCTCCTGTAAGCGGGCGCGTTTCCCGTTAATCGTCGTTTTCCATTTCGGCATAGGTCTGCTTGGCCAGTTTCAGCGCGTGGTTGGCGCGCGGAACACCGCAGTAGACTGCCACGTGCTGAAAGGCCTCAAGCACATCTTGCTTGCTCGCCCCGGTGCGGGCAGTGGCGCGGATATGCATAGGGATTTCTTCGAAATTCCCCGCAGCGGCAAGCAATGCCAGAGTCAGCATAGAGCGTTCCCGGTCGGTGATGCCGTCCGAGGCCCAGACCGTCCCCCAAGCGCCTTCAGTGATGAGCGTCTGGAAAGGAGTGTCGAAATCGGTCTTGGCGGCTTCGGCGCGATCTACGTGTTCGTCGCCGAGGATTTTGCGGCGGACCTGCATACCGGTGTCGTATTTATCGTTCATCATGTCCCTCATGGCGGTCAGTATGGCAGACCGACATAGTTCTCGGCCATCACAGTTTGCGCGGCGCGGTTCTCGCGGAGGAAATCAATCTCGGATTTCTGCATCTTGAGATCGAATTCGGACTGATCCGGGAAGCGGTGCATCAGGGAAGTGAACCACCAGCTGAAGCGTTCGGCTTTCCAGATGCGGGCCAGAGCCTTTTCGCTATAGCGGTCGAGTCCTTCGTCATCGCCATCGTGATAATGGGCGACGAGGCCGTTGTAGAGGTAGTGAATGTCGCTCGCCGCAGTGTTGAGGCCTTTGGCGCCGGTGGGGGGCACGATATGGGCGGCGTCACCGCAGAGGAACAGGCGGCCCCAGCGCATGGGTTCGGTCACGAAAGAGCGTAACGGCGCGATGGATTTCTCGATCGAGGGGCCAGTGACGAGCTTTTCGGCGTAATGCGTCGGGATGCGGCGTTTGAGTTCCTGCCAGAAGGCCTCGTCGGTCCAGTCGTCGGGGCTGTCGGAGAGGGAGCACTGAATATAATAGCGGCTCAAGTTCTCGTTGCGCATGGAGCAGAGGGCAAAGCCGCGCTCGGACCCGGCATAGATTAGCTCGTCATGTACGGGCGGCGTCTCAGAGAGGATGCCGAGCCAGCCGAAGGGATAGACCTTTTCATATTCCTTGCGCACTGTGAGGGGGATGGTTTGGCGGCTGACGCCGTGAAATCCGTCACAGCCTGCAACGAAATCGCAGTCGATGCGGTGCTCGGTGCCGTCAACCGTGTAGGTGATGTAGGGCGCGTCGCAGTCGGCGTCGTGGATTTGTACGTTTTCGGTATTGAAGACGATCTTGCCGTCCATCGCTTCGCGGGCGTCATAGAGATCGCGGGTGACTTCGGTCTGGCCGTAGACAACGACCGAAGTGCCGGCCAGGTCTTTGAAGTCGATGCCGAATTCTTCGTCACCATAAGAGACCACGGTGCCGTCATGGATGTAGCTTTCGGCGTCCATACGGGTGCCGACGCCGGCCTCGCGCATTAGATCGACAAAGCCCTGTTCGAGAATGCCTGCGCGGATACGGCCCAGCACGTAGTCGCGGGTCTTGCGTTCGAGCACGACACTGTCGATGCCCTTCTTGTGCAAAAGTTGGCTCAGAAGCAGGCCCGAAGGGCCACCGCCGATAATAGCGACTTGTGTACGCATGGTCTTTCCTCCCGTTGTGGGGATATTGAATGGTTGATCTCGGCAAGTAAAATGATGATATTTGACATATAGTTTCCGAAAGTGGAAAGAAATGATCGATCGCCGTATTAAATTTCGCCATATTCAGTGTTTTGTTGAGATTTGTCGCGAGGGTTCCTTGAAGCTCGCGGCGGAGCGGCTTTTCCTGACGCAGCCCGCGATTTCAAAGACGCTGAAAGAGTTGGAGCAAATTCTCGAGGCGGATCTTCTTGAGCGCAGTCGGGCGGGGGTCACGCTTACGCCGCAGGGAGAAGTTTTCCTTCATTTCGCAGAGCAATCGCTGGCGGCGTTGCAGCAGGGGTTGGCTGGGGTCGAGCAGGTCGGCACAGCGGGTAAGGCGCGTATCGCGGTTGGGGCGCTGCCCTCGGTGGCGGCGCGCCTGATGCCGACGGTGGTAGCCGAGATGTCCAAGATCGCGCCGGATGTAGAAGTGCACGTGGTGGATGGGCCGCACGCGTTTCTTGTCGATCGACTTCGCCTTGGGGGGCTGGACTTGGTGATCGGGCGGCTTGGGCGGCCGGAGACCATGCAGGGCCTCTCCTTCACCCAACTTTACGAGGAAAAGGTCGAATTCATCGTGCGGGCCGGGCATCCGCTTCTGGATGCGCCGGACTTGAGCCGGATCGGAGAGTGGCAGGTGATCTACCCACCGCAGGGTTCGGCGATTCGCCCATTGGTCGAGCGGCTTTTGATTGCGCATGGGGTGGGCAATATTCCGAACCGGATCGAGACCGTGTCGGGCGCTTTTGGTCGGGTCTATACCCGCCGTTCAGATGCGATCTGGATCATCTCGGCAGGGGTGGTGGCCAATGAGATCGCTGATGGTTTCCTTGTGCCCTTGCCCTTTGAGACGGCCAATACCCGGGGGCCTGTTGGTCTCATGCGTCGCCCGGATGAGGCGATTTCTCCGCAAGAGCAGCTTTTCCGCATGGCGCTTAAAAATGTGATCGGACGTGAGAAAGATTACTCTGACTAAAATAGTCGGGTTGACCTTTCCGACTATTTTAGTCAGTTAAGGGGTGCGACAGGACCTCTGACGGATGAGATTGAGATATGTTGAATACGGAAAAAGCAGCCGCCCCAGAAGATTTTCCAATTCATGATGCGAAAGAGCTGACTCAGGGCAAGGTGCAGGCGCGCATTGTTCTGGATGGTCAGGTCTACACGCTGCGGATCACCCGTGCCAACAAACTCATCCTCACCAAATAGACCCCATCGGTCGGCCGGCCCAAAGAAGGCTGGCCGCAGCAGGGAACGGAACAAAAGGGACAAAGAAGGATATGACCATGACACCCCTGAGAATCAGCGTCACGCTGGCGGCGCTTGGCTTTGCTGGTATGGCGCAGGCTGCGGACAGCGCGTCCGTGCTCAAGACCTATGCTGACATCGCGGCGGCAAAGTACGAAGACAGCCTGATCACCGCAAAGGGCCTCGGCGAAGCCGTGGACGCGTTGATCGCGAGCCCCTCGGATGAGACGCTGGCCGCTGCTAAGAGCGCGTGGCTTGCATCGCGTGTACCTTACCAGCAGACCGAGGTTTACCGCTTCGGCAACGCGATGGTTGATGACTGGGAGGGCAAGGTGAACGCCTGGCCGCTTGATGAGGGTCTGATCGATTATGTCGATGCGGGCTATGGCGCCGAGAGTGAGGAAAATGGCCTTTACACTGCGAATGTGATTGCCAACCCGACATTCGAGATGTCGGGCCAGATCGTGGATGCCACCGAGATCACCCCGACGCTTCTTGCAGAGACCTTGCATGAGGCGGATGAGGTGGAAGCCAATGTGGCGACCGGATATCACGCGATTGAATTCTTGCTCTGGGGACAAGATCTCAACGGCACCGAGGCCGGCGCAGGTACCCGTGCTTATACTGACTTTGTGATTGGTGAGGGCTGTACCGGGGGGCATTGTGACCGTCGTGTAGCCTATCTTGAGGCGGCGACAGACCTCTTGCTGAGCGATCTTGAAGAGATGGTGGCAGCATGGGCCGAAGGCGGTGCGGCGCGCGCCGAAGTCCTCAAGGATGAGGCTACCGGGCTGACTGCGATTCTGACCGGGATGGGGTCGCTTTCTTATGGTGAGCTTGCGGGCGAACGTATGCGTCTCGGCCTGATGCTCAACGATCCAGAGGAAGAGCACGATTGCTTCTCTGATAACACTCATAACAGCCACTATTATGATGGTCTTGGCATTCAGAACGTCTATCTCGGCTCCTATACCCGCGTAGATGGATCGGTCGTCTCGGGTGCGTCTCTGTCGGATCTTGTTGTTGCGAAAGATGCTGCGCTGGATGCCGAGGTCAGAGGTAAACTCGACGCCACCATGTCTGCGATGGGCGCGATGAAGGCTGCTGCCGACAATGGTGAGATGGCCTACGATCAGATGCTCGCTCCGGGCAATGCCAAGGGTGAAGCGCTTATTATGGGCGGTGTAAACGGGCTTGTTGCTCAAACAAAGAGCTTTGAGCGTGTCGTATCGACCCTTGGCCTTAACGGAATCGAAGTGGAAGGCTCGGATAGCCTCGACAATCCCTCGGCAGTCTTCCAATAAGGGACCGCTTTCCAAGCTTAGAAATTGCCCTGCGTGCTGTACCGCCAGCCATCGCAAGCCGCGGCACCGGGGCCTCCAAAAAATGGAACTGACCAATGAAAAACCTCACTCTGGGAGTGGCGGCGGCCTCCCTTTCTATTGCCGCGACCTCTGGCCTTGCTGATCCGCGCCTGACCTGGGAAGGCTCGCTCGAAATCGGCATCGACAGCACCATCAGCTCGGATGTGCCGGGCGCCGAAGTGAACGACCTTTATGGCATTGTCGACGTGGCAGCCGAATGGGCGCTGAGCGATACGGTGACCTTCTTTATCGCCGGAACCGGCGAATCGATGACCGGTGCGACCACTGACCGCGCCTTTGAAGACCTTGGCTTCTACCTTGGCGAAGTGGGCCTGTCCTTCGGTCTTGGCAACACGACCTTGACCGTCGGTAAAACCGGCGTGGCCTTCGGCTCGGCATGGGATTCTGCAGCGGGCTTCTATGCCAGCGCTCTGGCAGATGATTATGAGCTGGCCGAGCAGATCGTTCTAGCTGCCGATATGGAAATTGCGGGCGGCACGATCTCGATCGCGGCCTTCTATGCAGATGACACGATCTTCAGCGAGCAACTTGGCTTTAATGTCGGTCCGAATGTGTCTGGTGTGGCGGGCTCCGGCGCGGGCAATACCGGCAGCTTTGACAACTTCGCCATCAACTGGGCGCAGGAACTGGATAGCGGCCTGTTCTACAATGTCGGTGCGCGTCACCTGAGCGGCAACGCGACCGAATCCGACGAGACCGGTTTTGTTGCGGGCCTCGGCACCAATGTCGGCGAATTTGCCGTCTTCGGTGAAGTTGGCTTGTTTGAAAACTATGGCGGTGCAGCCGGGGACGACGCGACCTATGCGCTCATCAACGCGGCGCGTGCCTATGGCGACATCACCTTTTCAGGCACCCTCGCTATTCGCGATGTGACCAGTGCAGGTAAGACCAAGATGGCCACCTTCGGGGCTGACTACACCTTTAAGAACGGTGTCGAACTCGGCGGCGCTCTGGCTTTTGTTGACGATGCGGGCGTGAGCTCGACGCATTTCGGCATGGCCGTGGTGATCCCGTTCGGCGGCTAAGCG
>JAAEZB010000012.1:18867-34481 GCA_018223085.1 Paracoccaceae bacterium
CCGAGTTCGACCAAGGCATCGGACGGGCTTGGGCCTCTTTACAATGCGCGTTCTTGTCTGGCTTGCCATCCGGGTAATGGACGAGGCCATGTGCCGGAAGATGGGCAGGTTGGTGGCGGCCATCGGGGTGCGGCGCTAATGCTCAAGCTTTCGGGCGCGCCGACCTATGGGATGCAGCTTCAGACCAATTCGCTTTCGGGGCTGGCGGCAGAGGCGCAGCTTGATGTGACCTATCGCGAAGAGCGTATCGCGCTTTCGGGGGATGAGGCGGCGATTTTGCATGTGCCGCAGTATACGGTGTCTGCGTTGGGCTATGGGCCGTGGCCGGAAGGAGCCGCCTATAGCCCGCGCCTTGCACCGCCCTTGCCGGGGCTTGGCCTCATCGAGGCGATTGCGGCAGCGGATATCCTTGCGTGGGAAGATCCGGCAGACGCGGACGATGACGGGATTTCAGGGCGTGCGCGCCGAGTGTATTCGCGCGAATACGGGGTCGAGATGCTTGGCCGCTTTGGGCGCAAGGCCGCAATGCCGACAGTGAGAGAACAATCGGCAGACGCGTTTTCGAACGATATAGGTATTTCGAGTCCTCTTTATCCTGATCCTTGGGGTGAATGCAGTGAGGCGCAGGAGGCATGCCGCGTCTTGCCGCATGGGGATAATGATGTGCGTGGGTTCGAGATCGACGCCAAAGGGCTCAACCTTTTGACGCTTTATACGGCGAGCCTTGCTCTACCGATCCGGAAGGATGCGGAGCAAGACGAGGTTTTGCGCGGCAAGGCGGTGTTCCACGCGGCAGGATGCGCGGATTGCCATCGCCCGGCTTATGTCACCCACCGTCTGAAGGACGATCCGTCGCGGTCGTTTCAGTTGATCTGGCCCTATTCGGACTTTCTTCTGCACGATATGGGAGAAGGGCTTGCCGATCATCGTAACGAGGACGATGCGTCGGGACGCGAATGGAAGACGCCGCCGCTTTGGGGTATTGGCCACACCGAAGAGATTGCCGGGCAGGAGCGATACCTGCACGATGGACGGGCGCGGAGCCTGCTTGAGGCGGTTCTCTGGCATGGGGGCGAGGCCGAGGCGGCGCGAGAGCGCGTCGTCGATATGTCGCCTGAAGAGCGCGCTGCGCTGCTCCGATTTTTGAAGAGCCTTTAAGGAGGGCTGAATTGATGAAACGTCTGTTTGTTGCTTTGGTCCTTGGTCTGCTGCCAATCAGGGCAGGGGCTGAGACGACGGAGCATGCCACGTTGATCGCGACGGTCACGGACCACCATATCCTGCCCCGCTATGCGGCATTGGCCGAGACGGGCGCGGCGCTGGCGGAGGCCTCGAAAGCGCATTGCGAGGCGGGCGACCCGGCGCTTCGGACAGCCTGGGGCAAGGCATTTGATGCCTGGATCGGGGTCAGCCATCTGCGGTTTGGTCCTTCCGAGACCGACAACCGCGCCTTTTCGCTCGCCTTTTGGCCTGACAGCCGGGGCAAGACGCCCAAGGCACTGCGTGGCCTTCTCCTGAAGGGAGATGAGGCGATCCTTACACCGGAGGGGTTTGCGATTCAGTCCATCGCGGCGCAGGGCTATTACGCGATGGAATATCTGCTTTATGGCCCGGAATTTGCCACGCTTGGCACGTCCGAGTTCCGTTGTGGTTTGGCGCAGGCGATGGCGGGCAATATCGCCTCGGTCACGGCGGCGATCCATGAGGATTGGGTGAAGGGTTATGCCGAGACGCTCAAAACCGCCGGAGCCGAGGGCAATCTCGTCTATCAAAGCGAGGCAGAAGGCGTGCAGGAGTTGTTCAAGGCGTTGGGCACCGGGCTTCAGATCACGGCGGATATGCGCATTCTGCGCCCTTTGGGAAGCTTTGAGCGTCCGCGCCCGGATCGCGCCGAGGCGCGGCTTTCTGGACGGTCGGTACGACATGTGATCCTGTCGGTGGATGCGCTTGAGGAGTTGTCGGGGATGCTTTCCGAAGGGTCTCCGAGTCTCGTGATGCAATTCGGGGAAGGGTTCGATTATGTGCGCGCGGCGAGTATCGCGCTGGACGATCCGGTTTTTGCCTCTGTCACGGACTCGGGGCGGCGCCTTAATATCGAGACGATCAAGGGCGTTCTTGATGACTTGCGCGAGATCGCGGCAGTAGAACTTGGCTCGTATCTTGGCGTGGTGGCCGGGTTTAACGCATTGGACGGGGACTGACATGGTTTCGAGACGGGAATTTATCGCGGGCGCATTGGCTGCCGGGGCAGTGCCGACGGCGACGTGGGCCGGGCTTGGCGATGTGCGTTTTGTCACAGCGGCGCAGGACCTTGGCGGCGCGTATCGTCTTTTCGGGATGAACGCGGCGGGCGTGCCGGTGTTTTCCGTGCCGCTTCCGGCGCGGGGCCATGCGGCGGCGGCACATCCCAATGCCGCCGAGGCCGTCGGATTTGCGCGGCGTCCGGGCAATTTTGCCTTTGTTGTTGATTGTACGAGTGGGGCGGTGGTGCATCGTCTTCATTCGCCCGAAGGGCGGCATTTCTTTGGGCACGGGGCATTTTCCATCGACGGCAATACCCTGTTCACCACAGAGAATGATTACGAGGCGGGCGAGGGCGTAATCGGGGTTTGGGACCGGAGCGCGGGCTATAAGCGCATTGGCGAGTTTTCCTCGGGTGGTGTTGGGCCGCACCAAATTTGCCGTTTGCCCGGTAGTGAGGCGCTTGTCATTGCCAATGGTGGTATCGAGACGCATCCCGATTATGGCCGGGCCAAGCTCAATATCCCGATGATGGAGCCGAACCTCGCCTATCTCTCGCCGGAGGGGGAGGCGCTTGAGATCATGGAGTTGCCTTGGGCGATGCACATGAATTCGATTCGCCACATCTCGGTGCGCGGCGATGGGCTTGTCGCCTTCGGGATGCAGTGGCAGGGGGACCGGGCGCAGGCACCGGTTCTGTTTGGAGTGCATAAGATGGGCGAAGAGCCGCGCCTATTGTCGCCGAGCGCAGAGGACCATGCCGCGCTCAATGCCTATGTGGGCAGCGTGACCTTCTCGGCGGATGGTCGCGAGGTGGCGATTTCCTCGCCGCGCGGGAGTGTGGTGCAGGTGATCGACGTGGACAGCATGCGTGTGGCGCGGTCTGTCGGAATGCCGGATGTCTGCGGCATCGGGGCGAATGCGGACGGGTTCGTGCTGACCTCTGGCGATGGGCATGTGGCGGGCTATGTGGGCGATACGCTGACGCCGGTCGGGGAACATGACATCCGATGGGATAACCACATGATCGGGGTCTGAGGCGGGGCGATCTCGGGCTTTCGGAGAAATTCTGCGGCAACTGTCATAAAATCATTGTCCCCGAGAGCTAGGCGGCGGAGAAATATCGAAAGACTATGAATGGAGCCCGCGATGATTCATCCCGCCTTTACCGCCCCCGGCCGTTTTTTCCGTGGCAATCTGCATACACATTCGAATCTGTCGGATGGGTGCCTTGAGCCGGAAGAAGTCTGCCGTCGATACAAAGCGGAAGGCTATGATTTCATCAGCCTGACAGACCATTTCATCGGCATCTACAAATACCCGATTGCAGACACGATTCCATTTCGAGATGAACGGTTCACAACCATTCTTGGAGCTGAGCTGCATTCCGGCGCAATGGCCAATGGAGAACTTTGGCATATCCTTGCCGTTGGTCTTCCGGCGGATTTTGAGCCGAGCCATTCCCCGGCTTTTGTCCCGGTTGAAGGGCAGGAGAGCGGTGCGGAAATTGCGCGGCGCGCGCGTGATGCAGGGGCCTATGTGGCGGTCGCACATCCGCAATGGTCCGGGTTAACGCTTGAAGATGCACGCACGATCGAAGCGGCGCATGCGGTAGAGGTCTACAATCACGGCTGTGCCACAGGGTGTGATCGTCCCGACGGGTTCCACACGCTGGACTTGCTGCTTTCGGAGGGGCGTAAACTCGATCTCGTGGCCACGGATGATGCGCATTTTACTGAGCCAGACCATTTCGGGGGCTGGGTCATGGTTAAGGCCGACGCTAACGAACCAGAGCTTCTTGTTGAGGCGCTCAAACGGGGCGAATTCTATTCGAGCCAAGGGCCGGAACTGCGACATGTGGAAGTGACCAGCAAGACGGTTGTGGTCGAAAGCTCGTCCGTGGCCAGTGTGATCGTGCAGGGGCATGGCTCGGCGGCGACGGCGATCCATGGCAACTCTATGACGCGTACTGAAGTGCCGCTTGGCCGGTTTTACAATAGCGATTGGGTTCGGGTCTCCGTGATCGACGCGGCAGGCAAGCGTGCTTGGTCCAATCCGATGTGGATCAAATAAGCGTCGTCATATAACTTTCACAAAACTGATAAGAGTTTTTCTTTGAGCGCCCCTATTCCGGCGCCAAGAAAGCTGGGGGTTAACTGTGCTGTCAATCGAGAACCTGACCAAGTCCTTTGGTCCGAACATTGCTGTGGACGCGGCGAATATCGAGGTGCGCGAGTCGGCGATGATCGGCATCATCGGTCGGTCCGGTGCGGGTAAGTCGACACTTCTGCGTATGCTTAACCGCCTCAGTGATGCGACCTCCGGGCGGATCATGTTTGATGGGCGTGAGATCACCAGCCTGAAGGGTGCAGAAAAGCGCCGTTGGCAGTCCGAATGCGCGATGATCTTTCAGCAGTTCAACCTTGTGCCGCGTATGGACGTGGTGTCGAACGTGTTGCATGGCACACTGAATCGTCGCTCCACGTTGTCCACGGTGTTCAATCTCTTCCCGAGCGAAGACATTCACCGCGCCATCGACATTCTTGATCGTCTCGGCATTGCCGAGCATGGCCCCAAACGCGCAGAGGCGCTTTCTGGGGGGCAGCAGCAGCGCGTGGCGATTGCCCGCGCTCTTATGCAAGATCCGCGCATCATCCTTGCGGATGAGCCGATTGCTTCTCTCGACCCAATGAATGCGCAGGTCGTCATGCAATCTCTGCGCCGTATCCACGAGGAAGACGGGCGCATGGTGATCGCCAATCTTCATACGCTCGACACCGCGCGCCGCTATTGCGACCGTGTGATCGGAATGCGCGATGGCCGGATCGTATTTGACGGCACGCCCGAGCAACTCACTACAGGTGTCGCACGCGACATCTATGGTGCCGATGACAGCTTTAATGAAGCCTACACATCGACCGAGATTCAAACGCTGAATAGCGTCCCTGCCTAAGTTTCATCTGCCTCGCCCAGTGAGAGGCGGGGCTTTACCAACTGGAGAGAGAAGATGAAGAAACTGATTGCTGCCGCACTGGCAACCACCGCCCTGACCGCCCCGGTCATGGCAGAAGACATCAAGGAATTCCGCATCGGTATTCTTGGTGGCGAAAACGCTCAGGATCGCATGAACTCGAACGAGTGCCTGCGCGAGAAAACCGAGAACTTGCTCGGTGTGGAAACCAAGTTGTTCGCTCCGGCCGACTATAACGGCGTGATCCAGGGTCTCCTCGGCGGCACTATCGACATGGCTTGGCTTGGCGCTTCGGGATATGCCAAGACTTGGCTGAGCGACCCGGAAGCGGTTGAGCCGATCCTCGTGAAGGTCAACACCGATGGCGGCTATGGCTATTACTCGGTAGGTTTCGCCCGCACCGATAGCGGCATCGACAGCCTCGAAGCGATGAAGGGCAAGGTCTTTGGCTTTGGCGATCCGAACTCGACCTCGGGTTACCTGATCCCGTCGATCGAAATCCCGGAAGCCACCGGCGCCTCCATGGAGTCGGGCGATTATTTTGGTGAGGTGAAATTCACCGGCGGTCACGAACAGACCATCGTTGCAGTCAACAACGGCGATATTGACGCTGGTGTGACTTGGGCCGACGGTCTTGGCGATTGGGAAGACGGCTACAACTCGGGCGCTCTGCGCAAGGCTGTGGATGCCGGTCTCGTGGACATGAACGATCTCGTCCAAATCTGGAAATCGAAGCCGATCCCGGAAGGCCCGGTTGTTCTGCGCAAAGCGCTTCCGACCGACGTTAAGGTTAAGATGACCGCCCTCATGGCATCGCTGAAATCTATGGACGACGATTGTGCCTACGGTGTGCTTCAGGGCGACGCCAAAGGGTTCATGCCGATCACTCACGATGCTTACGAAGTTATCATCGAAGCACGTAAGCTGAAGTCGAACTAAGACATTTCCATACGGATCAACAGGCCCCGCAGCACGGACGCGGGGCCTGTTTTCTGATGAGAGGCACCCATGGCAGAAATTCACGGCAGCATTGATGACATGCGCACCGACTACATGGCGCTTGTTCGGCGCAAACGTCTTATGGACGGGATCATCCTGATCATATTCGTGGCGCTGATGGTGTCGGGGTTTATGGTTGCGGACGACCGGAACGCCGGTGGATTTTGGGATGGGTTGCATCGCTTCTTTGACTTCCCCAAGGAAGTTCTGAGCGAAGCAGTTGATAAGGCGGGGGAACTCCCTGCACATCTGATCACATTCCTGCCTTCGCTCATCGAGACCATCAATATCGCCGGCGCGGCAACCCTGATTGGCGCCATGGGCGCGATGGTCCTGTCGCTTCTGGCGACGCGGGGCCTGGCTCTCTGGCCGCGCCTCATTCCACTTTTCCGGCGCCTCATGGATATCATGCGCGCGATGCCCGAGATCGTCATCGCGCTGGTTCTTATCTTTATCATGGGCGGCGGACCGGTTCCCGCGATGATCGCCATTGCCTTTCATACGGCAGGTGCGCTCGGCAAACTGTTTTCTGAGGTGAATGAAAACGCTTCGCTTAAACCCGTCGAGGGGTTGCAATCGGTTGGCGCGAGCTGGGCGCAGCGCATGTGGCTTGGGGTTATGCCACAAGTTAGCCCGAACTATCTCAGCTATGCCCTGCTGCGCTTTGAAATCAACATTCGCGCGTCGGCGATCCTTGGCTTCGTTGGCGCCGGCGGTATCGGCTATGAGCTGAAGAACTCCATGAGTTGGGGGCAGGGTCAGTATGACGAGGCGGCAGCGATTTTCCTGCTTTTGTTCTTTGCAATCGTCATTGTTGACCAGATTTCGAGCCATTTCCGCGAACAGCTTACCCATGGCCGCAAAGACAAACGCAAGGTGACGGCATGACCATGACCGCGACACAGACGCTCAAGATCGAAGCGGATGCGATTTTCCGGCGCAAGCGCCTGATGGCGTTCGGCCTGCCGCTTTTGATTTTAGTGTATCTCGCTTACACGCTTTTTTCCTTTGATGTGCCGGGGCTCATCAAGCGCTTTGAGATCGACAATGCCCGCGCACTTGTAGCGGACAGCTATAGCTACAAAACCCATGTGACGCGAGATAACCGGGCGGGCGACGTGGTGATCGCGGTCGAGGGGGAGCGCAAAGGAACCTATCCCGAAGGCACCTCCCCGGACTGGGTCACGCTTGGCGAGGAGACGCGGATTGATCTTGAGAACGGTCATGTGGTGACGTTCCTGCCGGAAAAGGCGGTGACCTATGATGTCCCCGGTTATGGCTTGATCCAAGCCCAATCGGTCGGGCGTAAGGGGGTTATCACGACCCTGCCTGAAGGCGACGTGCCGGAGTGGATCAACAAGTCCAAGAACCGCCTGACCATCACGACCGAGGCCGGTCGCCTTACCGTGACCCGTAACCGCACCGAAGTATTCCGCTATTTCACTGGTTGGGAGCTGTTCTTTTTCACCCTCGACAGCCCCTATCACGGCTTGAGCTTTGGTGAGGTCTTGGGGCGCGCCTTTAGCGGCGAGGCGGGAGCGATTCTGCATGATTTCTGGACTAACAAAATGTGGCGTCACGATGAGGTGGCCTGGGCGATGTTTGAGACAGTTCTCATGGCGTTCCTTGGCACAATGGGCGCGGCCATTGTAGCGCTACCTCTGGCGTTCCTTGCGGCCAAGAACTTTTCGCCCTTGATGCTGGTTCGTCAGGTGATGCGACGCTTCTTTGATTTCTTCCGCGGCGTGGATGCGCTGATCTGGACCATCGTTCTGGCTCGGGCGTTTGGGCCGGGGCCGCTTACCGGGGCGCTCGCAATCCTGATTACGGACACCGGAAGCTTTGGTAAAATGTTCTCGGAGGCGCTTGAAAATGTCGACGAAAAACAGATCGAAGGCCTTCAGTCCACAGGTGCGAAACCGGTTCAACGCTATCGTTTCGGGGTCATTCCGCAGGTGACGCCGGTGCTTTTGAGCCAGATCCTCTATTACCTTGAATCCAACACCCGCAGCGCGACGATCATCGGCGCGATCACTGGTGGCGGCATCGGCCTGATGCTGACGCAGGCGATGATTACCCAGAAGGATTGGGAAGAGGTGAGCTATTACATCGTTCTGGTGATCCTGATGGTGATGCTGATGGATTGGTTCTCGGGCTGGCTGCGCCGTCGTCTGATTTCGGGCGATGAGAGCGGGCGCTAAGCCCGTCGACACGAAAAGGAAGACCACTATGGCGAGGCTTGGCGAGGCACCGTTTATCCATCCCGATTGCATCGTGCAGGATTGCACCTTTGGCCGGTATGTCGAGATCGGTGCTGGGAGCCGTGTTCTCAATGCGCATATGGACGATTATAGCTATTGCGACCGGATGGCCGAGATCGCCAATGCGCGGATCGGTAAGTTTGCCAATATCGCCGCCTTTAGCCGGATCGGCGCCACAGATCATCCGATGGACAAGGCGAGCCTGCATCATTTCCTCTATCGCTCGATGGACTACTGGGGTGATGCGGGGCCGGACGAGGCGTTTTTCGAGCATCGCAAATCGCGCCTTGCTCACATCGGGCATGACACATGGATCGGGCATGGCGCGATGATTAAGCCTGAGATCACGCTTGGCCATGGATCGGTCGTGGCGTCGGGGGCCGTGGTGACGAAGGACGTGCCGCCCTACATGATCGTGGCGGGCATCCCTGCCGAGCCGCTTCGGGCGCGGTTTCCCGAGGCTATTGCAGAGCGGCTCATGGCGCTGGCGTGGTGGGATTGGGAGCACGAACAGCTGCGCGCGGCGCTTGCGGATTTTCGCAGCCTGCCCGCCGAAGCTTTCCTTGAGAAATACGAATAGCGGGTTATTCCGCCGCCATGCGCAGGGAGCGGCCTGTTCCAAAGAACCGATGTGCCGCTTCGCCAACAAGATGCGTTATCCGCCCGGCCGAGATTGTGCCTTCGATGGCGCGGGTCGAAGCGTTGACGATGGCGACATCGGCGCGGCGACCATAGTCGAAATGCCCCCGATCCGCGAGGCCCATGATCCGGGCCGGGGTTTCGGAAATCATCTTCCAGGCCTTTTCGAGCGGCAGGATGCCCTCATCGGCAAGACGGAAGGCGGCTTGGGACAGGGCCGGATAGTAATAGTCCGAGACCAGCACATCGCAGAGCCCGGCGCGCACCAGTTCCACCGCAGCGATATTGCCCGATTGCGAACCGCCGCGCACGATATTGGGCGCGCCCATCACCACGTGATCGCCAACCGCATGGGCCAGACCAGCGGCGGAGCGGGCGGTGGGGAATTCGCAAATTTTAGCGCCGATCATTGAGAAGCGTTCGCGGGTTTCGCCGTCTGGATCATCATGCGAGCCATAGCGCACGCCGAGTTGGTCAAACCGCTCTGCGAGACGGCAGAGATAGCGCGGTACGCGTGGAGTCTGTTCAAGGGCGTCATGCACAAGGCGCATGTGCTGGGCTGGGGTGCGGCCAGCTTTTTTGGCCCAGAGGGTGATTTCCTCGGGCCGCAGGCGCGCGAGATGTAGCGCTTCATCAAGGTGGTTGTTGAACACCACATAGTCGATCTTGTGCCGCTCGACGGCGGCAAGAAGCCGGTCTGCAGTCTCAACGGTATGGGTCTCACAGCGCAGTTGAATGCGCAGATCGCTCAGGGCGTGGGTGCGGAAGAGGTCTAGTGCCGCAAGAAGCTCTTCGGCGAAATCCGGGCCGCGCTGGCCGCCTTCCCAGCTCCAGCTCTGGGCCAGCCAAGCGGTCGTTACGCCGTTGACGGCGGTGTCGCGGTCGGTGGCGCGCAGGCCCGTTTCTAAAGGGAAGGGGGCTGAGGGCCGCGGGGCGATATGGCGTTCGAACGCGTCGCCATGCATGTCAATGATACCGGGAAGCAGGAGGTACCCCGTTAGGTCGACCTCCTGAAGGGGGCCCTTGGAGATGTGGCCCTCGTCAATCACAAGGGAGCGCTGCTGCATTGCGCCATCACGCAGGATGGTTGCGCCGGTCAGGCGCAGGGAAAGGGGGCGTCGGGGCATTTGCCTGCTCTCGAAGTATCTCAAACACGTTTTCGGAGCGTTCTATGCCTCTTCTGTGTCGCCATCGTGACAAGGCGCGAAGTTGTAACGCAGGCTTTCGGTAAAATTCGAGGCGCGCAACGGGGGGAGGAGTGCGCGCCTCGAGTGCGTTCCGGGATGGAACGGCAGGGTTTTTTAGAAGAACCCGAGCTTGTTGGGGTTGTAGCTCATCAGGATGTTCTTGGTCTGCTGGTAGTGATCCAGCATCATCTTGTGAGTTTCACGCCCGATGCCCGACTGTTTGTAGCCGCCAAAGGCCGCGTGGGCCGGATAGGCATGGTAATTGTTGACCCAGACACGGCCTGCCTCGATAGAGCGACCAAAGCGGTAGCAGGTGTTCGCATCGCGGGACCAGACACCGGCGCCGAGGCCGTACATCGTGTCATTGGCGATGGCGAGCGCCTCTTCCTCGTCCTTGAAGGTCGTGACCGAGACAACTGGGCCAAAGATTTCTTCTTGGAACACGCGCATCTTGTTGTGGCCTTTGAGGATCGTCGGCTGAACGTAATAACCGTTGGCGATGTCACCATTGAAGCGTGCAGCGTCGCCACCGACCAGGACCTCGGCCCCTTCTTCGACACCGATGGTCAGGTAGGACATGATCTTGTTCTGCTGTTCTTCGCTGGCCTGTGCGCCGACCATGGTTTCCATCAGACGCGGGTCGCCCTGTTTGATGGCCTTCACGCGTTCGATGCAGCGGGCGATGAACTCTTCGTAGATATCTTCCTGAATGAGCGCACGGCTCGGGCAGGTGCAGACTTCCCCTTGGTTAAAGGCGAATAGCACGAAACCTTCGACGGCCTTATCGAGAAAGGCATCATCCTGTGCCATCACGTCCGAGAAGAAGATGTTGGGCGATTTGCCACCAAGTTCGAGCGTCACCGGGATCAGGTTCTCGGTTGCGGCCTTCATGATGATGCGACCGGTTTCTGTTGAGCCGGTGAAGGCGATCTTGGCGATGCGCGGGCTGCGTGCAAGGGGGCCGCCTACATCCGGGCCCATGCCGTTGACGATATTGAGCACGCCTGCGGGCAGAAGGTCGGCGATGACCTCCATCAGCACCATGATCGCTGCCGGAGTCTGTTCTGCTGGTTTCAGAACGATACAGTTGCCTGCCGCGAGCGCCGGGGCGAGCTTCCAGGCCGCCATCAGAACCGAGAAGTTCCACGGGATGATCTGACCCACAACACCAAGCGGTTCATGGAAATGATAGGCAACGGTGTCGGCGTCAATCTCTGACATGTTGCCTTCCTGCGCGCGCAGAACACCGGCGAAGTAACGGAAATGGTCAACCGAAAGCGGAATGTCCGCTGCGGTGGTTTCGCGGATCGGCTTGCCGTTGTCCCAGGTCTCGGCAGTGGCGATCAGGTCTAGGTTTTCCTCGATCCGGTCGGCGATCTTGAGCAAGATGTTCGAGCGTTCCGTGGCCGAGGTCTTGCCCCAGGCGTCCTTGGCGGCGTGGGCCGCGTCGAGAGCAAGTTCGACATCAGCCGCGCCGGATTTGGCGACTTCGCAGACTTTGGCGCCGGTGATCGGGGTGATGTTGTCAAAGTATTCGCCCCCAACTGGCGGCACGAATTTGCCGCCAATGAAGTTGTCGTAGCGGGATTTGAAAGGCGAAGCGAATTGCCCCGCAGTTTGCGTCATTTCGTTCATGAGATTTCCTCCTCGTTAATCGGGGCTCCTCTCCCCGGAATGGGACGGACGATGGCGCGGCGGAGGGCGGCTGTCAGCGGGGGAAGGAGGGTAGCGCGAGAAAGGTGTCTCAGGAGTGAGACAGTTTGGGTGCTATTCGCCGACGCCAAGCCGTTTCATGCGGCGATAGAGCGTGGCGCGTCCGATGCCGAGCGCACGCGCGGCACGTGACACATTGCCATCGGCCCGGGTCAGTGCACGCATGACGGCGGCGCGTTCGGCCTTTTCAAACCCGGATGTGTTGTCGTCTCGCCCGAACAGGTCCGAGGCGGGGCGGGGTTTGAGGCGGCCATGCGCTTCGAGGCCAAAGCTTTTGCGTGCGCCGCGGGTCGCACCGATGACGATATCGTCGGAATCGATGGCAAGCAGAACCGAGCTATCGCTTTCGCCGGTATCGGCGATGACGATGCGGGCCTCTGGGAAGGAGGCGCGGAAGAAATCTGCTTCGATCTGGCGCGCGGTCTGGGCCACGGTGGCCCCGATGAGGCGGTTGAAGGCTTCGGTTTGATCGGCGCGGGCCGAGGATACGTCGAGCGCAGCAACAACATTGCCATCAATGCCGAAGATTGGCGCATCCATGCAGCTCATGCCGATATTGCGGGCAAAGAAATGGTCGTCGCGGTGAATGGTGACCTGACGTTTCTCGGTCAGGCAGGTGCCGATGCCGTTGGTGCCTTCGGCGGCTTCGCTCCAGTCGGCGCCGGACCAAAGTCCCCAGTCTTGGAAAATGCCCACGTCGGAATCAGCGCAGCGTTGGTCGAGCACGACGCCGCTTTCGTCGGTCAGCAGCACGCCACAGCCGGAATTTCCCACGAGGCCGAAAAGCTGATCGAGCTTGGGGCTGGCGACGAGCATGAAGCGTTCTTGTTGCTCGTGGCGGTGCTTCAGCGCGCTGGCGCTGATACGCTGCGGGGCGCGGTGCTCCGCCGGGTCGAGACCGTGATGTTTGACCGAACGCAGCCAAGATGCTGCGAGCTTTGAGCGCGCCGCAGCAGAGCCGGATTCCACCGTGCTCAGCACTTTGTCGATATGATTCTTTCGCGGCGTGATGACCGGTCCTCCTCCGTGCAACGGAGCCAGTCCATCCTCCCGGATCCGCGCTGAATCAGCGTACATAAAGATGCAATAAAAGCCATCATTTGATGAAGAGACGCTTATTTTGATCGCAGGGCGGTCCTGTGATGAGAAGTTAAATCATTTTAACACAAAGGGTTAAGTGTCATCTCCCTCGGCGAGAGTTAGCGTAATACGATCGCCGGCAAACCATGACACGCCGTATTCCACCGGTCTGCCATCCGGGTCGATGTTGATTCCAACGCTGCGCAGAATCGGATCGCCTTCCTGGATATTGAGGTGCAAGGCTTGGGTCGCGGTTGCGCGTTTTGCGGTCAGGCGGGTGGAGGCGCGGGTATAGTCCTCGACCCCGCAAGCCCGGAGTGTGGCGGTGACTGAGAGTAGGGTCGACATGTGGTCGAGAAGGTCCGGAAACCGGTCGGCGGGAAAGACGCTTCGGAAGACGAGGATGGGCTGATCGTCGGCAAGGGAAAGCCCCTCGTAGACATGTACCGGATCGCCTTTTTGCAGCGCCAGTGCCTCGGCTTCACGGATGTCGGCAGAGCGGGTTTCGATGGACAGGGTTTTGCGCGCTGGAAACCGTCCGGCCTTTTGTAGATTGCGATGAAAGCGGACGCGTTTGCCGATGGGATAGTCGGTCGGAGCTTGGGTCACGAACACGCCGGAGCCGCGCCGGGATTGTACGAGGCCACGCTCGGCCATGTCCTTGAGAGCGTGGCGCACGGTATGGCGATTGACCCCGAACCGGGCCGACAATTCAGCCTCGGTCGGGAGTTTGTCGCCAGGGCCATAGCGGCCCTCGCCAATGTCGGAGGTGAGGCTTTGGGCGATGGATTGCCAGACCGGTGTTTTTCTGGAGGGCTGGGTCATGTCAAAAAAGTTTCACAAGGGATGGGATTGCCAGACTCGGGCGCTCCACGTAATGATTTGTCTAGTTGTATAGTAAAATAGACAAATCGACAAGGTGTCTAGATGACAATGGAAATGACACGCCGCGATTGGATGAGCACGTTGGCCAAGGCGCCAGTGGCGCGGCTCGCGATGCTTTGGGACGCGCTTGATGTGGTGCCGGAATTTACATGGCTGCGCGCGCCGGAGATTGGCGCGACGATGGTGCGTGGCCGCATGGGCGGTACCGGCGCGGCTTTTAACCTCGGTGAAATGACCGTGACCCGCTGTTCGTTGCAATTGACCTCGGGCGCGGTCGGGCATGGCTACGTGCAAGGACGCGACAAGGATAAGGCGCGGATTGCGGCGCTTGTCGACGCGTTAATGCAGGGCGACGCCGCCGAGACGGTGCGCGAGCGCCTTTTGCGCCCGCTTCAGGACGAGATAGGGCGCGAAAGCACCGAGCGCGCGGCCAAGGCGGCTGCGACCAAGGTCGATTTCTTTACCATGGTGCGGGGGGAAGACTGATGAATGCGGGTGTTCTCAAGGGGGGATTTGCCAATGCGCCGGTTGACTCGTCGCATGCGTTTCGTGGTGCGATGAATGCGATGGCGCGTCCCGGCACAATCGAAATTCTGTCCGGCGCCGTGCCGCCCGCGCCCTTGTCGGTCGCGGCGGGGGTGCTTCTTTTGACGCTTTGCGACCCGGAGACGCCAGTGGCGCTCTGTGGAGCGCATGATTGCGCGGATGTGCGCGAATGGATCGCGTTTCACATTGGCGCGCCGGTCATGGAGCCGGGTAAGGCGATGTTCGCTGTCGGTAGTTGGGAGGCGCTTCAGCCGCTGGAGGCCTATGCCATCGGCACGCCGGAATACCCGGATCGTTCGGCGACACTGATCGTCGAGATGGAGGCGCTTTCGCAAGAGGGTGCAACGTTGCGTGGGCCGGGGATCAAGGACACGGCGTCGCTTTCTCTACCTGATCTCGCACCGTTTCAGCGCAATGCGACGCTTTTCCCGCTGGGGCTCGATTTCTTCTTTTGCGCAGGGGAGCGCCTTGCCGCCCTGCCGCGCACGACACGTGTGGAGGCTGGCTGATGTATGTAGCTGTAAAGGGCGGTGAGCGCGCCATTGACAACGCGCATGCCTGGCTTGCCGAGGAGCGGCGCGGGGATCAGGGGATTGCCGAGCTTTCCGTGGCACAGATCCGCGAGCAATTGAGCCTGGCGGTCAACCGGGTCATGGCGGAAGGGTCGCTCTATGATCCCGATCTTGCGGCGTTGGCGATTAAGCAGGCGCGCGGCGACATGATCGAGGCGATCTTCCTCATTCGAGCCTATCGCACGACCCTGCCGAGGTTTGGATATTCCAAGCCGGTCGAGACCGCCGATATGGCTTGTGATCGCCGGATTTCGGCAACCTTCAAGGACGCGCCGGGCGGGCAGATCCTCGGGCCGACCTTTGATTATACCCACCGTCTCCTTGATTTTGCGCTGGCTGCCGAAGGCGAAGTGCCCGAAGCGCCGCAAGGCGAGGCGGGGCAAGAAAAGGTGCCGCATATCACCGAGTTTCTCAACAAAGAGGGGCTTATCCAAACCGAGGGCGAGAGCGACGATGTGCCGGGCGACTTGACCCGCGAGCCGCTTGAACTTCCGGCAGACCGGGCGTTGCGGCTTCAGTC
>JAAEZB010000012.1:34891-36354 GCA_018223085.1 Paracoccaceae bacterium
TGCCTCATTACGTCGATTTCCAATCCGAACTGGAACTGATCCGCAAGCTACGCCGCGAGGCGATGGAGGCGGGCGAGACCGCGCATAAGGAGGCCGCGGAATGAGCGACTATAATTTTGCCTATCTCGATGAGCAGACGAAACGCATGATCCGGCGGGCCATCCTCAAGGGGCTGGCCATCCCCGGCTATCAGGTGCCGTTTGCGAGCCGCGAAATGCCCATGCCCTATGGCTGGGGCACGGGCGGCGTGCAGGTTTCGGCGGCGACCCTGACGCCGGATGATACGATGAAGGTCATCGACCAAGGCGCGGATGATACGACCAATGCTGTGTCGATCCGCAAGTTTTTCGAGAAGACCGCTGGGGTTGCCACGACCGAGGCGACGGCAGAGGCGAGTGTTATCCAGACCCGCCACCGTATCCCGGAAGAGTCCCTGCGCGAGGATCAGATCCTTGTTTACCAAGTGCCGATCCCGGAGCCGCTCCGCTTCTTGGAGCCCTCGGAGGTCGAGACCCGCAAGATGCACAGCCTCGAAGAATACGGGCTCATGCATGTGAAGCTTTACGAGGATATTGCGCGCCACGGGGCGATTGCGACCTCTTATGCTTATCCGGTGAAAGTCGAGGGGCGCTATGTGATGGACCCATCGCCGATCCCGAAATTTGACAATCCCAAGCTCGAAATGGCTGCGATCCAGCTTTTTGGTGCGGGGCGTGAGCAACGCATTTACGCGGTGCCGCCCTATACGCAGGTGGTCAGCCTCGATTTCGAGGATTTTCCCTTCGAGGCGAGCAAAGCGGATCATCCCTGCGATCTCTGCGGGGCCGAGGACAGCTATCTTGACGAGGTCATCATGGATGACGCGGGCACGCGGATGTTCGTGTGTTCGGATACGGATTACTGCGCCAGCCGCCGCGCGGCAGGCCATGTGGGCGCGCAGGCTGCTGCCGCCGCGCAAGAGGAGGATGCAGCATGACTCCGCTTCTCAAGGTGCAGGGCATCGAGAAACGCTATGGTGCCCGGATCGGGTGTCGCGATGTGAGCTTTGATCTCTACCCGGGAGAGGTCATGGGGATAGTTGGCGAGAGTGGATCGGGGAAATCCACTCTTCTCAACTGCCTCGCCGGTATTCTAACTCCAGATACTGGCGAGGTTCTTTTTGAGATGCGCGATGGCGCGGTGAAGGACACGGTGACGATGTCCGAACCTGAACGCCGGATGCTATCGCGCACCGATTGGGCCTTTGTGCACCAACATGCGCGCGATGGTTTGCGGATGAACGTCTCCGCCGGTGGCAATGTGGGCGAGCGGCTCATGGCCGTGGGCGCGCGTCATTACGGCAATATCCGCGAAGAGGCCATCGATTGGCTTGGCCGGGTTGAGATCAACGAGACTCGCGTCGATGATCGACCGACCGCCTTTTCCGGCGGGATGCAGCAGCGGCTTCAGATCGCGCGTAACCT
>JAAEZB010000012.1:36580-53273 GCA_018223085.1 Paracoccaceae bacterium
GATCCGCAACACGCCTATACCCAGCTTCTCGTCAGCTCTGTGCTGCAAGTATGAGGACCGGATTGATGATCGAAATTTCTAATCTTTCCAAGACCTTCACGCTCCATAATCAAGGTGGTGTGGTGATCCCTGTGATGCAGGGGGCCGAATTGTCAGTCGCGCGCGGGGACTGTGTTGCGCTAACTGGTGAGTCCGGGGCTGGCAAATCGACCCTGATGCGAATGATCTATGGCAACTACCTCGCGGCGTCGGGCAGCATCCTGATTGATGGCGTGGATGTGACCAAGGCCGAGCCGCGCGAAATTCTTGATCTGCGTCGCCATACGCTTGGGTACGTTTCGCAGTTCCTGCGTGTCGTGCCGCGCGTGCCGACCATTGACGTGGTGGCCGAGCCGCTCCTTGCGGTGGGGGTGGAGACCGAAGTGGCGCGCGACAAGGCGCGCGAATTACTGGCGCGGTTGCGTATTCCGGAACGGCTCTGGAGTCTGAGCCCGACGTCCTTCTCGGGGGGGGAACAGCAACGGGTGAACATTGCGCGCGGCTTTGCGCATGAATATCCGGCGATGCTCCTTGATGAGCCAACGGCGAGCCTTGATGCGGCGAACCGTGAGACGGTGCTATCGCTGATCGAAGAGGCCAAGGCGCGCGGGGCGGCGATCGTGGGGATTTTTCATGACGAGGCGGCGCGCGAGCGGGTCTGTGATCGCGAGATTGACGTGTCCATCTATACGCCGAAGGCCGCCTGATGTCGGCGCGGCTCATAGGGGTCGTGGGGCCGTCCGGCGTGGGCAAGGATTCCGTTATGGAAGCTCTCACCGCACGGATGCCGCAGATGCGGCTCGTGCGGCGGGTCATTACGCGACCGTCCGAGGCCGGGGGCGAGACGTTCGAGGGCGTGAGCGAGGTGGAGTTCGAACGCCGCGTGGCGTCGGGCGATTTCGGCCTTTGGTGGCGGGCGCATGGCTTGGCCTATGGCATCCCGCATACACAGGTTGAGGATCGCCCGGACGGAGAGATCGCTTTGGTGAATCTGTCGCGCTCTGTGCTTGACGAGGCGCGGGGGCGTTATCCGGGCTTTGCGGTCCTGTCGCTTACCGCGACGCCAGAGACATTGGCACATCGTCTTGCGGGACGGGGGCGCGAGAGCGAGGACGAGATCGTGGCGCGGTTGGCACGGGCGGGATATGCCCGCCCAGAAGGACCGGACGTGATTGAAATTAGCAATGACGGCCTCCTTGATGAGACCGTTAGTGCGGCCCTTTCCGCCCTTTACCCAGAGAGGGTATAGCGTTGAATTTCATGGAACATTCCGTCCTCATCCTCTCCGACAAGGGTCATGTCCGGCACTTCGAAGGGCGCGGGCAGGAGCGATACGAGATGCGGCGCGAGCGCGGCTTGGACCTGTTCGGCCTCGCCATGGGCAAGGCGGCCTGTGAGGGTGATGTGAAAGCGGAATTCTTCCATCACATACGGATAGCCCCATTGCTCCAGAAGCGCCTCTTGACGGGAGCTCAGGCGCGATTGGCGGCGGCGGGCGAGTTCGGCGTCGCTCGGCGGGGCGCGGAAGGCGTCGAGGCCCGTGACGACCTTGCCGGCAAGATCGGCAAGCGGGGTCTGGTCTCCCTTGATCGTCAGGGCCACAAAGCTTCCGATGCGGTTCAGGGCGAGCCCGTCAAGCGCCACCGGCGCGAGCGTCGAGGCGAGGGATTCCATCGCCGTTTCAAGCCCTTGGCGGGTTGTGCCATCGGCCAGCCGGAAGGGCGGCTTGATCGTGCCGTGCAGCCCGTACTTGCGGGGCGTGGCTGTCATCTCATCAACCGGGCGCGGCAGGTCCGCGATCTCCGGGTGCGGCAAGATTTTGCCCGTTTCAATATCCCAACCCAGCCAATGCGCGCCGAACGTGGCGAAGGCGCCGTTTTGGGGGGTGTAGTAGATGCCAAATCTGCGAAACTGCATGGGTCCTCTTTCGTTTTCCACGCCACTGACAAGACAGCGTAACATCCTGATGACACAAGACATGATCCTCGCCAATGCCACCCTTGTTCTCGAAGACGAAACGATCCGTGGCAGCCTTGTTGTAAAGGACGGCGTTATCGCCGCCATCGACAGCGGCACAGCCGTGCCCAAGGGGGCGGAAGACTGTGAAGGTGACTATATCGCGCCGGGCCTCATTGAGCTTCATACTGACAACCTTGAGCGTCACATCCATCCGCGCCCCAAGGTCGACTGGCCGCATCAGGCGGCGATTGTCGCCCATGATGCGGAACTCGCAAGTGTCGGGATTACAACGGTTTTTGATGCGATCCGGGTCGGTTCCATCCTGTCAGATCCGAACAAGAAATACGGCAAATACGCGCGTGAAATGGCCAATGAAATCCTGTCGATGCGAGAGCATGGAGGGCTGAAGATTAGTCACCATCTGCACCTTCGGGCGGAGACTTGTTCGGAGACTTTGATTGAGGAGTTGGAGGAGTTTGGGGCGGAAGATCGGATCGGGATTGTGAGCCTGATGGATCATACGCCGGGGCAGCGGCAGTTTACCGATGTGTCCAAATTCGAATCCTACGTTCGGGGCAAATATGCACTTCCGGCGGAGGGGTTCAAAGAGTATTGCGACTTTCTTTATGGGCTTCGGGATCGCCTTGGCGAAAAGCACGAGCAGGCCACGGTCGCGGCGGCAAAACGCTTTGGTGCGGTTCTGGCGAGCCATGATGATACCACCGCCGAACAGGTCAATACCTCGGCCTCTTATGGTATTCATCTAGCAGAGTTTCCGACCACGGTTGAGGCGGCAAGGGCTTGTCATCAAAAGGAAATTGCCACAATCATGGGTGGGCCGAACCTTGTTCGAGGTGGGTCGCATTCGGGGAATGTGGCGGCGATTGATCTGGCGGATCTCGACCTTCTCGACATTATTTCATCGGACTATGTGCCAGCCTCTCTTCTCCTTGGGGCGGTGCAGCTAGGGCAGCACTGGGGAGATATGGCGAAGGGGCTGGCGACGGTTACGGCAACGCCTGCAAGGATGACGGGGTTGCAGGACCGGGGCCGGATCGAGACAGGGCTTCAGGGCGATTTGATCCGGTTCCGTCTCACCGAAGGCGTTCCGGCGCTTCGTGCGGTATGGAGCAAAGGCAACCGTGTTGCCTAAGGTTCGTGCGTAGATTCACATATGTATCGCGTCTGCATCGCATACGCATCGCGGTGGTGCGAATTTTGAGCCCAAAACTGGGGCTCAATCGAAGGAAAATTCCGGCAGTTGGGCGAAGGCGGCCTTGAGAGCGTCGCCCCAGCCATCGGAGATTTCCTGATAATAGGGATCATCGCTTGTGATGCGGAAACGGCGACCGGCGGCAAGGCTGTCGCGCTCGTAGACATGCACATCGAGCGGTAGGGAGACCGAGAGGTTGGCCTTGATCGTCGAGTCGAAGGAAACCATCAGGAGTTTGATCGCCTCTTCAAAGCTCATCGCCGGATCATAAGCGCGCAGAAGGATCGGGCGACCATATTTGGTCTCGCCGATCTGGAAGAAGGGGGTGTCGGCGCCGGCCTCGATGAAATTGCCCTCGGGGTAGATCAGGAACAAGCGCGGTTCGCCGTCTTTGATCTGACCGCCGACAAGGATCGTGGCGTTGAAGGCAGCATCGGCGCGCTGGCCCGCGTCGGCATGGGTCGAGATCACTTCGCGTAGGGTATTGCCGATCAGCGTAGCGACCTGAAACATCGACTCTGCGGCGAAGATGTCGGGATCGCGTTCGGAGGGCGATTTGGACCGTTCTTCGAGAAGCGAAATCACCGCTTGGGTCGTGGCGAGGTTGCCAGCGGTCATGACCGTGATGCAGGCCTTGCCGGGTTTGTCCCAGATCACCATTTTGCAGAAGCTGGAAATATTGTCGACGCCGGAATTGGTCCTTGTGTCCGACATGAACACCATTCCCTTATCAAGCATCATCCCAACGCAATATGTCATCTTTTTTCGGTCCTCGAAGTTTCGGCCCTAAGAAACAGCCTATTGCTGAACTTGCAAGGTGACATGGAGGTCCTCGGAGCCAGCCCCCTGCCGAATTCCGAGAATGGGCGCCGCGTCACCATAATCGCGGCCCGTCGCCACGCGCACATAGCGTTCGTCAGGGCAGATGCGGTTGGACACATCGAACCCAACCCAGCCGAGTGTGTCGGTCCAGACCTCGCACCAGGCATGGGAGGCGTCCTGTTCCACAATGCCGTCCATCAAGAGATAGCCGCTTATGTAGCGGGCCGGATGACCAAGGAGGCGGGCGGCGGCGATCATGACGTGGGCATGATCCTGGCAGACGCCATGGCCTTCGGTGAGGGCAGTTTCGGCGGTAGTGTCGCTATCGGTTGTGCCGGTGTCATAGGCGACCTGATCGTAGATCAGGGTCGAAAGCGCGTGCATTCGGGCAAGGGTATCATCTTCGCCAGAGACCTCGCGGGCGAGCCTGCGCAACTCGGGGCCGGGTTTGGTTCGGGTGGTCTCGTTAAGGAAGAGCCAGAGCGGGGCAAAGCCTTTGTGGCGTCCGATCACGCCGGCGGTGTCGGTGGTGTCGACCACGCCTTCGCAATGAACCTCAATATGGGTTGTGCCCTCATCGGCGAGGAGGAGGTCGGTCTGATTGGAGAACTGATCCTCAAAGCTGAGCTGGCGGGTGGCACCGGAAATCTCGGTGCTCCATTCAACAACGGTCTGGCCATGGCCTGTGCGCGGGCGCAGGCGCAGTTGTTGCAGGGCGTAATGGACCGGCGTGTCATAGCTATAGGTGGTCTTGTGGGAAATTCGCAGGCGCATGTGTTATCCGTTGAACCTGAAATCCTGCTCGATCTGACCGGCGAGGCGGGCCGCGGCGGTCAGGGTGTCGCTTAGGAATTCGTGCAGCCCGTCTTCGAATATTTCGTCGATATTACGGGACATGAAGGTGTTGCAGAGGTGATCGGCGAGATCCATGCAGGGGCTTCGTTCGCCATATTCGCGTTCGAGCATGGCGAGGTTGTCACGGATCTCGGTGCAGCAGAAGGCGAGCGAGCGCGGCATGCGCTGATCGAGGATAAGGAAATCGGCGATGGCGAGGGGAGAGGATTCCCCGGCATGCAGCCAGCGAAAGGCGCGTTCCGCCGAGACCGAGCGCAGGATGGTTTCCCATTGCGTGTTGTCCATGGAGCTTCCGACGAAGGCGGCGGAGGGTAGGAGGACATAGTATTTCACATCAAGGATGCGTGCGGTGTTGTCGGCGCGTTCGATGAAGGTTCCGAGGCGGGCAAAGGCGAAGATGTCGTTGCGAAGCATGGTGCCGTGCAGTGCGCCGCGCACCACAGCCGTGCGGTAGCGAATGGCGGCGAGGATTTCCGGCAAGGTGCGGGTTGTGACCGGGCGGGCGAGCGCGTCCTTGATCGCCATCCAGCATTCATTGGTGGCCTCCCAGACTTCCGACGAGAGCGCGGTGCGCACCATGCGCGCATTGGAGCGCGCAGCGCCAAGAGCGGCGAGGACCGAAGAAGGCGTATCACGGTCACGCAAGAGGAAGTTGATGACCGCCTGAGAATCGAAGCTGTCGTGTTTGGAGAGGAAGGCATCGCGCAGGCCGGCGGTGTTGACGACGCTTTCCCATTCGGTTTCGGCCCCTTCCGAGCGGGTCAGGGCGATGCGCCAGCCGGTTTCGATCAGGCGGGCGGTGTTTTCGGCGCGTTCGAGATAGCGGAACATCCAGAACAGGCCGCCTGCGGTTCTTCCGAGCATGGTCTTAGTCCCCCAATACCCATGTGTCCTTGGTGCCGCCGCCTTGTGACGAGTTCACCACCAGAGAGCCCTTTTTGAGTGCCACACGGGTCAGGCCGCCGGGCGTGATGTCGATCTTGTTGGGCGACACGAGCACGAAGGGGCGCAGGTCCACATGGCGCGGGGCGAGGCCCTTTTGGGTCAGGATAGGCACGGTGGAGAGGGCCAGCGTCGGCTGAGCGATGTAGTTCGCGGGGCGGGCACGCAGTTTGCGTGTGAAGGCCGCCAGTTCGCGTTTGGAGGCGGCCGGGCCGACGAGCATACCGTAACCGCCCGAACCATGGACCTCTTTGACGACGAGATCGGCGAGGTTGTCGAGCACGTATTTGAGCGAGTCCGGCTCCGAGCAGCGCCAGGTCGGCACGTTTTGCAGGATGGCGCGTTCGCCGGTGTAGAACTCGACGATGTCGGGCATGTAGGAATAGAGCGCCTTGTCGTCGGCGATGCCGGTGCCGGGGGCGTTGGCGATGGTGATGCCGCCTGCGCGGTAGACATCCATGATGCCGGGCACGCCAAGGAGGCTCTCGGGGTTGAAGGTCAGGGGATCGAGGTATTCGTCATCGACGCGGCGGTAGAGCACGTCGACGGGTTTGTAGCCACGGGTCGTGCGCATGGTGACGCGGCCATCGGCGATGCGCAGGTCGGTGCTCTCAACCAGTTCGGCGCCCATCTGGTCGGCGAGGAAGGCATGTTCGAAATAGGCCGAGTTGTGGATGCCGGGGGTCAGGACGGCGACCTCGGGTTTGCCATTGGCGCAGGTCGGGGCGCTTGCCGAGAGAGAGCGGCGCAGGGCGCGGGGATAGTTGGAAACCGGGCGCACCTTCATGTTGGTGAACAGCTCGGGGAACATCTGGAGCATGGTCTCGCGGTTTTCCAGCATGTAAGAGACGCCGGAAGGTGTGCGGGCGTTGTCCTCCAGCACGTAGAATTCGTCCGGCCCGGTGCGCACCAGATCGACACCAACGATATGGGTATAGACCCCGCCGGGAGGCGAGACGCCAATCATCTCGGGGAGGAAGGCCTCGTTACCGGCGATGAGCTCCTTGGGGACCCGACCGGCGCGCAGGATTTCCTGACGATGGTAGATGTCATGCAGGAAGGCGTTGATGGCGCGCACGCGCTGTTCGATGCCGCGTTCAAGGCGAGACCATTCGCGCGCGGAAATCACGCGAGGCACAATGTCGAAGGGGATGAGGCGTTCGTCGGCGTCTTCTTGTCCGTAGACGTTGAAGGTAATGCCGATGCGGCGAAAGAAGGCTTCGGCCTCGGCAGATTTGCGACGCAGGTGCTTGATGTCCTCTCCGGCGAACCAATTATGATAAGGCTCATAAGGGGCGCGGGGGGCGCCCTCGGAGATGAACATCTCGTCGAAATGGGGCTTTGAGTCTGTCATATATCCAAGCTACGAGCGCTGCATTTGGCGGCAATGCGCCGCCTCATTTCATATCAATTTGAGACAAGTGCTGAGCGCGTGCGCCACTTATTAGGCGCTCGCGGGTAAAATTCAGGCGCTTTGGGAATCAGACCGACACGGCTTCGAGCAATTCATCCCGTGTAAGATCGGTGCGCGGGCCGGATTTCACCACGCTGCCTCGGCGCAGGATGACGAAATCATCGGCATGTTCGTAGGCGAAGTCGAAGAACTGTTCGACGAGGATAATTGCCATGTCGCCGCGATCACGCAGGTAGGCGATGACCTTGCCGATCTGCTTGATGATATTGGGTTGGATGCCTTCGGTGGGTTCATCGAGCAGGAGGAGTTTCGGCTTGGTGATGAGGGCACGGGCGATGGCGAGTTGTTGTTGTTGGCCGCCCGAAAGATCACCGCCCCGCCGATGCAGGAAGTCCTTGAGGATCGGGAACAGCTCAAAAATCTCATCAGGGATGAAATGTTCGGATGCGGGCAGGCAGGCATAACCGGTTTCAAGGTTCTCACGCACGGTCAGCAAGGGGAAGATATCGCGCCCTTGCGGCACATAGCCGACGCCGCGCCGGGCCATGGCGTGGGCGGGCAGTTTGCCGATGGTTTCGTCGTTGAAACTGACCTCTCCGCCGCTCCTCATATGGGTGCCGGAGATCGCCTTGAGGAGAGACGTCTTGCCGACACCGTTGGTCCCCATGACGCAAGTGATTTTGCCGAGATCGGCCTGCATTGAGATGTCATAGAGGATTTGCGAACTGCCATAATGGAGCGTGAGATTGTCGAGTTTGAGCATGGCTTAGCGTCCCAGATAGACGTCGATGACGTCCTGATTGCTTGTCACATGGTCGAGGCTGCCTTCGGCGAGGACCGAACCTTCGTGCAGCACCGTGACCTTGCAGTTGAGGCGGCGCACGAATTCCATGTCATGTTCGACGACGACCACGGCGCGCGTCTTGGCGGCCTCGACGAGGATCGAGGTTGTGTGTTCGCGTTCTTCGGGCGTCATCCCGGCGGCGGGTTCATCCACGAGGAGGAGCTGCGGGTCTTGCGCCAGCAACATGCCGATTTCGAGCCATTGTTTTTGACCATGGGAAAGTTCGCCGGATTTGCGCGAAAGTTGATCGGTGAGGCCAATTTCGGCGGCCAGCGCCTCGACCTTTTCGGTATCGGCGGTATTGCCCCGGTAGAACAGCACCGAGAAGGGGCTGCGGTCTTTCTTGAGCGCCATTGCGAGGTTGGCAAAGACGCTTTGGTCTTCGAACACCGTTGGGCGTTGAAATTTGCGGCCAACCCCGGCGCGGGCGATCTGGGCTTCGCTCATCTTCAGGAGCGAGACGGATTTGTCGCCCCAGAGCACGCGGCCTTCGTCGGCGCGGGTCTTGCCGGTGATGATGTCCATGAAGGTGGTCTTGCCCGCCCCGTTGGGGCCGATGATGGCGCGCATCTCGGCTTTGCCGATCTGGAAGGAGAGGTTGTTGATTGCCTTGAACCCGTCAAAGGAGACGGAGACGCCGGAGACTTCGAGAAGGGTCTTCATGCGTCGGCCTCCTGTTCCTGAAGCGCGCCGCTATCGGGGCCGAGGTCTTTGCCGTGGCGGTTGGGCGGGGTGCGGCCGGTGAAGAGATCAAACAGGCCGCCGATGCCTTTGGGGGCAAAGAGGGTGATGAGGACGAAGGAGAGGCCGAGGACGACCTGCCACCAGTCGACCCAATCGATGGTGTAAAAGCCGAGCGGGATCGAGGGGACCTGACCGCCGGTGAACCATGTCGAGACGAGGGAGACAAGGGCCGCGCCGATCACCGCGCCGTAGAGGCGGCCACGCCCGCCGATGGCGACCCAGACCGCGAGGTAGATCGAGGCGATGGGGGCGATTTCGGCGGGGTTGATGATACCGGCCTGCGGGTAATAGAGCGCGCCGGCGATGGCGGCGATGATGGCGGTGACGGTGAAGATAAAGAGCTTGTAGCCTTCGACCGAGTAGCCAAGGAAGCGCACGCGGGCCTCGTCATCGCGGATGCCGCGCAGGACCGAGCCGAACTTGCCCGAGACCACCCATGTGGCAAAGCCGTAGCCAAGCGCCAGCGCCAGCGCCGAGGCCCAGAGGAACCAGAGCGAGATGGTCGCCTGTGGGATGTGGTCGGCACCGGGGAGGTTTTGCAGGCCCGAGAGACCATTGTTGCCGCGCAGCCCGCTATCGTTTTGGAACAGGTAGAGGGCGAGGGCGAGGGTCATGGCCTGCGTCAGGATCGAGAGATAGACGCCGGTTACGCGGGAGCGGAAGGCGAGCCAGCCGAAGATCAGCGCAAGGATGCCGGGGACGGCCACCACGAGGATCAGTTGCAGCGTCAGGCTATGGGCGAAGGCCCAGACGAGGGGGAAATCGGAGCTTCCGACGACGCCGAAGATTTGATTGCCGATGCCGTCGATGACTTCGGCATTGGTTGGGGGGATTTCGGCGTTGGCCATGGAGGTGACCACGATGTCGCGGGTGCGCGCATACATGAGCCACATGCCAATCATATAGCCGCCAAGGCCGAAGAAGGCGAAATGGCCGAGCGACAGGATGCCCGCATAGCCCCAGACGAGGTCCATCGCGATGGCGATGAGGCAGAGGCAGAGGGTTTTGCCGAGGGTTTTGACAAAGCTCGTCGAGATCAGGCCGGTGCCCATGGCCTCAGAGAACACGGTTACGAGGAGCGTGAATAGTGCGAGGCAGGCAAGGAATATGAGAAGCGAAGGGTTCTTCGCGAAGAGGGGTTGCCGGGTCATGATTTGGCCTCCGGGCGGGGGGCGGTTTCTTTGGGGGAAACCGGTTTGGGGGCAAAGAACAGGGCGGAGAAACAGAGCGGCATGGGATCAGTCTCCTGCGGCGCGGCCCTTGAGGGCGATGATGCCTCGGGGGCGGAACTGGATGAAGATGATGATGAAGATAATCATGTAGGTCTGGGCTGCGAGCGTGTTCGAGGGGTTCATCCACTCGATGCCCTTTTGCAGGAAACCGATCATCGCCGCGCCCGCGAGCGTGCCCCAGATATTGCCGACACCGCCGACAACCACGGTCATGAAGCTCTGGACGATATAATCGGAGCCGAGTTCCGAGGTCACCTTGGCAAAGAGGCCGATGGCGACACCGGCGATCCCGGCGATGCCGGAGCCGAGGCCGAAGGTCAGCATGTTCACGCGGTCGGGGTTGATCCCCATGGAGGCGGCCATGCGCGGGTTTTGCGTCACGGCGCGGGTTTCAAGGCCGAGGCGGGTGCGTTTCATGATAAAGAGGAAGAGCGCAAGGAAGGTCAGCGCCAAGACGAAGATCGCGATGCGGATATAGGAGATCGACACCACGTCATTCATGACCCATGCGCCATCGAGCCAGCCCGGGGAGGTCAGGGGGCGGGCCTGGGTGCCGAAGATGTTCTTGGCGATCTGTTGCAGGGCGATGGAGATGCCGAAGGTCGCCAGAAGAGTTTCCAGCGGGCGGTTGTAGAGCCAACGGATCACGAGGCGCTCCATAGCGACACCGGCGGCAAAGGTCACGGCAAAGGCGAGCGGCAGGGCAACAAGGATCGACACGGTATAATTGGGGATCAACTGCTGCACGACATAGCCGGTATAGGCACCCATCATGATGAATTCGCCATGCGCCATGTTGATGACGCCCATGACGCCGAAGGTGATGGCGAGGCCGATGGCGGCGAGAAAGAAGATCGAGGCCAGCGAGATGCCATCGAGCGCAAGGTCGAGCATCTGGTTCATGCTGACGCGGGTCTTGATCGAGGCGAGGGCCTTTTCGGCGGCGGCGGTTACGGCGGCGGAGGGTTCGACATAGGCGTCGTAGATCGTATGGGCGGCGAGGGCGGCGGCGATTTCGCCGTCAGTCGGTTGCGATTGGGCCATGCCTTGGGCGACCAGCGCGGCATAGGCCTTGGCGCGGGCCTCATCGGTATTCAGCGTGGCGACAGGCACGCCAGCGACCTTGCCGCCGTCAATATGGGCGGCGAGAGTGGTGCGGATATCGGCAGGCGACAGGCGCGGGGGGACGAGGCCCTTGTCAGCGAGCATGTCGTAGGCGGCGTCTTGGTCCAAGTCCTTGCCGGGTTTCATGATCGCGGCAACATTCGTGCCTTCGGGCGCGGGGCCGACAGAGATTTCCCGCTTGGTGGTTAGCAAGGTGTTCAGCGCGGCGCGGGAGTCGAGCGAGATATTGGTGGCGATGCTTTCGATGGCTTTGAGGCGGGTAGGTTCATCCGAACCAAAGCGCAGGGTCAGGAGCGTGGCGAGCTGTTCCTTGCGTGCCTTGATGGTCGCGTCGGGTTCATCGGGAATTGAGGCGCGCAGCGGTTCGAGGTGGCTTGCTTCGGCGTCGCGCTGGATCGCTTCGAGCGCGGCAAGGCGGCGGACAGGGTCAGGATCGGAAAGTTGGAAGCGGACGAGGGCGGCACCGATCATGGCGCGCACGCCGCTATTGGGCTTGAGCTGTTTCAGGTCACCCTTGTCGAAATCGCCCACGGCTTCGCCACTGTCGAAATCATAGAGGCGGTAGGTTTTCTTGGCGACTTCTTCGGCGCGGAAGAAGAGCTTGTCTTCTTTTCGCTGCCACATGTCCTTGGCCTGCCAAGTTTGGAGCACGGTCTGGGCTTCGGTCAGGCCACTTGCGGCGATGGCGTCAATGGCGGGCGCGATGGACTTGCGCGAACCTTTCTCGATCAGGGCGCGATGCGTCTGAAGAAGGTCCTGCACAGGACCGGTCTGGGCCTGAAGAGAGGGCGCAAGACACAAGATGGCGGCCAGCGCCAGAAGGATAACCCGCATGAGTCCTACCTATTGGGGAGTTTGGTATTCGAGGAGGTGGGAAGGGGGCCGTAGCCCCCTTCGCAAGGTCGATTAGTAGTTCGACTGGATTTGGACGCAGGAGCTGGTCGCGGTGTTATACATGCCGCAGCCGAGGTCTTTCCAATCCGACTTGAGCACAGCCGATTCCGGCAGGAAGTCGGTCCAAGCGTCGCCCGGGACTTCTTCGGTCTGGGAGATGATGTCGAACTGACCGTCTGCCTGAATTTCGCCGATGAGGACCGGCTTGGCCAGGTGGTGGTTGGGCAGCATCACGGCTGTGCCGCCGGTCAGGTTCGGCACTTCGAGGCCATACATTGCCGAGCGGACCGCGTCGACGTCGGTCGAGCCAGCTGCTTCGACGGCTTTCACATACATGTTGAAGCCAATGACGTGTGCTTCCATTGGGTCGTTGGTGACACGATCTTCACCCATGCGGGCTTTCCATGCGGCGATGAATTCATCGTTGAGGTCGCTTTCGGCCGACTGGAAGTAGTTCCATGCGGCGAGGTGACCAACGAGGTTGGTGGTGTCGAGGCCGGAGAGTTCTTCTTCACCTACCGAGAAGGCAACAACGGGGATATCATCCGCAGAGACGCCCGCAGCGGCGAGTTCTTTGTAAAAGCCGATGTTGGCGTCGCCGTTAATCGTCGAGATCACGCCGACTTTTTTGCCGTCAGCGCCAAGCGCGACAACGTCCGCCACGATCTTGGACCAGTCGGAATGACCAAAGGGGGTATAGTTGACGAAGATGTCTTCTGCGGCGATGCCTTTGTCCTTGAGGTAGCTTTCAAGGATGTTGTTGGTGGTGCGGGGGTAGACATAGTCAGTGCCCAGAAGCGCGAATTTCTCAACGCCCAGTTCCTCAAGGAAATAGTCGGTTGCAGGGATCGCCTGTTGGTTGGGGGCGGCACCGGTGTAGAAGACGTTCTTGGAGGATTCTTCACCTTCATACTGCACCGGGTAGAACATCAGGCCGTTCAGCTCTTCGAGAACCGGCAGGGCCGATTTACGCGACACGGAGGTCCAGCTACCGAAGATCACGTCGACGTCTTCCACGGTCAGCAGCTCACGCGCTTTTTCTGCAAAGAGCGGCCAGTCCGAGGCGGGATCGACGACCACGGCTTCGAGCTGTTTGCCCAGAACACCGCCCTTGGCGTTCTGCTCGTCGATGAGCATCAGCATGGTGTCTTTCAGCGTGGTTTCAGAGATGGCCATGGTGCCCGAGAGCGAATGCAGGACGCCGACCTTGATCGTGTCGTCTGCGGCGAGCGCCGAAGTGGCGAGGCCAGCCATGACGAGCGAGCCAGCGAGGGTGTTTTTTAGAAGGTTCATACGTGTCTCCCTGCAGGGTTTTTTGCCGAGAGCCTCTTGCCGCGATGCGCAAGAAGGCCTAGCTCGATCCCTGCAACAGTTGTTGCGTTAGGTGTGGCGGCCGGTTCGAGGTCCAAGTCGTCTGGCCGTCACATTCCCGAAAGATCCTGGCGAGCGGTTCCCCTCGGGCGCCCTTACAATTTCTGCAACGCGGCACTCGGGCAAATTTAAGCGGTGATTTTCTGGGCAACTGAGCGCGCGCGCCGAATGTGTGGGCGTTTTTTTGGGCGATCGCCCTTAAAGTGGGCGCTTTTGGTGCGGGGGAAGTTCGAATCCTGCCTGATTTCTGCGCGTTTTCCACAGCCGAGGAGGGAATCCTCGGGTGTTTTCGCGCGCCGTCAGCGCCAGTGACGCGAAAGCCTGCGCCAGACGACGATCACGGACATCGGTTTCCAGCTTCCCATGCCGAAATGCATGACCTCGCGGTGATGCAGGGCGGGGCGATCCACAAAGCGCACCCCGTCAATCACGACCGAGCGTTTTTTGCGTAGCTGGCGCACGAGGTCAGGGGCGGTGTGGCCGCGCGCCTGAAGCCAGTCATAGATTACGTCGGTAAAGACGCCGGGGCCGGTCTTTTTGATGGTCCAGTCGGGATGATCGTGGGTAAAGAAGGGATCGGCCACATTGGTTTCGATCCGGGCCACGGTCTCGGCCAGGATCGGATGGCCGGGGCGGAAGGCGAAGGTCCAGTTGGAGAAGGCGACGATATTGTCCTTCCACCACAGCGACAGGTTATAGGCCCCGCCCGAGCGCAGATGGCCTTCGGGCTGCCAGTTGGGGAAGCGGTCGAGGTAATCGCCGTCAATGCCGATCACGGCCTCGTCCCCCGGCGCGATCCAGTCCGAAAGCGGCGTGCGGCAGGTGGTGTCGGCATCGGTATAAAGGCCGCCGTAATGCAGCACGACGAGATAGCGCCACAGGTCGGCACGTTCGACCGGGTTTAGCGACAGATAGGTGTCGAGATGCTCGGGGAAGGTCTCGCGGAGGAAGGCGAGGCAGTCGGCATCATCGCAGAAATTGACCTGCCAATCGGGATTGCGCTGAGGCCAAGAGGCCACCCAACGCCGCATGGGGCGTTCCATCTCGGCCGGGTGTTTCGTCTTCCAGGTCTGGAATATCCGGCGGGGAATATGGGGGGGCGTGGAAATGGCGCGCTCCATCGCTTGCGAATTCGCCGCGACATTAGGAGCAGGGGCGGTTGGGTGCAACATAGGTGCGGGCAACAATGGCGCAAAATGGAGTGGGTTTTGGCAACATTCTTTCCAAACTCCCTTGCAAATTGCCCTGCCCGGTGGCACGTCCTCTTCTCACCCCCGCGCGCGGGGAGGCCCCTATTCCGAGATTCCGAGGAGAGCCCAATGCCAGATCTTCGTTCCAAGACCTCCACCTTTGGCCGTCGCATGGCCGCGGCTCGTTCGCTTTGGCGGGCGACCGGCATGAAAGATGGCGATTTCGGCAAGCCGATTGTCGCGGTGGTCAACTCTTTTACCGAGTTCGTGCCCGGCCATGTTCACCTCAAGAATATGGGGTCGCTTGTTGCGGCAGAGATCGAAAAGGCGGGCGGTGTTGCTAAGGAAATGAACACCATTGCAGTCGATGACGGGATCGCCATGGGCCATGACGGGATGCTCTATTCGCTTCCCAGCCGCGAAGTTATTGCCGACAGCGTGGAGTATATGGCGAACGCCCATTGCGCCGATGCGCTGGTCTGTATCTCTAACTGTGACAAGATCACGCCGGGGATGCTCATGGCGGCGATGCGGCTCAACATCCCGGCGATTTTCGTTTCGGGCGGGCCGATGGAAGCGGGCAAGGTCATCCTCAAGGATGGTGAGCACAAGGCCGACCTCGTGACGGCCATTGTCGGCGCGACCGACGAAGATCGCAGCGACGAGGAAGTCGACAAGCTCGAACGCTCGGCCTGTCCGACCTGTGGCTCCTGCTCGGGGATGTTTACTGCGAACTCGATGAACTGTCTTGCCGAGGCGTTGGGTCTTGCCCTGCCGGGGAACGGTTCGCTTTTGGCGACACATTCCAAGCGTAAGGGGCTCTTTGAAGAGGCCGGGCGCAAGATCGTGGAGCTTTGTGATCGTTGGTATAAGGATGGTGACGAGACCGCGTTGCCGCGCGGGATTGCGACGTTTGATGCGTTTGAAAACGCTATGATGCTCGACATTGCCATGGGCGGGTCGACCAACACGGTGCTGCACCTTCTGGCGATTGCCTATGAGGGCAATGTCGACTTCACCATGGCGGATATGGACCGATTGAGCCGGGTGATCCCGCATCTTTGCAAGGTTGCGCCGTCGACGCCTGAGTATCACATGGAAGACGTGCACCGCGCGGGCGGCATTGCGCGGATCATGGGTGAGTTGGACCGGCAGGGCAAAATCCACCGTGATTGCGCCACGGTGCATGAAAAGACCGTCGGCGAATTCATCGACAAATGGGACGTGCGCCGCGAGAGCGCGGGTAACGAGGCGCGTGACCTCTTTATCGCCGCGCCGGGCGGTGTGCGCACCACCGAGGCCTTTAGCCAGTCGCGTATGTATACCGACCTTGATCTTGATATCGAGGGTGGCTGTGTGCGCGATTTCGATCATGCCTATAGTCAGGAAGGTGGGCTTTGCGTGCTTTTCGGCAACCTTGCCGAGCAGGGCTGCATCCTGAAAACCGCAGGCGTTATCAAACAGATGTACGAGTTTGAGGGCAAAGCGGTTGTCTTTGAGAGCCAAGACGACGCGGTTGAAGGCATCCTTGGCGGCAAGGTTGAGCCGGGGTCTGTTGTGGTGATCCGCTATGAAGGGCCCAAGGGCGGGCCGGGCATGCAGGAGATGCTCTATCCGACGGCTTATCTCAAGGCGATGAAGCTCGACACCACCTGTGCGCTTGTCACGGATGGGCGGTTCTCGGGTGGCACGGCGGGTCTTTCGATTGGTCACGCCTCGCCGGAAGCGGCGGAGAAGGGGGCTATTGCGCTTGTGGAAAATGGCGACACGATCACGATCTCGGTGCCCAACCGGTCGATCGAGTTGAAGGTGTCGGATGAGGTTCTTGCCGAGCGCCGCGCGAACCATCCGCAGGCGGACAAGAAAGCATGGAGGGCCGTGGGCCGTCCGCGCGCTGTGTCGACAGCACTCAAGGCTTATGCGGCGCATGTAGCCAACGCGTCGCTTGGCGCGGTGCGGGTGCTTGACGAAGAAGACGAATAAATCTTTTTGCAGAAATGACGGAAACGGGGTCGCCAATGGCGGCCCCGTTTTGCGTTTTGCGGGGGT
>JAAEZB010000012.1:53447-54875 GCA_018223085.1 Paracoccaceae bacterium
CCGGAGGCCCCGAAGGGATGGCCGAGGGCGATGGCGCCGCCCTGCGGGTTGGGCAGGGTTTCAGGCAGGTCGAGGGCGTCGAGGCTCGCCAAAACCTGCGCGGCGAAGGCTTCGTTGAATTCCAGATGGGTCAGGGCCTCAAGCGAGAGGTCGGGGCGGCGGGCGAGGAGCTTGCGCGTTGACGCGACAGGGCCGATGCCAAGGAGGTTCGGGTCAACCCCGGCAACGGCGGCGTCCTCGAAGGCGAGCGCATAGGGCAGGCCTTGGGCGCGGGCACGGGCGCGGGACGTCACGACGAGGGCGCAAGCGCCATCGTTTAGCGGGCAGGCATTGGCGACGGTGACGGTGCCATCAGGCGAGAAGGCGGGGCGCAGGCGGGCGAGGCGTTCGGGGGTGAGGCCGTCGCGGGGGCATTCATCGGTGTCATGGCCGTCAATGGGCGCGATTTCACCGGCGAAGGCCCCGGCCTTTTGGGCGGCGAGGGCGCGGGCGTGGGAACGCAGAGCGTAGGCGTCTTGGCGGGCGCGTGATACGTCGTAATGCGCGGCGACCGTATCGGCGGCGGTGCCCATGTCGGGGTCGCCGAGGACATCGGGGGAGAAGCGGGCGCGCTCATAGGGGATCGGGCCGTTTGCGCCGGGTAGGGCGCGCAGGGGTTTGCGGCTTTGGCTCTCAACCCCGCCTGCAATGTAGAGATCGCCCGCGCCCGATTGCACGAGGCGGCAGGCAAGGATCACCGCCTCAAGCCCCGCGCCGCATTGGCGATCGACGGTGAGGCCGGGGATGGTCACGTCGCCCCAAGCGGTCAGGGCCGAAAGGCGGGCGATATTGCCGCCGGGGCCAGCGGCGTTGCCGAGGATCACGTCGTCGATTTCGGATGCCGCAAAGGGGGTATCGGAGAGAGCGGCGCGCAGGACAGGGGCGGCGAGGGCCTCGATATCGAGGGCGCGGAACATGCCGCCCGCGCGGCCAATGGGGCTTCGGCGGGCGGCGATGATGACCGGTTGGCGCTCAGGCGGGCAGGGGGACAAGGCGCGCATCCTCTTGTTCGATCCAGTTCAGCAGGGTGCGGCGGTCGGGTTTGCCGCTGCTGGTAAGGGGGTATGCGGCCAGTCTATAGGCCCGGCGCGGAATTTTATAGCGCGGCAGGTGAGGGGCGAGATGGGCGCGGATTTGGGCGAGGGTCGCCTCGCCGGTGATGAGGGCGACGAGGTCCTGTCCGCGGGTTGGGTGGGGCGCGCCGAAGACCACGGCGCCGGTCAGGCCGGGGAGGGTCGAGAGGGCGGTTTCGACCTCTTGGGGATAGACGTTGAGGCCGGCGGTGACGATCATGCCGCCTTCGCGGCCCATGAGGGTTAGGGAGCCGTCGGGGTTCAGGCGGCCAAGGTCGCCGACCGTGGCCCAGCCCCCTTCGCGGCGAAAGCCGGT
>JAAEZB010000012.1:55140-57840 GCA_018223085.1 Paracoccaceae bacterium
TCGAGTTTCGCCCCTGCGGTTGTGATGTTGGTGACTGCGGGCAAGGGCGCGGGGCGGCAGAGGGCTTGCAGGAGGGCGGGGACGGTGACGAGGCGTGTCGCCCCGTTCAGGCAGGCGCGGGCCGAGGGCACGTCGAAACGGGGCAGGGCATGGAAGGTGGCGCCGTTGTCGAGGGTTTCGGCAAGAGCGTAGAGCGTCACGCCATGGGCAAGGGGGCCGGGGGCGAGGGTGTGGCTCTGGTCGTTGAGGCCAAAAGCGGCGCGGCTCGCGTCAAGGGACGCGCGCCAGGAATGGCGGGAGCGGGCGAAGGGTTTGGGCCGTGAGGTGGTGCCGGAAGTGTAGCCGATGAGGAAGGTCTCTTCGGGCGCGCGGGGCGTGGGCGCAGCGGGAGGCGTTGCGAGGAGGTCGGGCAGGGCCGTTTCGACCGGGAAGGTGGAGATGGCGAGGGCCCGTGCGGCGGCGATCAGGCCAGTTTGCGAGGTGAGGCAGAACAGGGCATCGGGACGGTGAGCGCGCAGGGCGTCGATTAGCAGGGCCTCGGGCCATTGCGGGTCGAGGAGTTGCACGGCGTGGGGCGTGGAGAAGGCCGTGGCCAGCAGTGGCAGGGCGGCGGGGTGGTTGCCGGAGGTGAGGGCAAAGACGCGGGCCTGAGCCGGTAGGGTCAGGCCCGGGTGATCGCGACGTGGCAGGATGCGTAGGGCGGCGTCGAGGCGGGCGGTTTGCTCAAAGAGCGCGGCGTAGGTGAGGGCTGTGTCGCCAAGGCAGACCGCCAGCGCATCGGGGCGCTGACGGGCGTGGGTTTCAAGGGCGATGCCGAGAGGCAAGCGGGCCTCAGAGCGCCGGATAGGCGCGCTGGATGCCGCGCGCCACGATGGTGGCGATCACCACTTTGACGATGTCGCCGGGCACATAGGCGAGCATAATCATCACCGCCTTGGAGAGCGGCAGGTCTGCGACCACGGACATCCACGGGATGCCAATGGCATACATCACGAGGATGCCGCCGATGGCGATGCTGATGGCGAGGCGCAGGGGGTTGGTGCCGCTCTGGCTTACGAGCCAGCCGATAACGGCGGCGGAGATCGGCCAAGCGATCAGGAAGCCGCCCGAGGCACCGGCGAAGACGCCAAAGCCGCCACGGCCACCGGACAGAAGCGGCAGGCCGATGGCAACGAGCGCGATAAAGAGCAGCAGGGCAAGGCCGCCGCGCCGTGTTCCGGCGATGGCACCCGCGAGCATGACGCCGAGGGATTGGGCGGTGATCGGGGGGAGGGCGATGCCTGCAAAGCTGATTGGGGGGATAAGGCCGAGCGCGGCGGTGAGGGCCGCGAAGAGGGCGATGTAAACGATGCTTTTGGTGTCCATGGACGATGTTTCCTTGAGTGGTGGTCCTGTTCGCAAAGATTGGAGGGGGTGTTACGCGGCGTAGGGGTAGATCGCAAGCGCGGTTTGCCTCTCAGGTGCGGGGATCGTAGCCGCGTGCGTCGATGGCGTCGGAAATGTCGTTGGCCATTTTGAGGGTGCGGATGGCGACAGGCAGGGCGGTCGCGATGACCGAGCGTTCGAGGCCGCGGGTTTTCTGGGCTTCGCGGACTTCGGTCGTGATCTGGCCAAGGACGGGAATGAAACGCAGGGCGAGGGAAATGGCGAGGCCGACCTTGGCCGGGTTCACACCGAGGGGACGCAGGATCGAGAGCGCGCGGGTGATCATGTCGATCATGTCGGAGGCGCGGGTGGTGAGGGTGACGAGGCTTGCCAGAAGGATCAGCGCGGCGAGGCGGATGACGACAAACCCCGCGATGACCGGGCCCGAGAGCCAGTATTGCAAGGCAAAGAAGATTGCGAAGATCAACGCCAGCGGCCGCAGTTGTGCCGCCGCGAGGGAGAAGGAGAGGCCCGCGAGGCGGTAGAGCGCAAGAGTGATGAGAAGCGCAGCAGTGGCGAGGGGTAAGCTCTCAAAAAGGAAAAGGAGCGTGCCTGCGGCCATCATCACGAGCACCTTGGGGCCGGGGGGCAGGCGGTGCAGGAAGGATGCGCCGGGGCGGTAGAGATCGAGCATCAGGCCATGCGCTCCACATAAAAGGGGATCGCGTTGGCGGGGGTATCATCGGCAACGATGCGGGTTTCGTCAAAGACCAGAACGCGGTCGAAATCCGAGAGGAGATCGAGATCGTGGGTGGCGAGGATCACGGTTTGCTCCAGCGCCTCCAGCGCCGAGGCGATGCGGCGGGTGTTGCGCAGATCAAGGAGTGTCGTGGGTTCGTCCAGCACGAGATAGGCAGGTTCCATCACGAGGACGCCGGAAATCGCCAAGAGCTGTTTCTGGCCACCGGAGAGGAGATGCGCGGGGTGGTCGCGCAGATCTGTCATGTCATAGCGGGCAAGGACGGCATCGGTTTTGCGGGCGATTTCATCCTTGGGGAGGCGCAGGTTCTTCATCCCGAAGGCGAGGTCTTCGGCGACGGTTGGGAAAACGATCTGATTGTCGGGATTCTGAAACACGAAGCCGACTTTGCGGCGGACCTCTTTGCCCTTGGTGCTTGTGTCGAGTCCGTCGATTTTGACCGTGCCAGAGGTCGGCAGGACAAGCCCGTTTAACAGACGCGCAAAGGAGGATTTACCTGAGCCATTGGCACCGATGATACCGATGCGGCGTTCGGTCAGCGAGAGCGAGATGTCCTGCAACACGGTGCGGTCGCC
>JAAEZB010000118.1:0-1502 GCA_018223085.1 Paracoccaceae bacterium
AAAAGGGCGATATAGCCGGTATCGTTTTTATGAGCGCCGGTGGTGTTTGGCCCGTAAAAGGCACGCTCGGGGAGGGCGAGGTCGGTGATTTGATCGGCAAGAGCGGCGAGCTTGGCCTCGAACCCGGCAGAGGCGAAATGCACCTTGTTGATGGAGATCGCCAGAAGGCCGCCGGGGCGCGTTATGCGCAGGAGTTCGTCAAAGGCCTCGGGGCCGACATGGCCGGTTGTGAAGGTGCCGGAGCTAACGATGCCGGCATAGGTTTTGTCGGGGATGGGGAGGGTGCCTGTCAGGTCGCCAATAAAGAGGTCGCGGTAGTGGCCCTTGGATGCGGCCACGTCGAGCATTTCTTGCGAGATGTCGGTGGCGTCGATGGGGCCGACGCCATGGGCCGAGAGCGCCGCGCCGCAAAGGCCGGTTCCTGCGCCTACGTCGAGCACCGGGGCGGGGCCGCCATGTTCGGCGTATAGATCGGCAACGACCTTTGGCAGGAGGTAATCGTGGGTTGCGGCGAAATCGCTATCGTAGCTTTCGGCCCATCCGGCGTAGAGGCGTTTGGAATCCTCGGGGGTCTTGAGGGCGTAGGCCTCGGAGAGGCCGGGTTTGTCATGATCTGTCATGGGAGAAGTGAAGCGCGGATAGCGGTTTGGCGCAAGTCTTGGTCTTGCGGTGGGATGGTTGGCGCGGCAGGGTGCGCCCATGACACACACACTTCTCTGTCTTGGCTATGGGTATTCGGCGCAGGCATTGGCGCGGCGGTTGTTGCCGCAGGGCTGGCGCGTGATTGGCACGACGCGATCGGATGAGAAGGCCGATGCACTGCGCGCTGATGGGGTTGAGCCGCTATTGTGGCCCTGCGATCTGGCAGAGGCGCTTGAGGGGGTGAGCCATGTGCTTACGTCCGTTGCGCCGGATGGTGAGGGCGATCCGGTCTTGCGCGAGGGGCGCAAGGCGCTCACGGAGGCGCGGCTTGATTGGGTCGGGTATCTTTCGACCACGGGCGTTTATGGCGACCATGATGGTGGTTGGGTCGATGAAGAAACACCCACCGGCGCGGCGACAGAGCGCGGACAGCGGCGGGTTCGGGCGGAGCAAGAGTGGCTCGGGATCGAAGGTTTGCCGGTGCATGTGTTTCGGCTTGCGGGGATTTATGGGCCGGGGCGCGGCCCCTTTGCCAAGCTGCGCCGGGGTGTGGCGCAGCGGATCATCAAGAAAAACCAGATTTTCAGCCGTATCCATGTCGAGGATATTGCCCGCGTTCTTGAGGCTTCTATTGCGCGGCCCAATCCGGGGCGGATTTATAACGTCTGTGATAATGATCCGCAGCCGCCGGAGATTGTTCTCGAACACGCGGCCGAATTGCTCGGGATTATGCCGCCCCCGGCGGTGCCGTTTGAAGAGGCCGAGATGACGCCGATGGCGCGCAGTTTCTATGCCGATAGCAAGCGGGTGCGTAACGACCGGATCAAGGACGAGCTTGGGGTGCGCCTTGCTTATCCGAC
>JAAEZB010000118.1:2045-4081 GCA_018223085.1 Paracoccaceae bacterium
GCGGCGGCGGCGTACATGTCTTCGGGGCTGGCGTGGTCGATGAACGTATCGGGCAGGACCATGGAGCGGTATTTCAGCCCGTTATCAAAGACACCGTTTTCCGCCAGAAGCTGGGCCACATGTGAGCCGAATCCGCCGATAGCGCCCTCTTCGATGGTAATCAGCGCCTCGTGATCGGAGGCAAGGCTGAGGATCATGTCGGCGTCGAGCGGTTTGGCAAAGCGGGCGTCGGCGATGGTTGGCGTGATGCCGCGGGCCGAGAGCGCCTCGGCGGCTTTGCGGACCTCTTCAAGGCGGGTGCCGAAGGAGAGGAGGGCGACGCGCTTGCCTTCCTGAATCATGCGGCCTTTGCCGATTTCGAGCGGTGTGCCGCGTTCGGGCAGGTCAACGCCGACACCTTCGCCACGCGGATAACGGAAGGCGATGGGGCCTTCGTCATGGGCGACGGCGGTGGCGACCATGTGCATGAGTTCGGCCTCGTCTGCGGCGGCCATGACGACCATGCCGGGGAGATTGGCCATGAAGGCGATGTCAAAGCTTCCGGCGTGGGTCGCGCCGTCGGCGCCGACAAGGCCGGCGCGGTCGATGGCGAAGCGCACGGGCAGGCGTTGGACGGCGACATCATGCACGACCTGATCGTAGCCGCGCTGAAGGAAGGTCGAATACATGGCGCAGAAGGGTTTCATCCCGCCCGCAGCAAGGCCGGCGGAGAAGGTCACGCCATGTTGTTCGGCAATCGCCACGTCGAAACAGCGGCTTGGGTAGCGTTCGGCAAAGAGGTTGAGGCCGGTGCCGTCGGGCATGGCGGCGGTCACGGCGCAGATGCGGCTATCGCGGGCGGCCTCTTCGACGAGGGCCTTGCCAAAGACCGAGGTATAGGAGGGCGCGTTAGAGGGCGCTTTGTGCTGTTTGCCGGTGACGACATCGAATTTCGCCGTGGCGTGGCCCCGGTCGCGGGCGTTTTCGGCGGGGGCATAGCCCTTGCCCTTTTTGGTGATGACGTGGAGCATCACCGGCCCGGTGGCGCGTTGATGTAGGGTCCGCAATACGGGGAGGAGTTGGTCCATGTCGTGGCCGTCGATGGGGCCGACATAGGAAAAGCCGAGTTCCTCGAAGAGGGTTCCGCCGACGGTCATGCCTTTGAGCATTTCCTTGGCGCGTTTGGCACCTTCGCGGAAGGGTTCGGGCAGGAGCGACACCGCGCCCTTGGCGGCGGATTTCAATTCCTGGAACGGTTCGCCCGCGTAGAGGCGCGACAGGTAGTTGGACATGGCGCCGACGGGGGGCGCGATGGACATGTCGTTATCATTCAGGATGACGAAGAGGCGTTTGCCGAGGTGGCCCGCGTTGTTCATCGCCTCATAGGCCATACCGGCCGAGATCGAGCCGTCGCCAATCACCGCGATGGCATCGCCAAGCCCGCCTTCGCAGGTGCCGCCGAGATCACGCGCCACGGCAAAACCGAGGGCGGCGGAAATCGAGGTTGAACTATGGCCCGCGCCGAAGGGATCGTGGATGTTCTCGCTGCGCTTGGTAAAGCCGGAGAGGCCATCCTTTTGGCGCAGGGTGCGGATGCGGTCACGGCGCCCGGTGAGGATCTTGTGTGGGTAGCATTGATGCCCCACGTCCCAGATCAGTTTGTCCTTGGGCGTGTCAAAGATGGCATGAAGCGCGACGGTGAGTTCCACAACGCCGAGACCTGCGCCAAGGTGTCCGCCGGTTTCCGACACCGCCGAGATCGTTTCGGCGCGCAGCTCGCCCGCGAGGCGGGTCAGGTCGGCATCGGTAAACTGCTTGAGGTCCGCGGGGCTATGGACGCGGTCAAGGAGCGGGGTCTCGGGTCTGGCAGCCATGGCGCATGCCTTTCTGTCTTAGTTATCGCGCGCAATAACGAAACGGGCGGCCTCTCGCAAGGTTTCGGCCTCATCCCCATAGGGAGATAGAGCGTCGCAGGCGTCTGTCACGAGGTCTTGGGCGCGGCGTTTCGCCCCGTCGAGGCCAAGGAGCGAGACAAAGGTTGCCTTGCCCGCGTCGGC
>JAAEZB010000013.1:0-19913 GCA_018223085.1 Paracoccaceae bacterium
CGCCGGTTCAATGTTCAAAAACGACGTGATTTGTCGGTGGGGGCAAATTTGACGTCGGCGTCCTGATGTTTCCTACATGCCAGAGCATCAAAGGGAAGCATGGCCATGAGCGACACGGGTGGACGACGGCGGCGTGGTGGAGGCCGGGCCGGAAACGCGGCGCGGCGCACAAGCGCGGGTGTGATCGAGCAGATGCCCTGGCGGGTGCCGGTCAATATCGACCGGCCCACGGAACCCCTTTACGACGAGGGCGTGCAGGCGATCCATGAGGGCGCGATGCGCATCCTCGAAGAGATCGGCATCGAGTTCTACAATACCGAGGCGCGTGACATCCTCAAGGAGGCGGGCTGCACCGTTGAGGGCGATAATGTGCGCATGGGGCGCGATTTCGTCATGGAGATGGTGGCCAAGGCACCGTCGGAATGGACGCTTACCCCGCGCAACCCGGATCGCAAGATCACCATTGGCGGCAAGCATATGGTGTTTGGCAACGTGTCGTCGCCCCCCAACTATTGGGACATGGAGCTTGGTCGCAAGATGCCGGGCACGCGCGAGCAATGTGCCAATCTTCTCAAGCTGACGCAGTATTTCAACTGTATCCATTTCGCCGGCGGCTATCCGGTCGAGCCGCAGGATATTCACGCCAGAATCCGCCATCTCGACGTGCTTTATGACAAGCTCACGCTCACGGATAAGGTTGCGCATACTTATTCGCTCGGCAAAGAGCGGGTCGAGGATGCGATGGAGATGGTGCGGATTGCAGGCGGGTTGAGCCACGAGGAGTTCGAGGCCACGCCACGTATGTATACCAACATCAACTCCACCTCGCCGCTCAAGCATGACGAGCCGATGATGGATGGCTGGATTCGGCTTGCACGGCGGGGGCAGGGGCTTGTTGTGACGCCGTTTACGCTTGCGGGCGCAATGGCGCCGGTCACGATGTCGGGCGCTGTGGCGCAGTCGCTCGCCGAAGGGCTCTGTGCGGTGGCTTTGGCGCAATATATCAATCCCGGCGTGCCCTGTGCGATCGGCACTTTTACATCGAATGTCGATATGAAGAGCGGCGCACCGGCCTTTGGCACCCCCGAATATATGCGCGCGACGCAGATGACCGGGCAGATGGCGCGGTTTTACGGACTACCGATGCGTGCCAGTGGCGTTTGCGCGGCCAATGTGCCGGATGGGCAGGCCATGTGGGAGACTTCGAATAGCCTTTGGAGCGCGGTGCAGTCGGGGTCCAACATGGTCTATCACGCGGCCGGGTGGCTCGAAGGGGGGCTTATTGCCAGCCCGGAGAAATTCATCATGGATTGCGAAGTCTTGCAGATGATCCAGCGTTACATGGAGCCGGAAATCTGTGCCACGGGGCCGGATGAGATTGCTTTTGATGCGATCAAGGATGTGGGCAATGCGGGCCATTTCTTTGGTATTCAGCACACGCAGGATCGCTATACCACCGCCTTTTATCAGCCCTTCCTGTCGGATTGGCGCAACTATGAGGCTTGGGAAGCGGCGGGCGGGGTCTGGACCCCGGAGCGGGCGCATCACATGTTCAAAGAGATCATCGAGTCCTTTGAGGCGCCGCCCATGGACGCGGCAATCCGCGAAGAGCTTGCCGATTTCGTGGCACGCCGCAAGGCAGAGGGCGGGGCACCGACCGATTTCTAACGGCTATGTAGCGGCGAGTCGTGGCACGCAGGGCACGGATTTACATTGCGCCCGGCGCAATCCTTCCTAGACTATACACATAGTCGGGGAGAGAGATGATGGCAGCAGCAGCGACCAATAACGCATTGAGCGGACGGGCCGTCATGGCCGGTGTGGGCGGGCTTGTTGGGCTGGCCATGTGGCTTTTGTTCGACGTGGCGGCCGATGTGGTCACCAATCCGCACGGGTTTGTTATTCTCGCGTCTTTCGTTGCCGGGTTTTCGGCGGTGCTTCTGGCGATGGCGGGGCCACTTCGCCTTGGGCGGGCGGCACTGGGCGCGACGCTCCTTGCGCTGCCAGCGGCGCTGGCGCTGGGCTGGGCGAGTTACGGGTTCGACGAGCTTGAGACCTTCATGCAGAGCGGTTTGTCGATCGTGGCGTGGAGCGCGATCTTGTTCATCGGCACGCCGTTCCTGACTGTTGCACTTCGCCCCGAGGGCGATTGGCGCAGCTATCCGGCGCTATTTGATGCATCTTGGGCCGTTGTGGTGCGCTATGCGGCGGCGTGGCTTTTTGTCGGGGTGTTCTGGGGCATCCTGTTGTTGTCGAACGCGCTTCTGGAGATCGTGGATATTACGGTAATCGATGACATGCTCGACATTGATCCGATGCCGCATGTCCTCACCGGGGTGATGCTTGGGCTGGCGATCCGGGTGGTGCATGAGATGCGCGACTATCTCTCGCCGTTCATGCTTTTGCGCCTGTTGCGGCTTTTGGTGCCGGTGGTGCTCGTGGTGCTTGGGATTTTCGTCGCGGCGCTGCCGTTCCGGCCTTTTGACGGGTTGTTTGGCGAGCTATCCCCGGCGGCGACGCTTCTTGTTGTGGCGTTGGGTGCGGTGTCTCTGGTGAGTGTGGCGGTGGACAAGGACGCCGACCATGCGGTGCAGCTTGGCTTTATGCGGCTGGCGACCGAGGGGCTTGCGCTCTTGTTGCCGGTTCTTGCCGGGTTGGCGGGGTATGCGGTGTGGCTTCGCGTGGCGCAGTATGGCTGGACGCCGGACCGCATCGCGGCGGGCATCGCGGCGGGTATGGTGATCCTTTACGGGCTGGCCTATGCGCTTTCGGTGCTTCTCAGGGGAGCATGGATGCAGCATGTGAGGGTGGTCAACCTCGGCATGGCGCTTTTGGTGCTGATGCTGGCGTTTGCATGGCTGACGCCTGTCATCAATGCCGAGAAGATTTCGACCCGCAATCAGGTCGCGCGCTACCTTGCGGGCAAGGTCGACGCCGGGGAATTGGCGATCTGGGAAATGAAGCATGTCTGGGGCCGGGCCGGGGAAAAGGGCCTTGCGCAGTTGCAGGCTTTGGAAGGCGAGGAACACGCCGCGCTACATCGGGCCATCGACCTCGCGATTGAGACGGATCAACGCCATATCTATGAACGCCGGGCGACGGATACGGGACGCGATGCGCGTGTCTTGCAGCTTGCGCAGGCGATCACGGTTTTGCCCGAGGGGCAGGAAATCAGCGCAGAGATGCTCGCCGGGTTGCCAAATCACCGGCTTGAGGATTGGGCGCTGGCCTGCGCGCGCGAAGAGGTGCCGGGCTGTGTTGTGGTGCTGGGTCGGTTCGATACGCGCGCCGAAGACGGGCAGAGCGGCGGCATCGCCTTCTTGCCGGGGCGCGCGGGGCGTTACGACGCGCTCGGCCTGCGGATCAGTGAGGACGGGCGGCTTGTTCTGGGCTCATATCTGCGTGACGTCGAGAGCGGTATGGCCTTGCATCTGACACGTGAGGATGTGGAACGCGTTCTCGAAGGGAGCTATCGCATCGCCCCGAGCAGCCGCAAATCGCTCTGGATTGGGGATATGGAAATCAATCCTGAAAATTGAAGATATAGAGGTTTCTTTAACGCGTGCCCCGGCATACTGCGCCCACGATTTTGAGGGATGTCATGCACGGTCTGATTAACAGGGCGATCCAGGGGTTTGTCAGCGACAATTTTGGCGCGATGAGATGGCGGGCGATCTGTCGTGCGGCGCGACTGGAGGATTGCGAGTTCGAATCCATGCTGCATTACGAAGATTCGCTGACCGAGCGGCTGCTTGACGCGGTGGCGGCGGATATTGGCGTACCGCGCGAGGCGGTGCTTGAGGACATCGGGACCTATCTTGTCTCGCACCCCAATGTGGAGGCGCTCAGGCGGCTCTTGCGGTTTGGTGGCGAAAGTTTCGTAGAGTTCCTGCATTCGCTTGATGAATTGCCCGAAAGGGCGCGGTTGGCGGTGGATGACCTTGGCCTGCCGGTGCTTGAGCTGCGTGATGTGAATGTGGCCGAGGGGCATTACCGGCTGTGCTGTCGCTTTGCGCAGGCGGGGTTTGGCCATGTCTTGATCGGGGTGTTGCGCACATTGGCGGATGATTACGGCGCATTGGCCTTTCTTGAACACAGGGGAGTCGTGGTGACAAAAGCGGGCGAGGCGATCGAGACGATCGACATCACCGTGTTTGAGACTGCCTTTGCCGCCGGACGAAGCTTTGATCTCGGGGCGCAGGCGGGATAGGGATGCGGCAAGAACAAGAGGCGGAATTCCACGGGCTTTTGGATCTGTTTTGCCCGATGCATGCTCTTCTGGGGCCGGAGGGCGAGGTGATCCATATGGGGGCGACCTTTGCCAAGCTGGTTGGAGGAGAGGCGGCGCTTGGGCAGGGGTTTCTTGACCTGTTCGAGGTGCTGCGCCCACAAGGATGTGAGACCATCGCGGACCTGCGTGCAGAGGCGGGGCAGAAGCTGAGCCTGCGCTTGCGCGAAGGATCGCGCGCGACTTTCAAGGGCATCCTTGCCCCGTTCGGAGAGGGGGCGGCGATTAACCTCTCTTTCGGGATTTCGATCATGGACGGTGTGCGCGATTTCGGCCTGAGCGGGTCGGATTTTGCAGCCACGGACCTTGCTATCGAGATGCTCTATCTCATTGAGGCGAAATCGGTGGCGCTTGGCGCGTCGCGCAAGCTCAACCAGCGGCTTCAGGGGGCCAAGATCGCCGCCGAGGAACAGGCCTTTACCGATACGCTTACGGGGTTGAAGAACCGGCGTGCGGTCGATCACGTGTTGTCGCGCCTGATCGAGCGCGGCGGGCCTTATGCGGTGATGCAGATCGACCTCGATTACTTCAAGGCGGTGAATGATAGCCATGGCCATCCGGCGGGCGATCACGTGCTGCAACAGGTGGCGCGCATCCTTGTTGAGGAAACCCGGAGCGGCGATTGCGTGGCGCGGGTTGGCGGGGATGAGTTTGTGCTGATCCTTGACGGGGTGCGCGGGCGTGACGAGTTGGCACGGATCGCGGGGCGCCTGATTTCGCGCATCGAAGAACCAGTGCCGTGGCGGGGGGCACAGCTTTGTATCTCGGCCTCGGTCGGGATTGCGATTGGTGAAGCGGGGAGCCGGGATGGCGGGGCCGTCCTGTTTGACCGGGTCGATAAGGCGCTATACGCGGCCAAACATGCAGGGCGGGCGCAATTCTGTTTTGCCGATTAGGCCGGGGCCACGTGCGCAAAGGCGCAGCCGTTGTTTTCGCGCTGCCTTATTTCACGGCGCGCGGTGAGGATATCGGGGGAATGGCGGGGGCATTTTCAATGAAAAGCTGAAATTCATTCGCCAATTCATCGCTACCGGTCTCGGGGGCGCTTAGGGTAGGCTTGGATCGGACCTGATCCAGATACCCGCGCGACGAGGCATGAATGACACGACCCCCTTTACGGACCCATATTCGTTTCCGGCTCAATGAGCGCGAAGTCATGCGCGAGGCTGTCGCGGCAAGCGATACGCTTTTGGATTTCCTGCGCCTTGAGCAGCGGCTGACCGGGAGCAAGGAAGGCTGTGCCGAGGGTGATTGCGGCGCCTGCACGGTGCTTGTCGGGCGGCTTGTGGGCGATGCGCTGGTTTATGAGCCGGTCAATGCCTGTATCCGGTTTTTGGCCTCGCTTGATGGCTGTCACGTGGTGACGGTCGAGCATCTGCGGGGGCCGGAGGGCGCGCTGCATCCGGTGCAGCAGGCGATGGTCGATCACCATGGGAGCCAGTGCGGATTTTGCACGCCGGGGATCGTCATGGCGCTTTATGGGCTGTGGATGCGGGTGCCGCATCCGACGCGCCGCGAGGTCGAGGTCGCGCTTCAGGGGAACCTGTGCCGCTGTACGGGGTATCGCCCGATCATTGATGCGGCGATGTCGATCGAGGCGGCAGGCGAGGATTTCCTTGCGGCGGAGCGCGATACGGTCACGGCAGAGCTTATGACGTGGCGCGATGGGGCGCGGGTCGAGGTTGCACGCGACGGCAGTCGGGCGGTTTTGCCCGGCGACGTGGATGACCTTGCAGCCTGCCTTGAGGCGGAGCCCGAGGCGCGGGTGATCGCCGGGGCGACGGATGTGGGGCTTTGGGTGACAAAGCATCTGCGGGCACTTCCAGTGGCGGTTTTCGTCGGCCATCTGGAAGGGCTGAAACAGATTGAGGACGGCGCGGAGGCCATTCGGATCGGCGCCGGCGTGACCTATTCGGAGGCCGAGGGCGCGATGGGCGCGGCGCTGCCGCATCTGGCACCCTATTTTGAACGCATCGCGGGCTGGCAGGTGCGCAATATGGGCACGATTGGCGGCAATATCGCCAATGGATCGCCCATCGGGGACATGCCGCCGGTGTTGATTGCGCTTGGGGCGACGATCACCCTGCGCAAGGGCGCGGCGCGGCGTGAGATCGCGCTTGAGGATTTCTTTGTCGATTACGGCAAGCAGGACCGTGCGCCGGGCGAATTCGTCGAGGCGATCACGGTGCCGAAACCGGGTGGGTTCCATGCGGCCTATAAGGTTTCAAAGCGGCGGGACGAGGATATTTCCACGGTCGCGGCGGGGATTCATGTCGCGGTCGAGGGCGGCAAGATCACGGCGGCGCGGATCGCCTATGGTGGCATGGCGGCGGTGCCGAAACGGGCCGCGGCGGCAGAGGCCATATTGATCGGCGCGCCCTTTGGCGCGGCGGCGTTCGAGGCGGCGGCAGAGGCCGTGGCCGAGGATTTTGCCCCGCTGACCGATATGCGGGCAAGCGCTGAGTATCGGATGCGCGTGGCGCAAAACCTGTTGCGGCGGTTCTGGATCGAACAGGGCGCAGATGGGGAGGTTGCGGCATGAGCGGCGTGAAGGGCGCAGCCGGGCAAGACCTGCGGCATGACTCGGCGATCAAACAGGTGATGGGCCGGGCCGATTACACGGATGACATCGCGCTCCCAGAAGGGGCGCTTCATGCCTATCTTGGCCTCGCGCAGATCGCGGCGGGGCGGATTGTGTCGATGGACCTTTCGGCTGTTGAGGCCGCACCGGGGGTTATCGGCGTGCTGACGGCAAAGGACGTGCCGGGCGTCAATGATGTAAGCCCGACAGGGCGTCATGATGAGCCTCTTCTGGCCGAAGATCGGGTGGAATTCCATGGTCAGGCCTTGTTTGCCGTGGTGGCCGAGACGCGCGATGCAGCGCGGCGCGCGGCGGAATTGGCCAAGGTGGACTATGCGCCGGAGGCCCATGTGACGGATGTGGCCGAGGCCTTGGCGGCGGATTATCCGCATGTGACGGAGCCTTTGACCCTGCGCCGGGGCGATGCAGCGGCGGCGATGGCGGATGCGCCCAAGCGGATTAAGGGACAGATGCGGGTTGGCGGACAGGATCACATGTATCTTGAGGGCCACATCGCGCTTGCCATTCCGGGCGAGGACGAGACGGTCGAGGTCTGGGCCTCGACCCAGCACCCGAGCGAGGCGCAGCATATGGTGGCGCATGTGCTTGGCGTGCCGTCCAATGCGGTCGTGGTGCAGGTGCGGCGCATGGGCGGGGGATTTGGCGGCAAGGAAAGCCAGATGAACCTTTTCTGTGCCGTGGCGGCGATGGCGGCCAAGAAATGGGGTGCTGCGGTCAAGATTAGGCCCGACCGGGATCAGGACATGATCGCAACGGGCAAGCGGCCCGACCGGGATCAGGACATGATCGCAACGGGCAAGCGGCATGATTTCCTTGTCGATTACGAGGTTGGGTTTGATGAGACGGGCCGTATTCTGGCCGTCGATGGCGAGTTCGCGGCGCGCTGTGGCTGGTCTTCGGACCTGTCGGGGCCGGTGACGGATCGGGCGCTGTTTCATGCGGACAATGCCTATTACTACCCGGCGGCGGAGCTGCGGTCGCGCCCGATGAAGACCAACACCGTGTCCAATACGGCATTTCGTGGCTTTGGCGGGCCGCAGGGCGTCATCGCGGCGGAGCGGATGGTTGAGGAAATCGCCTATGCGCTTGGCCGGGACCCGCTCGATATTCGCAAGGCGAATTTCTATGGCGTGCATGGGGATGTGACGCCCTATCACCAGACGGTTGAGGACAATATCATGCCTCGGGTGGTCGAGGAGTTGGAGGCGAGCGCGGACTATCAGGCGCGGCGCGCGGCGGTATTGGCGCATAACGCCAAGGGCGGCGTGACGCGCAAGGGGATTGCCCTCACGCCGGTCAAGTTCGGGATTAGCTTTACCGCGACCTGGTTCAATCAGGCGGGCGCTTTGGTGCATGTCTATAATGATGGCTCGATCATGCTCAATCATGGCGGGACCGAGATGGGGCAGGGCCTCAATACCAAGATGGCGCAGGTTGTGGCGGATGCCTTTCAGGTTGATGTGGACAAGGTGCGCATCACCAAGACCACGACCGAGAAAGTGCCCAATACCTCGGCCACGGCGGCCTCGTCCGGGTCGGACCTCAACGGGATGGCGGCGCTTGATGCCTGTGCGCAGATCAAGGCGCGGTTGGTGTCTTGGGCCACAGAGGCGTGGGGCGTGGGCGAAGAGGCGGTGCGCTTTGCGGAAAATCAGGTGCATGTCGGCGATGAGGTTCTGCCCTTTGCAGAATTCATCAAGCAGGCCTATATGGCGCGGGTGCATCTTTCGGCGGCGGGCTTCTACAAGACGCCGAAAATCCATTGGGATCGTGAGACCGGGCAGGGGCGGCCGTTCTATTATTTCGCCTATGGCGCGGCGCTGGCCGAGGTGACGATTGATACGCTGACCGGGGAATACGAGGTGGATCGCGTTGATGTCCTTCATGATGTGGGGCGCTCGCTCAACCCGGTGCTCGACAAGGGACAGGTCGAGGGGGCCTTTGTGCAGGGGATGGGCTGGCTCACCACAGAGGAGCTTTGGTGGGACGATGAAGGGCGGCTGCGCACGCACGCGCCGTCGACCTATAAGATCCCGCTCGCGTCGGACATGCCGAAAGAATTCAACGTGCGGCTGGCGGATTGGTCCGAGAATGCCGAGCGGACCATCAAGCGGTCCAAGGCGGTGGGCGAGCCGCCCTTCATGCTTGGGATTTCGGTCTTCGAGGCGTTGTCCATGGCGGTCGCGTCGGTGGGTGACTATCGCGAATGCCCGCGTCTTGATGCGCCGGCGACGCCGGAATGTGTTCTGATGGCGGTGGAGCGGCTGCGGGGATGAACGGGTGCGCGGCATTCCTTGCGGCCCACGGGGCGGTGATCCGAGTGCGGATAACCCGCGTGCGGGGATCGTCGCCGCGCGAAGAGGGCGTCGTAATGTATGTCGCGCCGGAGGCCGTCTATGGCACGATTGGCGGCGGACAGTTGGAATATATGGCCATCGACGAGGCGCGCGCTTTATTGGCGCGGGATGGTGCGGTGGCGGAGATGGATGTGCCGCTGGGTCCCGAGATCGGGCAATGCTGTGGCGGGCGGGTTGAAATCGCGCTTGAGCGGATGGACGAGGCGATGCGCCGCGAGGCGGCGGAGGCCGAGGCGCGAGAGCTAGAGGTAAGGCCGCATCTTTATATCCTTGGGGCCGGGCATGTGGGCCGCGCGCTGGCCGATCTGACACAGCATTTGCCGCTCAGGACGGTTTTGGCCGATGGGCGGGCGGCGGAGCTGGCGCTTTGCAAAGCAAAGGTTGAGACGGCTCTGACGCCCTTGCCAGAGGCGCTTGTGCGCGAGGCCCCGGCGGGGAGCGCCTTTGTGATCCTGACCCATGACCATGCGTTGGATTTCCTGCTTGCGGCAGAGGCGCTTGGGCGCGGGGATGCGGCCTATGTCGGGATGATCGGATCGGCCACAAAACGCGCGTCTTTTGTAAGTTGGGCGCGGGCGCAAGGGGGCACGGTCGAGGGTCTGACCTGTCCCATGGGCGCAGGGCGGAGCGGCGACAAGCGGCCCGAGATGATCGCGGCGCTTGTTCTTGGCGAGGTCGTGGCGTCGCTTGGGGCGAAGGCGATGTCACCTGTTGGTTGACCTCTTGCAAATCCCGTTCCATTGGGCAGGGTAGCGGCGGTGAGAGATCAGGGGAGAAAGATCATGCGCAACGGCGGACAGCTTCTTGTCGAGAGCCTCGTGGCACTTGGCGCAACGAAGGGTTTTGGGGTTCCGGGGGAAAGCTATCTCGCGGTTCTTGATGCGCTGCATGATACGCAAGGCAAGCTTGATTACGTTCTATGCCGGAATGAGGGCGGTGCGGCCTTTATGGCAGCGGCGTGGGGCAAGCTTACCGGAAGTCCCGGTATCTGTTTCGTGACGCGTGGCCCCGGTGTCACCAATGCCTCGATCGGCATTCACACCGCGATGCAGGATAGTGCGCCGATGATTATTTTCGTCGGGCAGGTCGGCACCGATATGCGCGACCGCGAGGCGTTTCAGGAGATTGATTACCGCGCCGTGTTTGGCACCATGGCGAAATGGGCGGTGGAAATTGATCGGGTCGAGCGGGTGCCGGAATTGCTTGCCCGTGCCTGGACTACGGCGACGACGGGGCGCCCCGGCCCTGTGGTTGTGGCACTGCCCGAGGATATGTTGACGAGCCTGACCGATAGGGCCCCCTTGGCTGGGCCTGCGGAAATCGCTGCGCCGGTGCCGGCCATGGGTGCGGTTGAGAAGGCGCGCGCGATGCTTGCGGAGGCAAAGCGGCCTGTGATCCTCATGGGGGGCTGTAATTGGTCCGAGGCGGGGCGCAAGGCGATGCAGGACTTTGCTGAAGCGTCGAACATCCCGGTTCTGGCGGCCTTCCGCTATCAGGATCAGTTCGACAATTTCTCACCTGTCTATGCGGGCGAGGAGGCCTCGAACATCCCGGTTCTGGCAGCCTTCCGCTATCAGGATCAGTTCGACAATTTCTCACCTGTCTATGCGGGCGAGGCGGGGGTCGGGATGCCGCCCCATGTCAAACGGATCGTCAAAGAGGCGGATGTGATCCTTGCGGTCAATGTGCGCTTTGGTGAGATGACGACCGATGGCTATACGCTTCTTGATGTGCCGGTCCCGCAGCAGGCCTTGATTCATGTGCATGGATCGGATCGGGAGATCGGCAAGGTGTATCAGCCGGTGCTTGGCATTCAGGCCGGGCCAGACGGGTTCGCGGCGGCGCTCTCGCCGGTTTCGGGCGATTGGGACGCATGGCGGGCGCAGGCGCGGGCCGAATATGAGGCCAGCATTGATTGCCCCGCACAGCCCTCTCCGGTTGATATGGGCGTGGTGACGAAAACCCTGCGTGAAAACCTACCCGAGGATGCGATCATCACCAATGGCGCGGGCAATTTCGCGGTTTGGCCGAACAAGTTCTATACCTTTGGCCCCAAGGCGCGCCTTCTGGCGCCGCAATCGGGGGCGATGGGCTATGGCGTGCCAGCGGCGATTGCCGCCAAGGTCGCCTACCCGGAGCGTACGGTCGTCTGTTTCGCGGGGGACGGCGATTTCCAGATGACCAGTGGGGAGTTGGCCACGGCGGTACAGGCCGGGGCGTGCCCGATCATCCTTATCCTCAACAATGGCGTCTATGGCACGATCCGTGCCCACCAAGAGCGCCATTATCCGGCGCGGGTTTCGGGGACGACGGTGCAGAACCCGGATTTCGCTGCCCTTGCGCGGGCCTACGGGATGCATGGCGAGCGGGTCGAGACGACCGGGGATTTCGACGCCGCCTTTGCACGGGCGCTTGCGTCGGAAACCGGCGCGGTGCTCGATCTCGCGGTGGCCGCCGAGGCGCTTACGCCGCGCCAAACGCTTAGCCAGATGCGCGAAGCGGCGCTTGCGGCCAAGGGGCAGGATTGATCGAAATGGGAAAATCAGGCAACGGCGGCGCGGGGCCTATTGACCCCCTTTCGCGGCTGAACTAGATAGGCCGAACCCATGAGCGGGTATGGTGAAATGGTATCATAAGAGCCTTCCAAGCTTAAGGTGCGGGTTCGATTCCCGCTACCCGCTCCAATCTCCTCCTTGCTGTCGAATCCTATTGCCGCCTTGACCCTTCCGGCGCGCTCGGCCAATACCGTTGGCAGCACGCACAGGGAAAACGATATGGCCAAACGACCAACGCCGCAGACGAGCGAAGAAGACCGCCCAAAATCGCGCCAGGTTGGGGCGTTGGCGGGGTTGAAACCCTTTGTCGTGCCCTATCGGCTCTTGGCGATGGCGGCGGTTCTGGCGTTGATCCTGACGGCGACGGTGTCGCTTATCCTGCCGATGGCGGTGCGCCGGGTGGTGGATAATTTCGGCACCGAGAGCGACGCGCTTCTGGATCAGTATTTCCTTGCCGCTATTGGCTTTGCGGCGCTTCTCGCGCTGGGCACGGCGCTGCGTTACCTGCTTGTGACGCGGCTTGGCGAGCTCGTCGTGGCCGATATTCGCAAGGCCGTGTTTGACCGCATGATTGGTATGAGCCCGGTTTTTTACGAAAAGATCATGACCGGCGAAGTCCTGAGCCGGATCACCACGGATACCACGGTGATCCAGTCGGTGATTGGCTCGTCGGTGTCGATCGCGCTTCGCAATGTGTTGCTGTTCCTTGGTGGATTGGTGCTGATGCTTTTGACCTCGGCCAAGCTCACGGGGATGGTGCTTATGTTGGTGCCCTTGGTGATCGTGCCGATCCTTGTTTTGGGGCGGCGTCTGCGCAAGCTCAGCCGGGAAAATCAGGATTGGATCGCGGAAAGCTCGGGCAATGCCTCCGAGGCGCTTTCTTCGGCGCAGACGGTGCAGGCCTTTACCGGCGAGGGCGCGGCGCGCAAGACCTTTGCCAAGGTCACGGATCTCTCGCTTGATGCGGCGATGCGGCGGATCAATACCCGCGCCGTGATGACGATGATCGTGATTTTCCTCATCTTCTCGGGCGTGGTGGGCGTTCTTTGGATGGGCGCGCGCGATGTGCGGGCGGGCGGCATGAGTATCGGGATGCTGGTGCAGTTCGTCATTTATTCGGTGATGGTGGCCGGTGCGGTGGGGGCGCTTTCGGAAATTTGGGGCGAGTTGCAGCGCGCGGCCGGGGCAACAGAGCGCCTTATCGAGCTTTTGCATGCCGAGGATCAGGTCAACGACCCTGAAACCCCCAAGGCGCTGCCGCGTCCTGTTGAGGGGCATATCCGGTTTGACGGGGTGCGTTTTGCCTATCCGGCGCGGCCCGGTGTGCAGGCGCTTGACGATGTGACCCTTGATATTGCACCGGGCGAAACCGTGGCCGTCGTTGGCCCGTCGGGGGCCGGTAAATCGACGATCATTCAGCTTTTGCAGCGATTCTATGACCCGGATGAAGGGCAGGTGTGCCTTGATGGTGTGGCGCTGACCGATATGGCGCGCGAAACCTTCCGCAAGGAAATGGCGCTTGTGCCGCAAGACCCGGTTATCTTTGCGGCCTCTGCGCGCGAAAATATTCGCTTTGGCCGCCCTGATGCGAGCGACGCCGAGGTTGAGGAGGCCGCGCGCGCAGCGGCGGCGCATGAGTTCATCACAGCATTGCCCGAGGGCTATGACTCTTATGTGGGCGAGCGCGGCGTGATGCTTTCGGGCGGACAGAAGCAGCGCATTGCCATTGCCCGTGCGATCCTGCGCGATGCGCCTGTGTTGCTTTTGGACGAAGCAACCTCGGCGCTTGATGCAGAGAGCGAACGCGCGGTGCAGCAGGCCGTGGACGAGATGGCGCGTTCGCGCACGACGATCATCGTTGCGCACCGCCTTGCGACGGTCAAAAAGGCCGACCGTATCCTTGTCATGGAGGCCGGACGGATCGTGGCGCAGGGGCGGCATGACGACCTTGTGGCCGAGGGCGGGCTCTATGCGCGGCTGGCCAAGTTGCAATTCACTGACGGGGCTTTTGACGGCTGAATTCCCCCTTACCGATGGACGGGGGTTCGGGCATGATCTCGACATCTGTCAAACGGGAGAATGAAGATGGGTCTTTGGAATTTCCTTAAAGGGGCTGGTAAATCCTTGGTCGGTGGCGACGATGCGCCGGACGCGGACGCGCTCAAGAAAGAAGTTGAAGAGCTTGGGCTTGATGCCGAGGGTCTCGATATCACGGTCGAAGGTGACACGGTTAAGGTCACTGGCGACGCGGTGAGTCAGGAAATGCGCGAGAAGGTGATTCTCGCAGTGGGCAACGTGGAAGGCGTGGCCGCGGTCGAAGATGAGACCGCAGGGCCGGAGCCGGTTTTCCACACGGTTGAAAAGGGCGATACGCTCTGGGCGATCTCGAAAAAGGCGCTTGGCGATGGCAACCGCTATAATGAGATCTTCGAAGCCAACCGCCCGATGCTCAGCCACCCGGACAAGATTTATCCGGGTCAGGTTCTGCGTATTCCGCAGGACGGCTGATCGCCACGAAAACAGGTTTTCGACAAGGGCGCCTTTCGGGGCGCCCTTTTTCGGTTTTGCGGGGCTTTTGCGTCAGTCTGACGCAACGTTTTGATTCAGGTTTACTTAGGGTAGGCTCTGGCCAAGCTCTTGCGACTTGGAGAATTAGGTCGCATCTTGTGACAGCGTCCGGACATGGGAACCGGGCGGACGACGGGGAGGAGACCGGCGACATGACATTTTCAACGCGTGAAGACCTGAAACAGATCGAAGGGCAGATGCCGTGGGAGGCGCGAGAGCTGCCGAGCACGATCTATAAGTTTCTGACGCATACCAAGGAACGCTTCCCGGATCGTCCGGCGGTCAGCTATCAGCTCCTGTCGGGGGCGGATGACAAGGCCGAAACCCTGACATGGTCCGAGCTGCACACCAAAGCGGTGCAGGCGGCGAACCTGTTCCGCGACCTCGGTATCGGCGAGAAAGATACCGTCGCCTATGTCTTGCCGAATAGTAACGAGACGCTCATCACGCTTTTGGGTGGGATGATTGCGGGCATCGCCAATCCGATCAACCCGCTTCTTGAGCCGGAACAGATCGGCGCGATCCTGCGCGAAACCGATGCCAAGGTCGTTGTTACGCTCAAATCCTTCCCGAAAACCGATGTGGCCCAGAAGGTCGCCGAGGCCGTGCGCCACGCGCCGCATGTGCACACGGTTCTTGAGATTGATCTCAACCGCTACCTCACCCCGCCCAAAAGCTGGATTGTGCCGCTGGTGCGCCCGAAGAATCCGGGCAATCACCACGCCGACGTCAAATCCTTCAACAAGGAACTGGCGAAACAGAACACGTCGCTTGATTTCGAGGATTCGGCAGGCGATCGCGTCGGGGCCTATTTCCATACCGGTGGCACCACGGGCATGCCCAAGGTCGCGCAGCACCTTTATTCCGGCATGATCTATAACGGCTGGATCGGGAATGAGCTTCTCTTTACCGAAGAAGACAACATCATGTGCCCGCTGCCGCTTTTCCACGTGTTCGCCGTGCATGTGATCGTGCAGGCGGCGATTGCCTCGGGCGCACATGTGGTCTTTCCGACACCTGCGGGCTATCGCGGCGATGGGGTGTTCGACAACTTCTGGAAGCTCATTGAGCGCTGGAAGATCAGCTTTATCATCACCGTGCCGACCGCCGTGGCCGCCCTCATGCAGCGCCCGGTGGATGCGGATATTTCCTCGGTAAAGACGGCGTTTTCGGGTTCGGCCCCGATGCCGCTTGAGCTTTTCAAACGGTTTGAGAGCACCTGCGGAGTTGATATTGTGGAGGGCTACGGCCTGACCGAGGCGACCTGCCTTGTGTCCTGCAACCCGCCGACGGGCAACAAGAAGGTCGGCTCGGTTGGTCTTCCCTTCCCCTATACGGATGTGCGCATCTTCAAGGATACGCCGGAAGGGCCGGTCGAGTGTGCCGTGGACGAGGTTGGCGAGATTTGCGTCGACAACCCCGGTGTCTATGACGGCAACACCTATACCGAAGCTGACAAGAACAAGGACTTGTTTCACCACGGCAAGTTCCTGCGCACGGGCGATCTTGGCCGGATTGATGCCGATGGCTATCTCTGGATCACGGGGCGCGCCAAGGATCTCATCATTCGCGGCGGCCACAATATTGACCCTGCCGAGATCGAAGAGGCGATGCTCGCGCATCACGATGTGTCTTTTGCCGGTGCGATCGGGCAGCCGGACGCCTATGCTGGCGAGGTGCCCTGCGTCTATGTCGAACTGATCGAAGGGGCGACCGTGACCGACGAGGAACTGCGCAAACACGCTAAGATACATATCCACGAACGCGCGGCCCTGCCCAAGCATGTCGAGATTATGGACGAACTGCCGAAGACGGCGGTCGGAAAAATCTTCAAGCCGGACCTGCGCAAGGCGGCGATTACCCGCGTTTATAACGCAGCTCTTGAAAAGGCCGAGGTTTCGGCGCGGGTTGTGTCGGTTCTTGATGACAAGAAGCGCGGCCTGATTGCCGAACTGGAAAGCAATGGGGCGACCGACGAAGAGGTCGGCAAGGTGCTCGGCGATTTCATCCGTCCGTGGGAATGGCTCAAAGATCATGTCGAAGCCTGAAACATGACAAGGTGATGAAATTTTGCCGGGCGGTGGGGTCTCCTGCCGCCCGGTTTGCGTTTGGCCCTTTTCGCGGAGCGGGTGCAGGGCTAGATCGAAGGTAAGCAGTTTATTTACCCCGGCGGTTGCGGGGCAAGGCAGGGATAGAATGCCTGAGACAACAGTAGACCTTTTGGTGATTGGTGGCGGTGTCAATGGCGCCGGGATCGCACGCGATGCGGCGGGGCGGGGGCTTTCGGTGCTTCTGGCCGAAAAGGGCGATCTGGCCTCGGCGACCTCTTCGGGATCGACCAAGCTTTTCCATGGGGGGCTACGTTATCTCGAATATGGCAAGGTGCGCCTTGTGCGCGAAAGCCTGATCGAACGCGAAGTGCTCTTGCGCGCCATGCCGCATATTTCCTGGCCGATGCGGTTTGTGCTGCCGCTGCATCCCGAGATGCGGTTTGAGGGCGGCACGCCGATCTCAACGCTACTTGGCCTGATTATGCCGTGGCTGCGGGGCAAACGACCAGGATGGATCATCCGGGCGGGCCTGTTCATGTATGACCATCTGGGCGGGCGGAAAATCCTGCCGGGGACACGGACGCTTGATCTTCGTAAGGACCCCGCAGGCGCGCCGCTTGCGCCGGAAATGGTGCGGGCGTTTGAGTATTCCGATTGCTGGGTCGATGATGCGCGGCTCGTGATGCTCAACGCGCGCGATGCCGAGGCGCGCGGCGCGGATATCAGGGTCGGCACCGAGGTTGTTGAGGCACGGCGCGAGGGCGATCTCTGGCGCGTGATCCTGCGCGGCGCGAAGGGCGAAGAGAGCGTTATGGCACGGGCCCTCGTCAATGCGGCGGGACCTTGGGTCGGAGATGTGATCCGCGATGTGGTGCATACCCAGAGCCGCGAGGGTGTGACCCTCGTGCGCGGGAGCCATATTGTTGTGCCGCGCCTGTTTGACCATGATCGCGCCTATTTCCTGCAAGGTTCGGATGGGCGGATCATTTTTGCCATTCCCTATGAAGGCAAGTTTACCCTCATCGGCACCACGGATGCGCCGCATGAAGACCCCAGCGTTTCGCCGCGCTGTACCGAGGAAGAGCGCGATTATCTTATCGCCTTTGCCAATCGCTATTTTGCCAAACCGATCCGGGCCGAAGATGTGGTCTGGACCTATTCCGGGGTGCGGCCGCTTTATGATGATGGGGCCAGTTCGGCCACGGCGGCGACGCGGGATTATGTTTTGACGCTCGATCATGACGGGGCACCGTTGCTCAACGTGTTTGGCGGCAAGATTACCACCTATCGCCGTCTGGCAGAGGCCGCATTGGCGAAGTTGGCCGGGCGTTTCCCGCAGCTTGGCGACGACTGGACCGCGGGTATTGCGCTTCCGGGCGGGAATTTCGAAGTGTCCGACAAGGTGGGTTTGGTCGAACGTCTTTGCGGCGATTACCCGTTTGTTGCGGGCGGATGGGCGGCGCGTTTGATCCGGGCCTATGGCACCGAGGCGTGGGATGTGCTTGGCACGGCCAAGAGCGTAGAGGACCTTGGGCAGAGTTTCGGGGCGACATTGACCGAGGCCGAACTACGCTGGATGCGGGACAAGGAATTTGCCCGCAGCGGCGAGGATGCGCTCTGGCGGCGCTCCAAGCTGGGCTTGCATATGAGCACCGATCAGCGCGCGGCGGTTGAGGCGTGGTTCGCGGCCTAGGGCTTGGCGGGGGCGGTGAAATCGGCCAAGCTGCACCGACGCAATACAGACGTAATACCGACGGGATACCGACATGACTTTCGTGCTTGCCATCGACCAAGGCACCACCTCTTCCCGGGCGATTATTTTCGATGACAAGATGCGGGTTGTAGGGCTGGCGCAGCAGGAGTTTGCACAGCATTTTCCGACCTCGGGTTGGGTCGAACATGACCCGGAGGAGATTTTTGAAACCGTGGTCGCCACCTGCCGTGCGGCGATGGAAAAGGCCGGGATTGCGGCGGGCGATATTGCCGCCATCGGCATCACCAACCAACGCGAAACCACCGTGGTTTGGGATCGGGAAACGGGGCAGGCGGTCTATCCGGCGATTGTCTGGCAAGACCGACGCACGGCGGATTTTTGTCGTGAGATGAAAGACTTGGGGCATGAGGGCGAGATTTCCGCCAAGACTGGCTTGCTTCTCGATCCCTATTTCTCGGGCACCAAGCTGCGCTGGATTTTAAACGAGGTCGAGGGCGCACGCGAAAGGGCCGACGGGCTCCTTTTCGGCACGATTGATTGCTATCTCATCTGGCGTTTGACCGGCGGAAAGGTACACGCAACTGACGCTACCAACGCTTCGCGCACCATGCTTTACGATATCCACGAGGGCGCATGGAGTGCAGAGATTTGCGATCTTCTTGATGTGCCGATGCACATGCTCCCCGACGTGCGCGATTGCGCCGATGACTATGGCGAAACAGACCCCTCCCTCTTCGGCACGGCCATCCCCATCCGAGGTGTCGCCGGGGACCAGCAGGCGGCCACCATCGGGCAGGCCTGTTTCAAAAAGGGCATGATGAAATCGACTTATGGGACCGGGTGTTTCGCGCTTTTGAACACAGGGTCGGAGGCCGTTGCTTCAAAGAACCGGCTTCTGACGACGATCGCTTATCGGCTTGATGGGGAAGTGACCTATGCGCTTGAAGGGGCAATTTTCATTGCCGGTGCGGTGGTGCAATGGTTGCGTGATGGGCTTGGGATCATTGAGCATGCGGCGTTGACGCAGGAGATGGCGGAAGGGGCCGATCCGGGGCAGGAGCTTATCATGGTGCCCGCGTTTACCGGGCTTGGCGCACCGTATTGGGCGCCGGATTGTCGCGGGGCGGTATTCGGTCTTACGCGCAATTCAGGGCCGAAGGAATTCGCCCGCGCCGCGCTTGAGAGCGTGGGGTTTCAGACCCGTGACCTTATCGAGGCGATGCAGGCGGATATGGGCGGGCCGGGCGAGACAGTGTTGCGTGTCGATGGCGGTATGACGGCGAGCGATTGGACGATGCAGTTTCTGTCGGACATCCTCGCAGCGCCGGTGGATCGGCCACGTATCCTTGAGAGCACGGCGGTCGGGGCGGCGTGGCTGGCGGGGATGCAGGTGGGTCTTTACCCGGACAAGGCGGGGTTTGCCGAAACCTGGGCGGTTGAGCGGCGGTTTGAGCCGGGGATGGAGGAAGAGGCGCGCACCGCGCGATACGCCGGGTGGAAACGCGCGGTGCAGGCGACGCTTTCGGTTTAGGTTTTCAGGGCAATCAGCAGGTCCATAACATTGGTCCCGGTGGGGCCGGTGGTAAAGAGCGCATTGTGATCTTCGAGAAAACGCCCGGCATCGGCACGCTTGAGGGCGCGGGCACCGTCTTCGCGCCATGTCGCGCCGCTGATGAGGCCGCCGGCGGCATTGGTTGGGCCGTCGGTGCCATCGGTTCCAGCGACCAACACAGTGAGGCCGATCATGCCGGAAATCTCGCGTGCCAGCGCAAGGGCCA
>JAAEZB010000013.1:20184-45548 GCA_018223085.1 Paracoccaceae bacterium
GCCAGAGCCGATGATGGCGAGGCTATCGCCCTCGACATCGGAGATGGCGCAGGTGGTCACCAGTTCGCCTTTGAAGGCGGCGAGGAGTTTGCCGCCTTTGATCTGTGAAAGGCCTTTGCGGCGTGCATTCATGGCGTGGATGTCGAGGCCAGCGGAGAGCATCCGGGCGTTTTCGGCCTGTAGCCCTGCCAAGGTGATTCCCGGCTCGGGCAGCTCTGCCAGCGCCGAGGCCCCGCCGGAGACCAATACGAGAAGATGCGTGCCATGGTCCATGTGCCGGACGCATTGAAACAGGGCGTGTCCCGCAACGAGGGTATTTTCGTCGGGCACAGGATGGGCCGCCTGGATCACCTCGCAGGAGGGCGGCAGCGGGCCTGCGTGGCCGTATTTCGTTATCACGAGGGCCGGGATGTCCACGCCGAACACGTCGTGGGCCCCTTCGACCATGGCGGCGGCGGCCTTGCCTATGGCGACGATACGATCGGGGCGGGCGACCTGATTGGCACGCAAGGATGTGGCGACCGAGGCGCGTCCCTGTACGGCACGCACCCCATGCCACCAGATATCTTCAACAGTTTTGCGCGCTTTCGGGTCCAAATCTCTGCTCCTCCACGATTTGGCACAGATTGTCGCAAGCGCAGGTGGAAGGCCAGTCGAAACAGCGCAAGGGCGGGGGCTGGACGTGGCGCAGACAGAGGGCCATAAGCGAGGCAATTAGCGAAAGGAAATTCAATGTCCGGCATCTGTGCAATCTGTGGCGCCGAGGGTGCGATCACCGCCTATACGGTGGCGCCGAAGTCCAGTGAAATCGCGCTTTGCGAGACCTGTTTGCAAGGGATTGAAAATGGCCCTGAGGACGCGCCGCATTGGCAGTGCCTGCACGAGGCGATTTGGAGCACGGAGCCGGCTGTGCAGGTTGTGGCGTGGCGGTTGCTCAACGGGTTGACCGAGGCACCTTGGGCGCGGGATTTGCTTGATATTGCCTATCTCGAAGAGGAGGTGAAAGATTGGGCCGAGGCTGGGTTAGCCGATCCCGACGCGCTTGTGCATCGCGATAGCAATGGCGCGGTTCTGGCCGGGGGCGATGCTGTTGTGCTTATCAAAGATCTACCAGTCAAGGGGGCGGGCTTTACCGCCAAGCGCGGTACGGCGGTGCGTAATATTTCCCTTGTGCCGGACAATGCCGAGCATATCGAGGGCCGTGTCGAGGGGCAGCGGATCGTGATCCTGACGAAGTTCGTCAAGAAGTCCTGAGCCGGATCAGACCTCCATCCAGATCGTGACTGGCCCGTCGTTGAGCAGGCGGACCTTCATATCCGCGCCAAAGCGGCCGCGTTCTGTTGGCAGGTTTTCAACTCGGGCTAGGCGGTCGGAGAAATAGGTGTAGAGGCGTTCCCCCTCAGCAGGGGGCGCGGCGTTGGAAAAGCCGGGGCGGTTGCCGCTACGTGTATCCGCGGCGAGGGTGAATTGGGACACGACAAGGACCGCGCCTTCGATGTCGCGGACGGAGCGGTTCATCTTGCCCGCCTCATCCTCAAAGATGCGTAGTTTGGCGATCTTGGCGGCGAGTTTGTCGGCTTCAGCCTCGCTATCGCCTTGCATGGCGCAGATGAGGACAAGGAGGCCGGGGCCGATTTCGCCGGTGATTTCATCATTGACGGTCACGGAGGCTTCGGTGACGCGCTGGATCAGGGCTCGCATGATAGCTCCTCGCGGGTGGGAGGATTGGCGCCGGGGCGCGTTGTAGAGAGCGTCGCGGCGCGGATGGCGAAGGCGGCGGCTTGGGTAAGGATATCCGGTGAGGCGAGGCCAAGGGCGCGGGGCGAGAGATGGTTCGTTTCGGTCAGCGCGGTCAGGAAGGCGGCGTTGAATGTATCGCCCGCGCCGACAGTGTCGATCACATTGGCCTTGGGCGCAGGGAGGTGACGTGTGCCATGTCGGGAATGGAGCGTTGCGCCGTTTGCGCCATGGGTCCGAAGCACGATGCTTGCACGGCCAGAGAGCAATTCCTCGGGCGGCAGAGGGCCGAGCCAGTCGAGGTCTTCGTCGGAGAGCTTCACGATGTCGGCCATGGGGAGCATTCGGGCAAGGCGCTTGCGATAGTCCTCTTCGGTCTCGCCGATGAGGTGGGGGCGGATATTGGGATCAAGCAGGACCAAGCGATCCGGTCCGGCCATTTGCATCAGGGCCTCAAAGGCTCCGGCGGCGGGGCGATGGATCAGGCTTATGCCGCCGAAAAGGAGGGCGTTCATCTTGTCGAGGGGCGGTAGGGTAAGGGGGCCGGGTTGGCGGGTCGCGCTGTCAATGTCGTAGAAGGAAAAGCCTTGGGTGCCTGCGCCGGGGTGAATGAAGGAGAGGGTTGTCGGGGCTTCAAAGCGCGGTGCGTGGGTGATGTCGATGCCTTCGGCCTGCATGGCAGTGGCGAGGGTCTGGCCGAAGGTATCGGTCGAAATCCCACCGAAGAAGCCCACGGGCTGACCGAGGCGGGTCAGCGCAATGGCGCTATTAAGGGCTGCGCCGCCGGGGACGGGGCGATAGGCGGGGGCGCCGTCCGCAGTCTGGTCTGGCAGCATGTCGATCACGGCTTCGCCGCAGCACAGGATCATGGCGCGTTTTTCTCGTCGAGTTTGTCTTATGGTCGCCAAGGGGCGGGTCAGACGAACCTGCGACAGTTCGAGCGTGATGACAACCGGGGAGGGGAAATCAACGCTTGGGGCCTTGCATGACGATGCAGGTCGTGGAGCCGGTGGCGTAGAGTTTGCCATCCTCGGCACCGACGATTTCTCCATCGGCAATGCCTGTAGAACGGCCCGCGTGATGCACCTTGCCGATGGCATGGACGGTGGTGCCGATGGGGATCGGGCGGATGATGTTCACCTTGAATTCAAGGGTTGTATAGAGCTGGCCCGGTTTGAGTTTGGTTTGGACTGCGCAGGCCATGCAGCTATCAAGAATGGTGCCATACCAGCCGCCATGCACCGTCCCGAGCGGGTTCAGAACATTAAATTCCGGCGTGCCTTCGAAGATCATCTTGCCGTCCTCGGCAAGGATCGGGCGAAAGCCGAGCGTGGCGCCGATGGGCGGACCGGGGACCTTCCCGGCGACGATATCTTGCATGAGTTCGAGCCCGGAGCGGGACAGGACATAGTCGAGATCCGGCAGGTCCTCGACAGATTGTGCGATCAGCATTTCGGACATGAAAACGGCCTCCTGAGTGATGTCCTCAGAAGGCCGTAAATCGGTAGGTGCGTCCAGCCCGGCAGGCGGGTCGTTACGCGACGTTCTCAAGCGCGACGCGCGGCGTCACGCCAAGCGCGTGGCAGACATCGCGGGTCAGTTCCGGCCGGTTCAGCGTATAGAAATGCAGCGAGTCGACGCCCTCGTCGATCAGGTCCGAGCAAAGTTCGGTGCAGATCGCGGTGGCAAGGAGGTCAGTGCGCCCATCGCGTTCGGCCTTGGAAAAGGCGTCGTCGAGCCAAGCGGGAATCTCGGTGCCACAGCGGCGAGCAAAGTTACGTGCGCCTTTCCAGTTTTCAATTGGCAGGATGCCGGGGATGATCGGTGCGTCGATCCCGGCCTTGGCACAGGCATCGCGGAAACGCAGGAAGGTTTCGGCCTCAAAGAAGAACTGGGTCAGGGCCTCGGAGGCACCGGCGTCGACCTTGCGCTTGAGCCAGTCGATATCGGCTTGCGCATCCGCGGCTTCGGGGTGTTTGTCGGGGTAGGCGCCAACACGGATCGTGAATTCTCCGGTCTCGGCCAGCGCCTCGATGAGCTCGACCGAATTGGCGAAACCGTCGGGGTGGGCTTCGAACCCAGCGCTGCCTTTGGGCGGGTCACCGCGCAGAGCGACGATCTCGGAGACACCGGCCTCGGCGAAATCATTGGCGATGCGCAGGGTCTCTTCGCGGGTGGCGTTGACGCAGGTGAGATGTGCGGCGACGTTGAGGCCGCTCGATTTGTGCAGTGTGGCCACGGCGTCGCGGGTCAGATCGCGCGTCGTTCCTCCGGCGCCATAGGTGACAGAGACGAAACGCGGATCGAGCGGCGCGAGGGTCTGGACCGTGTCCCAGAGGCGGAACGACGCTTCGAGGTTCTGGGGCGGGAAAAATTCCAGAGAAATGTTAGGCGCGGTCATGTTTTTCGATCCTATCTTGCGGTTGCACTCATGTCGCATGTGTGAAACATGGTGGCAACTGCATAATCCTCAAGAACAACATGAGTGTGACATGAAGATGCATCTTGAGCTACGCCACCTTCGGACGGTGCGTGCGATCCACGAAGCAGGCGGGTTGGCCAAGGCGGCGGATGTTCTCAACATCACGCAATCGGCGCTCAGTCACCAAGTCAAAGGGCTTGAGGCGCAGACCGGGGTCGAGCTTTTTGTGCGCCGGTCCAAGCCGATGAAGCTCTCGGCGGCGGGGATGCGGCTTCTGAGGCTCGCCAATAAGGTGCTGCCCGAGGTTGAGGCGCTTGAGGCGGAATTCAACGGGTTGCGTGATGGCAGCTCAGGGCGGCTTCATATCGCAATTGAATGCCATGCCTGTTTTGAATGGTTGTTCCCGGTGTTGGAAAAGTTCCGCAAGCTTTGGCCGGATGTGGATGTGGATATTCGCCCCGGTCTTGCCTTTGATGCGATGCCCGCGCTTCAGAAAGAAGATGTGGACCTTGTGGTGTCGTCGGATCCCGAGAACCTGCCGGGGATCGCTTTTTCGCATCTCTTTGATTACGCGCCGGTCTTTGTCGCGTCGTCGAGCCATCCGTTGGCGGCAAAGCCTTATGTGGAAGCGGAAGATTTTCGCGATCAGACGCTTATCACCTACCCGGTCGAGCGCGCACGGCTTGATGTGTTTTCGCAGCTTCTCAGCCCTGCCAAGGTTGAGCCAGCAGCGGTGCGTCAAGCAGAGCTGACGGCGGTGATCCTGCTATTGGTGGCGTCGAACCGAGGTGTATCGGTCCTGCCGGATTGGGTGGTGCGGGAGGTGAAATATTCCTCGGATTACGTGACCCGCCCGCTGACCGAAAATGGCCTCACGCGTCAGCTTTTTGCGGCGACGCGTGAGGATGATCTTGAAAAGCCCTATATGCGCGACCTGATCCGCCTTGCAGGCGAAGAGGCGCGGCGGCTTCAGGAGGTTTAGGTGATCTTGACGATTTGCTTGCCCTTGTTGCCGCCTTTCAGCATCGACAAGAAGGCGGAAGGAGCGTTTTCCAGCCCTTCGGCGACATCTTCGACGAAGGCAACCTCGCCCTTGGCCACGCGTGGGGCGACCTCCTTGAGGAACTCCGGGTAGCGGTCAAAATGGTTCGAAATGATGAAGCCGTTGACCGATAGGAAGTTGACCAAAATCGTGCGCCAGAGGCGGGCTCCGGTTAGGCTCTCGCTTGCTGCACCTGCGCCAAGGCCGCCCGCGTCATACCACGCGATCATGCCGCAGATCGGGATACGTCCATGTGGGTTCATCAGGGGTAGGACGGCTTCGAGCACTTTGCCGCCAACATTTTCGAAATAGATGTCGATGCCATCGGGGCAGGCGACTTTCAGGGCCTTGCGCAGGTCCGAGGCGCTTTCAAAGGCGCGGTGGTCAAGGCAGTCGTCAAAGCCATAGACCTCTTTGGCCATGGCGCATTTCTCGGCGCCACCCGCAATGCCGACAACGCGCAACCCGTGCAGGCGGGCGATCTGGCCAACCATGGAGCCGACGGGGCCGGTTGCGGCCGCGACGACGAGGGTTTCTCCCGCTTTCGGGCGGCCATGTTCCATGAGACCGAACCAGCCGGTAAAGCCAGGCATGCCAAGGACGCCGAGTGCGGCGGTGACGGGGCCTTGGGCCGGGTCAAGTTTACGCAGCTGATTGGCAGGCTGAATGCCGTGGCTGGCCCAGCCGAACATGCCAAAAACAGTATCGCCGGGTTGGAACCGGTCGCTGTTGGAGGTGATGACCTCGCCCACGGCACCGCCTTCCATCGTGCCGCCGATGGGCACCGGCGCGGCGTAGGATTTCGCATCATCCATGCGGCCACGCATGTAAGGGTCAAGCGACAGGTAGAGCACTTTGACCAGCACCTCGCCCGGACCGGGTGTGGGCATCTCGGCGGCCTCAAGGCGGAAATTGTCCGGTGTCGGGGTGCCGTCGGGGCGGCTGGCAAGAACGATACGCTGCATCTGGTTGGTCATGGTGTGTCTCCTCCTGTTTGCGGGGGAAGGTGCGGGGGCAGGCCGGGTTTGACAAGCCTGCACAGATTGTGACGTGGCGGCGGGCTTCTCCCTTGGCAAATGGTGTTTGGCGGCGTATACGCGCGGCCTGAACCCCAAAAGGAGCCGTGCCATGCCAGGCAGCGCAAATCTCAACATCATGATGAAGGCCGCCCGTAAGGCGGGCCGTTCGCTGGTCAAGGACTTCCGCGAAGTCGAGAACCTGCAGGTGTCGATGAAGGGGGCGGGCGATTTCGTCAGCCGCGCCGATCTGCGCGCCGAGGAAATCCTCAAAGAGACGCTCATGGAAGCGCGTCCCAACTATGGCTGGCTCGCAGAAGAAGGCGGCGGCGAGGACGGTAAGGATCCGACCCGGCGCTGGATTGTTGATCCGCTCGACGGAACGACGAACTTTCTGCACGGTTTGCCGCATTGGGCGATCTCCATCGCGCTTGAGCACAAAGGCGAGATCGTGGCGGGCGTCATTTTTGACGCTGCCAAGGAAGAGATGTTTTACGCTGAAAAGGGCGAGGGTGCGTGGCTCAACGATAGCCAGCGTCTGCGCGTATCTGGCCGGTCACGGATGATCGAGTCGATTTTTGCCACGGGTCTTCCGTTTGGTGGGCGTGCGGACCTTCCGGAAACGCTTCAGGATCTGGCGCGGCTTTTGCCTGCGACGGCGGGCGTGCGGCGCTGGGGCTCTGCGGCGCTTGATCTCGCCTATGTGGCAGCGGGGCGTTACGAAGGCTTTTGGGAGCGTCGGTTGAATGCCTGGGATTTGGCGGCTGGGGTGATCCTTGTCAAAGAAGCGGGTGGCCTTGTTGAGCCGCTGACGCCGGGCAAGAACATCGTTGAAGATGGTGAAGTGATCTGTGCCAACGAGCCGATCTTTGACCAGTTCGCCAAGACGATCCGCAAGGGGTAAGGGGCGCTGCCCCTCTGGCCGCCGAGGCGGCCATTCACCCCGGGATATTTAAAGCAAGAAGAAGAGGCGCCCGCGTGGCGCTTTTTTATGTGCGGTCGGAGGGATGATTTATGCCGTCGACCCAAAGAATCTCGCCCAGATCGCGCGGATTCACGCCTTCAAGTGCACCGAGATTGACGCCGTATTCATTCGGGTTTGAGCGGCGGCGGTGATGGGTGTAGATGCCACAGATCTTGCAGAAATAGTGTTTTGCAGTGCCGGTGCCCCATTTGTAGAGGGTCAGGTTGTCCTCGCCCTTGAGGATGCGCAACCCATCGAGAGGCACACTGACGGCGGCGGCGCCGCGGCGGCGGCAGAAGGAACAATCGCAGCGCCGCGCAGTGTTGAGGCCGTCCGAGAGATCGACGCTGAGTTCAACAGCGCCACAATGGCAGGTCAGTTTATGGCTCATCGGCGTCTCCTCACGGATGGAACGGTGCTACGCGAATAGAGCGCGTCGGGGTGGGGCGGCTTGCCATGGGTCTTTTGCCAGAAGGCGGGGCCGCCGCGACGCCGCCAGAGCGGCAGGGTTAGCAATACGCCAGCCACGAAGCCGCCCGCATGGGCCCAATGGGCGACGCCGCTTGAGGCCGCGCCAACAAGGGCGCCATTGACGACTTGAAGGGCGAACCAAACCCCGAGCATGACCCAAGCAGGGACTGGGAAGACCTTGAAGAAGATCACGATAATAAGCAGCACATCCACCCGCGCCTTTGGGAAAAGGAGCAGGTAGCCTCCCATCACTCCGGCAATGGCCCCTGAGGCACCGACGGTGGGGATTTGTGATCCGGGATCAGAGATCACCTGTGCCAGACCGGCGGCGAGGCCGCTCAGCAGGTAGAAGAGGAGAAAGCCCACATGGCCCATCTCGTCTTCCATGTTGTCGCCGAAGATCCACAGAAAGAGCATATTGCCCGCCAGATGCAGGATGCCGCCATGTAGAAACATGGAGGTGACAAGGCCAAGCGGTTGGCTGCCCGAGCTTACCTCGGCGGGGATCAGGGCCCAGTCGCGAAAGAAGGCGGCGATGCGGTAAGGCTCGTCCATGATCGGCCAGTAGAGCAGGAACGTGCCGATATTGAGCGCCATCAGGAGATAGACGACATAGGGCGTACGCCCGGACGGGTTATGGTCGCGGATTGGAAACATGCGCTCACTTTGGCGGAATTGTCCGGAGCGTCAAGCCGCCCCGCCCAGAAGCGCCGCATTGCCGCCCGCCGCCGTGGTATCGACACAGACATGGCGTTCGCCAAGGACACGTGCAGCATCCGGGAGGGCGGTCAGAAGCGGTAGGATCGGCCCGGAGCGTGTGGCGAGCGCCATCTCGTAGCTGTGTGCCGTGTCTTCATCCCCCCACCACAGGACGCCGGAAAAACTGGTCAGCGTGGCGAGGGTTTCGGCGAGGATGGTGCCGGTGGCCATGGCGGCGATTCCGCCAAGAGCTGTGACGACACGTGCCTGTTCCGCCGCGGTCTCCGGGCCGGGGCCGAGGCAGAGGAGCGGCGCACGTGGGGAGGTGGTCAGGCGGTTGGATTCTCCGGTCGGGCCGGGGAGGGTCAGGGTTTCGGCATGACCGCTGGAAGGGGCGCTATTAATGGCGGATTGCAGAGCATTGGGCGTTATGGCGCTGTCCCATGTGCCAGCGTTGGTAGTGGGCCGCGCCGGAGCGGAAAACCGGGCGAGGTAGTGTGGGCCGCCCGCCTTGGGGCCGGTGCCGGAGAGACCTTCGCCGCCAAAGGGTTGTGAGCCGACAATGGCACCGATCTGGTTGCGGTTGACGTAGATATTGCCTGCGTGAATGCTCTCAGAGACATACTGTACTCGGTCGTCGATGCGTGTTTGTAACCCGAAAGTCAGTCCGTAGCCCGTCGCGTTGATGGCGTCGATCACGGCGTCGAGTTCATCCGACCGGAAGGTGGCCAGATGCAGGACCGGGCCGAAAATCTCGCGTTCAAGATCGGCGATGCCAGTCACGCGGATCAGGGTCGGGGCGATATAGGTGCCGGTCTGGGGCGCCTGCATCTGGAACAGGACGCATCTGTCTGCCTCGGCTTGTGCGATATGGGCGGCGATGCCGGATTGTGCTTCGGTGTCGATGACCGGGCCGCTATCCGTCGATAGATGCCAGGGATTGTCGACCGAAAGTTCCTTCATGGCGCCGATGAGCATCTTGGTGAACTCCTCGGCAATGTCCTCCTGCACATAGAGGCAGCGCAGGGCTGAGCAGCGCTGGCCGGCAGATTGGAAGGCACTTTCGATGATGGCGGTGACGGCCTGCTCGGGGAGCGCGGTGCTATCGACAATCATGGCGTTGAGGCCACCGGTTTCGGCGATGAGCGGCGCGCCGGGGGCGAGATTCTCGGCCATGGCACGGCGGATCCGCAGGGCAGTGTCAGTTGAGCCGGTAAAGGCGACGCCGCCGACGCGCGGATCGGAGGTCAGCGCTGCGCCCACATCGCCTGCGCCGGGCAGCAGTTGCAGGGCAGAGCGGGGCACGCCTGCCTCATGCAGGAGTTTCACCGCCTCATGGGCGATGAGCGGCGTTTGCTCGGCGGGCTTGGCGAGGACGGCGTTACCCGCGGCCAGTGCGGCGGAGATTTGTCCAGAGAAGATCGCCAAGGGGAAGTTCCATGGCGAGATGCAGGTGAAGGTGCCCACGGGGGCTTCGTCTGGCGCATTGGCGGCGTAGTAGCGCAGGAAATCCACCGCCTCGCGTAGTTCAGCCACGGCATCAAACGGCGTCTTGCCCGCTTCGCGTGCCAAAAGGGCAAAGAACAGGCCGAAATGCGCCTCATAGAGATCTGCCGCCTTGTTGAGGATGGCACGGCGGTCCTTTGCGCTGGCCTGCCATGGGCGCGCGGCCTCAAGCGCGGCGTCGACATCGGCTGGGCTCGCGGTGGCGACGGTGCCGGGAGTGTCGCCAGGTTGGGCCGGGTTGAGAACCGGCTCTGGGGTATTCGGGGCAGGATCGACGGCCAGCAGGGGTGCGGCGTGCCACTCCGCTGTGCGGTAGGGTGCGCGGGCGGCGTCCAGTGCCTCAATGGTGGGGGCGTCGCGCAGGTCAAAACCTTTGGAGTTCACCCGCTCAGGCGCGAACAATTTCGGCCCGGTGGGCAGGGCGGGGTGGGCGTCTGCGTAGGCCTTAAACGGATCGCGCGCGACGACTTCGGGCGGCACATCCTCATCGACGATTTGGTTCACGAAGGAGGAGTTGGCACCGTTTTCCAACAGGCGGCGCACCAGATAAGCCAGAAGATCGCGATGCGCGCCCACGGGGGCATAGATGCGGCAGCGTGTCTTGTCGGCGTCAAGTACGATCCCGTGCAGGGCCTCGCCCATGCCGTGCAGGCGTTGGAACTCAAAGCTGTCCATGTCGTCGGCCATCTCAAGGATGGCGGCGACAGTGTGGGCGTTGTGGGTGGCGAATTGCGGGTAGATGCGATCCGTCATCGACAGGAGTTTTCGGGCATTGGCGATGTAGGAAATGTCTGTGGCCGGTTTCGAGGTGAAGACCGGGAACCCGTCGATGCCAAGCACCTGTGCGGCCTTGATCTCGGTGTCCCAATAAGCCCCCTTGACGAGGCGGACCATGATCTTGCGATCAAGGCGCGTGGCGAGGGCGTGCAGGTAATCGAGCGTGACCCCGGCGCGTTTGCCATAGGCCTGCACGACGACGCCAAACCCGTCCCATCCGACCAGCGCCGGTTCCGAGAGCACGGTTTCGATCACGTCGATGGAGAGGGACAGGCGGTCAGCTTCTTCGGCGTCGATATTGAGGCCCATATTGGCAGATTTCGCCAAAAGCGCGAGGGAGCGCAGGCGCGGGACGAGTTCATCCATGACGCGGGCGCGCTGGGCGACCTCATAGCGGGGGTGCAACGCCGAGAGTTTGACCGATATGCCGGGATTGTTGCGGATGTCATCATGGGTGCAAGCGGCGGCGATGGCGGTAATGGCGCGGGAATAGGCGAGGTGATAGCGCATGGCGTCGGCATCAGTCTTTGCCGCTTCGCCGAGCATGTCATAGGAATAGGTATAGCCCTTGGCCTCCATCCCCGATGCGCGTTTCGTGGCGCTGGTGATGCTTTCGCCAAGGACGAACTGGCGACCCATTTCCTTCATCGCGCGGCCCACGGCGGTGCGGATGACAGGCTCGCCCAGACGTTTCACCGCACCGCGCAGCGTCCCGACGATGCCCGGTTCCTTGTCTTCCAGTACCTTGCCGGTCAGCATCAGGGCCCATGTCGAGGCATTGACCAGCGAAGAGGTCGATTGGCCCAGATGCCGCCCCCAATCCGACGGCGCAATCTTGTCTTCGATCAGAGCGTCGATAGTTTCGGCGTCCGGGACGCGCAAGAGCGCCTCGGCGAGGCACATGAGCGCGATGCCTTCGTCCGTGGAAAGCCCATACTCGGCGAGGAAAACCTCCATCATGCCCGGTTGTGTCGTGTTGCGGATCGCGGTGACGAGATCGGCGGCGCGGTCGGAAATCCTGCGGCGATCATCGGGCGAGAGGTCCGCTTCGGTAATGAGGTCGGCGACGAGACTTTTCTCGTCTCGATAGGTCGTGCTGTCGATTAGGGCGCGGTTGCACATGGGGCTCTCCATCTGTTTCAGATAGGATAGCAGGTCATATGTAGGCAAAATGTCTGAAATGATTTATATATATAGACGAAAAGAAACTAATGTTGGGGTTTTGATGTGCAAAGTGGCGAGGTGAAGCTGGATCGGTTTGATCGTGCGATTCTTGATGTTCTGTCAGGGGAAGGGCGTATCTCAGTGACCGATCTGGCTAAGCGGATCGGCCTTACCAAAACCCCGGCACAGGCGCGGTTGCGTCGGCTTGAGATGGAGGGGGTAATTACCGGTTATTCGGCGCAGATCAATCCGATCCGCCTTGGGCTGGACCATGTGGCTTTTGTCGAAGTGAAGCTCACCGATACACGCGAGGCAGCGCTGCGGGCGTTCAACGCGGCAGTGCTCCTCGTTCCCGAGATTGAACAGGCGCATATGATCGCCTCGCATTTTGACTATCTTCTCAAGGTGCGCACGCGGGATATGGCCGCTTATCGTGTGGTATTGGGGGAAAAGATTTCAGCCCTGCCACATGTGTCGAGCACCTCGACTTATGTGGCTATGGAAGCGGTCAAAGAGACGCCATTAGCGGACGTTACGTGATGCGATTCGGCGTCAAATTTGAGTAACGTGAAGGAAGGTTAAATCTTTCATAACGCAGGACTTTACACGTGTGACAAAGGCGGTATCTTCGCGCCCGAACCATACGGTTCAGGATTGCGAGTGCCCGCGTGGTGGAATGGTAGACACAGGGGACTTAAAATCCCTAGGCCGAGAGGCCGTGCCGGTTCGAGTCCGGCCGCGGGTACCAGTTTTTCGGTGTCTCAGGGTGTTGGTAGCCTGAGAAGATCATCGAGTGCGGCCATGAACACCGATGTGCCGATCGGGATCAGAGCATCAGGAAAATCATAATCCGGATTGTGGAGTGCGGGCGAGTCGGTGCCGCTTCCTAAAAGGAACATTGCCGACTTCGAGATATCCGCGAAACGCCCGAAATCTTCGGAGGCGCGCATGGGCAGGTGCCCGGGCTCTTTGGGTAGGCCGAGCCGTCGGATTGCGCGGTCGAGCGCGGCAGTGGCCTCTGGATCGTTTCTACAGGCGCGAAAATGATCGTGATAGCCAAGCGTTGCGGTGAGGCCATGCGCCTTGGCGAGGGTTTCGACGGCGGCCTCGGCCTCTTGGCAGAGGTGATCCATGCCCGCGTCGGTGAGGCTGCGCAATGTGACCCAAAGGGTGCCGTCGCCGGGGGCGACGCCGAAGGCCGGTTCGCCGACACGGATATGGGTGATCGTGGCGAGGGCGAAATCGGTGGGGTCTTCTGGCGTTGGGTTGCTCAGGGCGGTCAGCGCGGAGATTAGCGCGGCGATGGCCGGGGTCGGCGGGGTGCCGGTTTCCGGCTGCGAGGCGTGGGCGGTGCGCCCCGAGAGGCGAATTTCGAGGCCGCAGGAGGCACAGTTGGCCGGGCCTTCCTCAAGCGCGACATGGCCAAGGGGAATGCCGGGCATGTTATGTAGCGACAGGGCGTAGTCAATTGAAAGAGCAGAGAAGTTTGGGTCTTCAAGCACCTTCGCCGCGCCTGACCCGTCCTCTTCAGCGGGTTGGAAGAGAAGGATGACCTGGCCCTTTTGAGGGCGGTTGCGCGACAGGTGCCGTGCGACGCCCATCAGGATAGCCATGTGTCCGTCGTGGCCGCACAGATGCCCCTTGCCGGGAATGGTCGAGCGATGCGCAGAGTCAGAAAGCTCTTCGATAGGCAGCGCGTCGAGTTCGCAACGCAAGAGAACGGTCGGTCCGGCCTCTGTGCCGCCATAGAGCGCGGCTATGCCATGGCCGCCGAGGCCGGTCAGAACTTCGTCAGGGACGGTTCCCGAGAGCGCAGCACAGATGCGCGCGGCGGTCTCGGTCTCTTGGCCCGAAAGCTCCGGGTGGCGGTGCAGATCATGGCGCAGCGTGGTCAGCGCCGCGATGTCCTCGGGGGTGAGGGCAGGCAGGGCGTTGCTCTGGGCCAAATGATCCACCATCGTCAGTCGCGGGTGCCGGCAAAGCGCTCTTGCCAGTCTTCGCGCTCGGCGTCGGTGATCTTGCGGAAGGTCACGTCGGGTACGGTGAAGGCATGGCCGGGGCCGAGCGCGGCGAGCGCGGCGAGGACATCATCAGGCCAGGCGTCGTTCTCGGTCTGCATCGCGGCAAGGAGCGTGTCCTTGGCATCGGGAATGAAGGGGGCCGACAGCACAGCGTAGAAGCGGATCAGGTTCAGAGCGAGGCGGATTTGCGCAGCGGCTTTTTCCGGGTCTTCCTTGAAGGTCGACCAAGGCGCAGCATTTTGCAGGTATTCGTTCCCGGCGACCCAGATCGCGCGCAGTTCTTGCGCCGATTTGCGGACCTCCATGGCCTCCATATGGGCCTCGTAGGCGCGGGTGCGGGTGGTGAGTTCTTCGATCAGGGCCTGCTCGGTGTCGCCATATTCGCCGCCTGCGGGCACTTCTTCGCCGAATTTCGAGCGGCAGAACTTGGTGACGCGAGAGACGAAATTGCCGAGCACGTCGGCGAGATCTTTGTTCACCGATTGCTGGAAGTTTTCCCAAGTGAATTCGGAATCCGAGCTTTCGGGGGCATGCGACAGGAGCCACCAGCGCCAGTAGTCGGCGGGCAGAATTTCAAGTGCCTGATCCATGAAGACGCCACGCCCACGCGATGTCGAGAACTGACCGCCGTCATAGTTCAAGTAGTTGAAAGATTTGACATAATCGACAAGCTTCCAAGGTTCGCCGGACCCAAGGATTGTCGACGGGAAAGAAAGCGTGTGGAAGGGGACGTTGTCCTTGCCCATGAACTGGGTGTAGGTCACGTCGGCGGCGCCTTGGTCGGTGCGCCACCAGCGTTGCCAGTCGGTGCCTTTGCCGGAGTCGACCCATTCCTGGGCGCAGGCGATGTATTCGATGGGGGCGTCGAACCAGACGTAGAAGACCTTGCCTTCCATGCCGGGCCAGTCTTCGGTGCCCTTTTTGACCGGGATGCCCCAGTCGAGATCGCGGGTGATGCCGCGGTCCTGAAGGCCGTCACCATCGTTGAGCCATTTCTTGGCAATAGAGGTCGTGAGGATCGGCCAATCGGTCTTGGAATCAATCCATGCTTCGAGCTCATCCTTCATCTGCGACTGGCAGAGGTAGAGGTGTTTGGTCTCGCGCATTTCAAGATCAGTGGAGCCGGAAATGGTCGAATGCGGGTTGATGAGATCGACGGGATCAAGCTGTTTGGTGCAGTTGTCGCACTGGTCGCCGCGCGCGGAGTCAAAGCCGCAGTTGGGGCAGGTGCCCTCGATGTAGCGGTCCGGCAGGAAGCGGCCATCGGCCTTGGAATACATTTGGTTTTCAACGACTTCGCGGATCAATCCGCGTTCTGCGAGGACGCCTGCGAAGTGTTGGGTCAGGGCGTGGTTCTCAGGGCTTGAGGACCGTCCGAAATGATCGAAAGAGAGGCGGAAGCCCTCGGCGATTTTGGCCTGCACCTCGTGCATCTCGGCGCAGTATTCGGCGACGGGTTTGCCGGCTTTCGTTGCGGCGAGTTCTGCCGGGGTGCCGTGTTCGTCGGTGGCGCAGAGGAAGAGCACCTCGTTGCCGCGTCCGCGCTGGTATCGGGCGAAGAGATCGGCAGGCAACTGGCTACCGACGAGGTTGCCTAGATGCTTGATGCCGTTGATGTAAGGAATGGCCGAGGTGATGAGGTGGCGCGCCATGAGGTCTCTTCCGTTGTCCCGCTAGTCTTGCCCTCCCTAGACCAAAGCGGCGCGTGTTTCCAGCGGATGTTTGGCGCGAAAATGGGCAAAAACAGGGGGCTGCATCGCGTCGGTATCGCGTATGCATCGCGGTGGTGCGAATTTTTGGCGGCCTCAGTCGGTGTTTTTCTGGCTGGGATCGCGTTGGCGGCCCATAAGGCGGCCGATGGTGAAGGAGGTGCGCGGCGCGTAGACATAGCGGGTTTTGTGCTCGACCGTCGGGCGGATGCGCATTCGGGTGATGCCGAAGACAATCAGAATGCCATGGCCGACGGCGATCATCACGAAGAGGGCGGAAGGGCCAAAGCGGTCGATCAGGCCGGAGGCGAATAGGGGCGCGGCAATGGCACCGAGGGCGAAGAAGAACATCAGGGCAGCCGACAATTCGACCCGTTCCTCTGGGCTGGCGAAGTCATTGGCGTGGGCCGAGGCGACAGAGTAGATCGGGAAGGCGGTCAGGCCAAAGACCACGGCGTTGAGCATGATGGTTGTGGTGCCAAAATTCGCCGAGAGCACGGTCGAGATACAGGACAGGACCGCAGCCGCCGATAGCCAGATCAATACCCAGCGGCGGTCATATTTATCCGCCAGCCAGCCGACGGGATATTGCGCCAGCGCGCCGCCGAGGACAAAGGCGGCGAGAAACCAGGCGATCTGATCCGTGCCGAGGCCGACCTGCGTGCCGTAGACGGGGCCGATCATGCGGAAAGAGGCAGAGCTTAGGGCCGCGACGACGACCCCAGCGGCCGCAAGGGGTGAGCGCGACACCGCGAGCATGGGGCGCAGGCGTGGGGCATGGGGCGTTTCGGGCTGGGCCGATTTGCTCAGCGTGATGGGCAGAAGGGCGGCGCAGCACAGGATCGCAAGCAGGTTGTAGGAGACGTAGGAGGCGGGTTCGAGCACGGAGATCACCATCTGCGCGGCGAGCGATGCGCCCATGTCAACAACCCGGTAAGTGCCCATGGCGCGGCCCCGGTTCTCATTGGTGACGCGCGCATGGAGCCAAGCCTCAATCACGGTATAGCAGCCTGCAACGCAAAGGCCGGAGGCGATGCGCATCAACGCCCAGGCTATGGGGTCGATCACAAGGAAATGCGCGATGAGGCTAATGGCGCCGGAGGCGGTAAAGGCGGCAAAGGCGCGGGAATGGCCGATGCTGCCCATGAGGCGGGGTGCCCACCAGCAGCCAATGAAGAAGCCCAGGAAATGTGCCGAACCGAGGAGGCCGATTTCATTGGTGCTAAAGCCCAGTGTCAGGCCGGAGAGCGCATCCAGAGGTCCGACCCCTCCTGAGCTAAGCTGCAAGAGGATGACCGAGAGGAAGAGGGCGGAGGAGGTGATGAGGAAGCGCATGGGGTCCAGAATGAGGCGGCGTGGGGAGCACGGTCTTGTGGTTATTCGACAGGCCGCGTCGTTTTTGCCTCTTGTGAGGGGATGAGGCGGGATGGCTGGAAATTAGACGGCTGCGGGGCGGGTCTCAACAAATCCCGCGCCGCCTCTTGCCGGGGGCGCGGAAACTGCGCAGGTTGTGGGCAAAGAACAGGGGAGTGCCCAAATGGCGGGACATGGATATGAGAGCGGGCGGCTTGACCTGCCTTTTGTCGGGATTTCGACCTTTGGCAAGCGGCCGTATGTGAGCGATTGGGATGCGATTGAGGCGGATGTGGCCGTGATGGGCGCGCCGTTTGATTTCGGGACGCAGTGGCGCTCTGGAGCGCGGTTTGGGCCGCGGGGCGTGCGCGAGGCGTCGACGCTTTTCTCCTTTGGCCATGCGGGGGCGTATGACCACGAGGATGATGCGACCTACCTGCCGGAATCTGTGCGGATCGTGGATATTGGCGATGCGGATATTGTGCATACGGACACGACGAAGAGCCATGCCAATATCGAGGAGGGGGTGCGCAAGATCCTCTCTGCGGGGGCGATGCCGGTGGTGATCGGGGGGGATCATTCGATCAACATCCCCTGTATCAACGCGTTTGACGGGCAGGGGGATATTCACATCCTTCAGATCGACGCGCATCTCGATTTTGTCGATGAGCGCCACGGGGTGCGGTATGGGCATGGCAACCCGATGCGCCGGGCGGCGGAAAAACCGTATGTCACCGGGTTGACGCAGGTGGGGATTCGCAATGTTTCGTCCACGGCGAAAGAGGGCTATGAGGCGGCGCGGGCGATGGGGAGCGATATTCTCTCGGTGCGTCAGGCGCGTGAGGTTGGGCCAGAGGCGGTTATCGAGCGTATCCCGGAGGGCGCGAAGGTTTATGTCACCATCGACATTGACGGGTTTTGCCCCTCCATCGCGCCGGGCACGGGCACGCCGAGCCATGGCGGGTTTCTCTATTATGATGTGCTTGAGATGATGCAGGCATTGGCGCGACGGCATGAGGTTGTGGGGATCGACCTTGTGGAGGTGGCGCCGGACTATGACCCGACGGGATCGACCTCGATCCTTGCGGCGCAGGTTTTGCTCAATACGCTGGGCTTTATCTTTCATGAGCGCGCCAAGCGCTGAACGGAATTGACGAAAAGGAAACGCGACAGATGAAGATGAAACCGCTTGGCCGGACGGGGATAGAGGTTACGGAGCTTTGCCTTGGGACGATGACATTCGGAACCCAGACGGCAGAGGCCGAGGCCCATGCGCAGATGGAAATGGCGCGCGATCACGGGATCAATTTCTTTGATGCAGCCGAGATGTATCCGGTCAACCCGATCAGCGCCGAGACGGTGGGTCTGACGGAGGAGATTGTCGGCAACTGGTTTGAAAAGACCGGGCGGCGGGGTGAGGTCGTGATGGCGACGAAACATTCCGGGGCGGGGTTCAAACATGCGCGCGACGGGGCACCGATCTCGGCAGAGACGATCCCGGAAGCGATTGAAGGGTCGTTGCGGCGGCTGAAGACGGATTACATCGACCTCTATCAATTCCATTGGCCCAATCGCGGTTCCTATATGTTCCGTCAGAACTGGAGCTTTGATCCGTCGGAGCAGGATCGCGCGGCGACGCGGGCGCATATGGAAGAGGCGCTTGAGGCGCTTCAGGCGCAGGTCGACAAGGGCAATATCCGCGCCTTTGGTCTCTCGAATGAGAGCGCATGGGGGACGGCGGAATGGCTTCGGATTGCAGGCGAGAAGGGCGGGCCGCGGGTGGCGTCGATCCAGAACGAATATTCGCTTCTGTGCCGTCTTTATGACACCGACCTTGCCGAGTTGAGCGTCAACGAGGATGTGGGGCTTTTGGCATTTTCGCCGCTGGCGGCGGGGCTCCTCACCGGCAAGTATCAGCATGGCCGGGTGCCGGAAGGGTCGCGCATGTCGATTGTTGAGAACCTTGGCGGACGCAAGACAGGGCGGGTTTTTGAGGCGGTGGATGCCTATCTTGCCATTGCCCAGACCCACGGGCTTGATCCGGTGCATATGGCGATGGCCTTTACGCTTCAAAGGCCCTTCATGTGCTCGTCTATTTTCGGGGCGACGCATCTCGATCAGTTGGAGCATATCCTTAAATGTGCAGAGGTGACGCTCTCGGAAGAGGTCATGCGGGATATCAATGATGCGCATCGCGCGCATCCGATGCCCTATTGAGCGCCCCCGCGCCTTGCGATAGGGCGGAGCGTCAGAGGGAGGACCGAGAGATGCCGGAACAGGAAGTTTTTGCAGAATTGCATGCATCAGCGCCACGTCGATGGATGGGTGTTGCAATAATGGCCGCGCTTGGCGGTTTGTTGATCTATATCGCGCTTGCCATTCCGCCCGCAGTTCTGGGCTGGCAGATTTTCCTTTTGGTGCTTGGGGGCTTGGCGCTCTGGCTTGCCGATGCGACGCGACGCGCGACGGAGCTGACGCTCACGCTTACCGAGGCGGGGATCACCGACAGCGCGGGCGAAGAGGTTGCCACTATTGCCGAGATCGAGGGCGTGAGCCGGGGCATGTTTGCCTTTAAACCGTCGAACGGGTTCGTGCTGCGCCTGAATACGCGCAAGCCCGGACGCTGGCGTCCGGGCCTTTGGTGGAGCCTTGGCAAGCGGGTTGGAATTGGCGGTGTGACGCCGGGGCCGCAAGGCAAGGCGATGGCACAGATCATCGAGGCGCTTGTAGTGCAGAGCCGCGGCGGAGATCAGGCGCCGTTGTAACCGTCATCCCAAATCAGTTGCGGTGCAAAGCGCGGGCGGGTGAAGATGAAGGTCTCGATGGACAGGTCCCCAAGCCCCACATCCAACGCCGGTTCATATGTCGACAGGGTTTCGACCACGATCAGGCTTTCGCCGCCAGCGATGGCGGGCAAGAGCGGCGTGAATTCGTCAAGTTTCGCCTCAAGCAGGGGTTCCATGTTCCCGACGACCTTGGACCATTCGAGCGTATGTTTTTCGGTGATGGCGCTATAGCTCACGACGGTGACGCGCAGGCCGGAAGCGGAATCCGATTGGGCCAGAACATCAAAGAGCTTGCGCGTGCTGGCGAGGTAGTAGGAATCGACGGCCGTTGTTTCACGCGAGAGCATGTCGGAGATGGTAAAGGCGGCTTTTTCGGTCATCGAACGCGTCTTGTAGGCGTCGAAGAACACGAACATGGCGATATAGGCCCAGAACAGCATAGGCAGGATGATGGCCGCTTCGATGGCTACCGAACCGCGGGTCTCGTCGCGGAAGCGGGCGAGGTATGTTTTGATATTGGTCCACATGGGTTTTACCTCGGTTCCTGAACGAAGGCGGAAAGCGCCACGATCGGCACGTCGCCATTGCTATCTTTGTTGAGATAAGGGCCGATGCCTTTATCCCCGAAAATCGGCGTGATCTTGGCGCAGGCGCGCAGCACCATCATTTCGTTGTCGAGACCGTTCTGGAAGGTGGTCACGGGTTGCGCCTCTTCGGCCTGATTGGTGCAGCTTGTCTTGTGCGGCAGGTCGGTCCAGCTGCGCATGTCGACAACCTGCATCTCAAGCATGAGGTTCTGTTTGCAGTCTTGCACGACATTGGTTGTGTCGCAGATGGCGTCGCGAATTTTGTCATGATCCGGCGCAGTGCCCGTCGACAGGCGGATGTCACGCACCACGATGTCCAATGCGCGCTCCAGAAGTGCAGAGCGCATGGTAACCATGCCAATGTCGATCGCTGACACCAGAATCCAGAAGAACAGCGGGAACATGATCACGAACTCGATAGAGGCGTGGCCGCGTTCGTCTTTGCGGAGTTTTTTCAGCAGGTGTTTCATTGGGTCAACTTCAGCTGGGCGATGGAGGAGGCGATGGCCGAGAAGGCATCGGAGATTTCAAGCCCGTCCACATCGAAGTAATGGGCGTCCGAACTGGCGCAGTTTTTGAGAACGGCCTGACCGCCGGAGGGGGCTTCGAAACCGATGCTGAAGACCACGATATTTTTGGCCTTGGCGGCGTCACAGACGGCCTTGGTGCGGGCGTTCTTGGTCGAGGTGCCAACGTATTTGCGCACATCGTAATACCAGTCGTTCCAAGCATCATTGTCATTCATCCAAGGCTCGTAATGCTCCTCGACGTTCCATTCGAGCGAGGTATAGGCCCAGAGATCGGGGTATTCGAGTTGCACGGCTTCGCCATTTTCGGAGACCGTCGTGGTGATCTCTTCATAGGTTGTGGTGTTGCCCCACTTCTTACATTTGCCGTTGCGTTTGTATCTTTTGCAGTAGGTCTCGACGTGTTTGATCCACTCGGTGGTGGTGATTTCACCGTTGCCATAAGGGTGGTCATACCAGCCCTCCTGCCAGTCACCATTGCTGTCGTTATGGCCGGGCCAGTAGAAAAGATCGTCGGTGCGGTCATTGTTGTTGTTGTTGTCATAGGTGTCTACGCCAACATAGACGGAATAGATTTCTTCCGAATCGTTCCACCAGATGTTCGAGCCGCCTTCGCGGAAATCGTCAGCAACATAGTATTGCGAGGTGTTCTGACCGTCAGTCATGAGCACGATGACTTTGAGAGCATCGCCGTCTTCGTATTTGGTCGGCCGGTCGGAGAAGTCGTCAGAGACCATTTCTTCGGTAATCAGGTGGTCGATGATGGATTGGGTCGACGGGTCCAGCAGAGCCACACCCCATTTCATACCGATGTCGATCGAGGTGTTGCCGCTGGCCCAGAGGCCATTGATGTAGTTCTTGAGCGTGGTCTGGTTCTTCTCAAGAACCATGACTTCGCTGGCGCTATCGGTGCGGCAGACCGGGGTCGAGACAAGGCGCTTGGGATCGTAGCTACGCCCGTCATAGTCGCTCCAGGGGCTGAAATGCATGGCTTGGGTCCAGCGGTCACCGGGATTGAGGGTTGTCGAGTTGAAATCGCTGCCGTCGAAGTGCAGGCAGTGCGAATAGCCCTGTTGATTGGAGGCCGCATCCACGCCAAGTTCGTCGGGATCTAGGGCGGTATCGACATCCATGTTGCCATTGATCGAGGCGTTGAGCGTATCGAAAAGCTTTTCCGGCACGGCAACTTGGGTCGCGTAGGGCACGATGGAGACCGAGAGTTTGCCGTCCTCGGTATTGGCGACCATGGTGTCGATGAAATCTTTGGCGGCGTTCTTGAGGTTATAAAGGCGGCTGTTGCTGCCCATGGAGCCGGATACGTCGAGCACGAGGGAAATCTCGACACCGCCGATGCGTTCTTCGGCCTGCCCAGAGGCGGCAGAGGTCAGCGAGTCGATGCCAGCGAGTTTCATAAAGTCGGTGCGGGTTTCGGTCTTGGCCTTGGCGGTGACGACGCGATAGTTGAGGCCGGTGTCTTCATGCACATAGGTCAGCGTGTCGCTCAGGCCGGATTTGGCGAAATAATCGCGCACCACGGATTTGGGATCGAGTTGCTGGCCCATGTCGGCGGCGGCAAGCACGGCGCGGTCGAGCGTATGCTGCATCCGGGTGCGGTTCATTTCGGAGCGCATGATGTCGATGCCGATCCCGCCGACGAGCAGGATAATCATGAATAGGAAGATGGAAAAGCCGATGAGCACACCGCTTTCATCGTCATAGAACCGCCGTAGCCATGTATGGCGAGGGACGCACACAGATGTCCGTGCGTCAGGTTTGCTGGTTGTCGTCTTCACTGGCATTTCCATCACCCACTTGTCTTAGGCGCACTCCCGGAGCCATTGACTCCTCACACTTCGCGCCATGGTTAATGTCTGCTCGAATTGGGGCGGAACTTGGGCTGAACTGGAACGGGATTACGGTTTTTGCCTTTGTTTTCCGTCGATTTACAGTGTGGCGGTGACAGTCCTCTTCGGGGGGAGGGATTGTTTCGAAATCGGGGCTTTGCCAAAATAATGGGCAAGCGGATGTTTTCCCTCTCGTCATTCGGGGAGAGGTGTTTGTAGGGTCACGCAGAGGGGTGCGGCATCGAGTCGCGCGAAATCCGTGCCGCAGGGAGGCAGACAGTATGACCCATCCGAAAGAACCCAGTTTCCGCGAAAGCGTTGACCTTATGTTCAATCGCGCCGTGGCGCTTATGGACCTGTCGCCGGGGCTTGAGGAAAAGATCCGGGTTTGCAACGCGACCTATACGGTGCGGTTTGGTGTGCGCCTTCGGGGGGAAATTCATACCTTCACGGGCTATCGGTCGGTCCATTCCGAACATAAGGAGCCGGTCAAGGGCGGCATCCGCTATGCCATCGGCGTCAATCAGGACGAGGTTGAGGCGCTGGCGGCGCTGATGACGTATAAATGCGCCTTGGTGGAAGCGCCGTTTGGGGGATCGAAAGGCGGCTTGCGGATCGACCCGCGAAAATACGACGAGCACGAGCTGGAGCGGATCACCCGGCGCTTTGCTTATGAATTGGCCAAGCGCGACATGATCCACCCGTCCCAGAACGTCCCGGCGCCTGACATGGGCACGGGCGAGCGCGAGATGGCCTGGATCGCGGACCAATATGCGCGGATGAATACCACGGACATCAACGCGATTGCCTGTGTGACGGGCAAACCTTTGAACGCAGGCGGTATTTCGGGACGCGTCGAGGCGACGGGCCGTGGCGTGCAATATGCGCTACGCGAATTCTTCCGCGATCCGCGTGACACGGCGCAGGCGGGCCTTAGCGGCACGCTTGATGGCAAACGGGTGATTGTGCAGGGGCTTGGCAATGTGGGGTATCACGCGGCGAAGTTCCTGAGCGAAGAAGACGGCGCGATCATCACCGGGATCATTGAGCACGATGGCGCGCTTCATAATGAAGATGGTCTTGATGTCGAGGCAGTGCGCGCCTGGATTAGTAAGCACGGTGGGGTCAAAGGCTTCCCGGATGCACTTCATGCCGAGGAGGGCGCGGCGGTTCTTGAGCATGAGTGCGACATCCTCATCCCGGCGGCGCTTGAGGGGGTTATCAACCTGTCCAATGCGGCCCGTATCAAGGCGCCGCTTATCATTGAGGCGGCGAACGGGCCGGTGACGGCGGGGGCGGATGATATCCTGCGTGAAAAGGGCACGGTCATCATTCCCGATATGTATGCCAATGCGGGCGGTGTGACGGTGTCCTATTTCGAGTGGGTCAAAAACCTCAGCCATATCCGTTTTGGCCGCATGCAGCGCCGTCAGGAAGAGGCACGCCACCAGCTCGTCGTGGATGAGTTGCAGAAGATTTCCGAGGCGATGGGCAACACCTATACGCTCTCGGACCGGTTCAAGCAGAAATACCTGCGTGGGGCGGATGAGCTTGAACTGGTGCGCTCGGGTCTCGATGACACGATGCGGATCGCCTACCAGTCGATGCGTGATGTCTGGCACGAGCGCGGCGATGTGGATGATCTGCGCACGGCGGCCTATCTCGTGGCGATTGAGAAGGTCGCGGCGAGCTATCGGGCCAAGGGGCTGTAATCATGGGCGATGTGGCGTTCTCCTGTTCTTGTGGCGCGGTCAAGGGACACCTTGTTGACCTAGGCCGGAAGGCGGGGAGCCGGATCACCTGTTACTGCAAGGATTGTCAGACGGCGGCGCGGGCGCTTGGGCGCGGCGAGGTGCTAAATGAGCGGGGTGGGGCGGAGCTTTACCAGACCACTCCAGCGCATATTCGTATTGATCAGGGCGAGGCGCATTTGGCCTGTCTGCGGCTTTCTCCGAAAGGGCTGATGCGGTGGTATGCGGATTGCTGTAACGCGCCGCTTTTCAATACTTTGGCGCATACCAAGCTCTGTTTCGCCGGGGTGCTTGTGCACACGGTTGCGCCAGAGGCGCGTGCGCCGCTTGGGCCGCTTACGGCGCAGACCTTTACCGAGGGCGCGACGGGCGCGGGCGGGCCGGTGCGCAAATACGGGTTTGCCAAGACGGGCCTCAATATCATGCGTCGCCATCTACGCGCCAAACTCAGCGGCAGCGCGTCAATGGCGCCATTCTTTGACAAGGACGGTCAGCCGGTGCGGGAGGCGCGTATCCTGACGCGTGAGGAACGCACGGCGGCGCGGCCTGAATAGGCGTGGCGTCGCTGGCAGGCGGGTTCCTGTCGAAAACTTGGGATTGCTGAAGCCTCGGCCATTGCTAAGCTCGCCGGGACTTGGTTCAGTCAGGTCAGGCGAATGTTGGAGGGCGATATGCGGTTTTCCGGGTTGCGGGTTCTCAAGGAGGGCCTGAGCGGCAACAAGGGCTGGCAGGCGCATTGGCGCGATGCCCAGCCCAAGCCCCAGTATGACATGATTATCATCGGCGGCGGGGGGCATGGTCTTTCGACGGCCTATTACCTCGCGCGCAATCACGGGATCACCAATATTGCGGTGATCGAGAAGGGCTATCTTGGCGGTGGCAATGTGGGGCGCAACACGACGATCGTGCGGGCGAATTATTTCCTGCCGGGCAATTCGGAGTTCTATTCGCATTCTCTCAAGCTCTGGGAGGGGCTTGAGGAAGAACT
>JAAEZB010000013.1:45936-47372 GCA_018223085.1 Paracoccaceae bacterium
GCCGGACGTTCGGGGCAGGTTGCGGCGATGGCGGGGCGGCGGTTGCCAGTCGAGAGCCATATTTTGCAGGCGTTCGTGACCGAGGGGCTCAAGCCAGTGATCGACCATGTGGTCAGTTTCGGCATGGGACATTTCTATATCAGCCAGTCGGATAAGGGCGGGTTGGTCTTTGGCGGCGACCTTGATTTCTATGCGTCTTATGCGAGCCGGGGGAACCTGCCGATGGTGGAGCATGTGATGGAGGCGGGGATGACGCTTATGCCGATGATCGGCAAGGCCAAGGTTTTGCGATCTTGGGGCGGGATCATGGATATGACCCCGGATGGCAGCCCGATCATCGACCGGATGGAGGGGATTGAAGGCCTCTATATTGATTGCGGTTGGAACTACGGCGGGTTCAAGGCGGTGCCGGCGTCGGGGTGGTGCATGGCGCATCTGATGGCGACGAATACGCCTCATGAGGTGGCCGAAAAATTCCGTCTCGATCGGTTCCGGACCGGGATCAATATCATGGATGAAGAGGGCACCGGCTCTCAGCATAACCTGCACTAGGGAGGGAAAGACGATGCGGATCAAATGTCCCCTCTGCGGGGAGCGCGACAGGCGGGAATTTTATTATGTCGGCGATGCGGTTCTGATTGAGCGGCCAGAGCCGGACGCGGGCGAGCAGGTTTGGGATGATTATTTGCACAACCGGGACAACCCGGCGGGTGTCACCCGTGACCTCTGGTATCATGAAGGCGGTTGCGGGGCGTGGGTTGTGGTGAAACGTCACACGGTCACGCATGAGGTTCTGGGCACGAAACTGGCCGAGACGCGCAAGCGTAAGCTTGGGGAGGGCGCGGCATGAGGGTTGCTGGAAATGGCCTTGTGGATCGCGCAACGCCGGTGCGGTTTTCTTTTGATGGGCGTAGCTATGAAGGGTTTCAGGGCGATACGCTGGCCTCGGCGCTTTTGGCTAATGATGTGAAGCTTGTGGCGCGGTCGTTCAAATATCACCGCCCGCGCGGCATCATGGGAGCAGGGAGCGAAGAAGCGGGTGCGCTTGTCACCATCGGAAGCGGCGCGGCGCAGGACCCGAATATACGCGCCACGGTGCAGGAGATTTATGACGGCCTTGCGGCGCGGTCGCAGAATTGCTGGCCCTCGCTTGAGTATGATCTTCTTAGCCTCAACGACCTGTTCGCGCCCTTCCTTGGGGCGGGGTTTTATTACAAGACGTTCATGTGGCCCAAAGCGTTTTGGGAGCGGATCTATGAGCCGGTTATTCGCCGGTCTGCGGGGATTGGAGCGCTTAGCGGAAAGCATAACGAGGATCACTACGAGAAGGCGTTTGCCTTTTGTGATCTGCTTGTCATCGGGGCGGGGCCTGCGGGGCTTATGGCGGCGCTGACGGCGGGGCGCGCGGGGGCGGATGTGATCCTGTGCGATGAAGA
>JAAEZB010000013.1:47715-54223 GCA_018223085.1 Paracoccaceae bacterium
CGCTATGGCGTTGCGCCGGGACAGCGGGTCACGGTGTTTGCCAATAATGACGATGCCCATCGCACGGCGCGTGATTTTGTAGCGGCGGGCGTGCATGTGGCGGCCGTTATCGACAGCCGCGAAGATGCGCCGGATGGCGATGGATACGAGGTTATCAAGGGCGCAGAGGTCTGTGGCACGGAAGGGCGCAAGGGGCTTGAGGCGGTGAGTTATCGTCGCGCCAATGGCTCTGTGGAAAAAATCCAGACCGATTGTCTTGCCATGTCGGGGGGGTGGAACCCGACGGTGCATCTCACCTGTCATATGAACGGGCGGCCCAATTGGCATGGGGGCATCCATTCCTTCGTGCCGGTGCCGGGGGCGATACCGGGGATGGAGGCCGTGGGCGCGTGCAATGGCGCGTTTTCGACCCATCGTGCCTTGGTTGAAGGGGCCGAGGCCGCGCTTCGGGCGCTGGGCGAGATCGGGATCAAGGGGGCGAAACCCGTGGTGCCGCAGGCCGAGGATGCGCCTTATCGGATCACACCGCTATGGGCGGTTGAAGGGAAAGGGCGCGTCTGGCTCGATTTCCAGAATGACGTCACGGTGAAGGATGTGCGCGGCGCGGCGCAGGAGAATTTCCGTTCGGTCGAGCATATGAAACGCTACACGACCCAAGGCATGGCGCCGGATCAGGGCAAGAATTCCAACGTGGCCGCCCTTGCCGTTCTGGCGGATGCGACGGGGCGCGGGATCGAGGAGACAGGCACGACGACCTTCCGACCGCCTTTTGTGCCGGTGGCGATTGCGGCGCTTGGTGCAGGCGGGCAGGGCGCGGGGTTTGCGCCCCAGCGCCAGACGACGAGCCACGCAGAAAGCGTTCGGCGCGGCGCGCCGATGATCGAGGCGGGGCTATGGTATCGTCCGAGCTATTTCCCGGCGGCGGGCGAACGCACATGGCGGCAAAGCTGTGACCGCGAGGTCAATATGGTGCGGGGTGCGGTCGGGGTCTGCGATGTGTCGACCCTTGGTAAGATTGATATTCAGGGCAAGGACGCCGGGGCCTTCCTTGATTTCGTTTATGCCAACACGTTCTCAACCCTGAAGCCCGGCAAGGTGCGTTATGGGCTTATGCTGCGCGAGGATGGGCATGTGATGGATGATGGCACCACGGCGCGTCTGGGCGAGGGTCATTTCGTGATGACCACGACCACGGCGGCGGCGGGGCCTGTGATGCGGCATTTGGAGTATGTGCATCAGTGTCTTTGCCCGGACCTCGACGTGTCGATGATTTCGGTCACCGAGCAATGGGCGCAGTTTGCCGTGGCGGGGCCGAAATCGCGCGATCTTTTAAACGGGATCGTGGAAGAGGCCATCGACGGCGACAGTTTCCCGTTCATGGGCTGTGGCGCGGTGACGGTTGCCGGGGTCGGGGGGCGGTTGTTCCGTATCTCGTTTAGCGGTGAACATGCCTATGAGGTCGCGGTGCCGGCGCGCTATGGCGAGAGCCTGTTCAAACTCTTGCTTAAGAAAGCAGAGGAGATGGGCGGCGGGGCCTATGGGATGGAGGCGCTCAATGTGCTTCGGATCGAGAAAGGGTTTATCACCCATGCGGAAATTCATGGGCGGGTGACGGCGGATGATATTGGCATGGGGCGGATGGTCAGCGCCAAGAAGGATTGCATCGGCAAGACCATGAGCGAACGGCCCGGTTTGTCGGGCGAGATGCGCGAACAGTTGGTTGGGTTGATGCCGATTGGTGTTGTGAAACAGCTTACAGCAGGGGCGCATTTGTTCCCGGTTGGGGAGGCACCGGTACATGCCAATGCCGAGGGCTATGTGACCTCGGTCTGCTTCTCGCCCACTTTGGGAAGCTCTCTGGGGCTTGCCTTTCTGCGCAATGGGCGGGCACGGCATGGGGAGGAGATCACCATGGTGGATCATCTGCGCGGGGTGACGACGCGGTGCAAAGTGTGTGATCCGGTGTTCTTTGATCCAGAAGGAGGGCGTGTGCGTGGTTGAGTTGATTGCAAAATCGCCCTGTGCGGGAATGTTGCCTCTGGAGGTTGGCGCGGCAAAGCTCAGCGAGGTAGGGATGGCCCATCTCACATCGCTTGCGACGAGAACTGGGCAGGAGAAGGCCCTGTCGGTTGCGCTTAAGGACGCGCATGGGATGGCGTTGCCGGGGGTGAACCGGGCCACGGGCAAGGAGGGCGCGCGGGCGCTTTGGTTTGGCAAGGGGCAGGTGATGCTCATCGGGCCGGAGGCCGATGCGGACCTCGCACCCCATGCGGCGATGACGGATCAATCCGATGCTTGGGCGATGGTGCGCCTTGAAGGGGCGGCGGCCGAGGATGTCTTGGCGCGGCTGGTGCCGGTGGACCTGCGCCGGGCGGTGTTTAAGCGGGGCCATACGGTGCGCACGATGCTTCAGCACATGAGCGTGTCGATTACCCGGATCAGCGACGAGGCGTTTTTGATCCTCGCCTTCCGGTCGATGGCCGGGACGCTTGTTCACGATCTTGAAACCGCCATGAAAGGGGTTGCCGCGCGGCAGGGAGCCTGACATTTTTGGCAGAGTTTGACTGACAAAGGTATCCGATCATGCGTTTTCTCGTTCCCGTCACAGCAGTGGCTTTGGCCCTGTCTCTGTCTCCGGCATTTGCGGGGCAGGAGGAAGACTGTCAGATGCAGGCCGATATTGTGAACCGGGCGGTGGAACTGCGTTTGGATCGCACGCGTGAGAAAAAGGCGCTTGAGATCATGACATCGGGCGAGGATGAGGCGGTGGCCGAGAAATACCTTGCCGCTGTGCCGTATCTTGTCGACTGGGTTTACAACACGCTCAAGCGTAAGGATCTCAATAATGATCCCGGTGCGTCCTACTACGAGACCTGCATCAAGCAATAAGCGCGTCTGGACGGGGCGTAGAGGCGCCCCTATATTCGCTCCATGAGCCTGCCCCCCGGATTCCTGGATGAACTGCGTAGCCGTACGAGCCTGACCCATGTGGTGGGGCGTAAGGTCATGTGGGATCAGCGCAAGTCCAATCAGGGCAAGGGCGATATGTGGGCGCCATGCCCCTTCCATCACGAAAAAACTGCGTCTTTTCATGTGGATGACAAGAAAGGCTATTACTATTGCTTTGGCTGTCATGCCAAGGGGGACGCGATTTCCTTTGTCCGTGAGACCGAGAATGTCGACTTCATGGAAGCGGTGCGAATCCTTGCGGATGAAGCCGGGATGCCGATGCCCGAGCGCGACCCGCAGGCCCAGCAAAAGGCCGACCGGCGCACGGAGCTTGCCAATGTGATGGAGCAGGCGGTGCAGTTTTTCCGCCTTCAGCTCAAGACCGGCGGTGGCACTGCGGCACGCGATTACCTTGAGAGACGCGGATTGTCCGAGGCGGCGCGGGATCGTTGGGAGATTGGTTTTGCACCGGATGGCTGGCAGGGGTTGTGGGATCATCTGACGGGCAAAGGCGTGGCGGAGGATTTGATCCTTGGATGCGGGTTGGCCAAGCCGTCGACCAAGGGCAAACGGCCCTATGACACGTTCCGCAATCGGATCATGTTCCCGATCCGCGATGCGCGAGGGCGGTGTATTGCCTTTGGCGGGCGGGCGATGGACCCCAATGACAACGCCAAATACCTCAACAGCCCCGAGACCGAATTGTTCGATAAGGGGCGCAGCCTTTACAATCAGGGTCCGGCGCGGGAGGCGGCGGGCAAGGGTCAGCCGCTTATCGTGGCCGAAGGCTATATGGATGTGATCGCGCTGGGCGAGGCGGGGTTTGGCGCGTCAGTGGCGCCGCTTGGCACGGCGGTGACGGAGAGCCAGTTGGAACTTCTGTGGCGTATTTCGCCAGAGCCGATCATTGCGCTTGATGGCGATACGGCGGGATTGCGCGCGGCGATGCGGGTGGTCGATTTGGCGCTGCCGCTTCTTGAGGCGGGGAAGTCGCTGCGCTTTGCGCTTATGCCTGAGGGGCAAGACCCGGACGATCTCATTCGCGCGAAGGGTGCGGCGGCAGTTCAAGCGGTTCTCGATCAGGCGAAACCGATGGTCGACCTGCTTTGGCAGCGTGAGATTGAGGGCAAGGTTTTTGATAGCCCCGAACGCAAGGCCGCGCTCGACAAGGTGCTGCGCGAAAAGCTCAAGCTGATCCGCGATCCGTCGATCCGGTCGCATTACGGCGAAGCGATCAAGGAAATGCGCTGGGCCTTGTTTCGCCCGCAGCGGGCGACAGGGGGCAAGGGCGCGTTCAAGAATTGGACCTCGAAACCCGTGGTGCAGAGCCATACCAAAGCCTCGATGCTGGCGGCGGCGCAGGGCGCGGTTGAGCAGCAATTGCGCGAAGCGGTGGTGCTTGCGGTGGCATTGACGACGCCGGAGGTGCTTGATGATTTCGACTATGAGATCGAGCGCATGGAATGTCGGGCGGTGGATATGGCGCGGCTGCGCGATGCGTTGTTGCGTTTTGCCAACAGTCCCGATCCGAAAGCAGAGATTGAAGCCGCTCTTGGGCCCGAGGCGGTTGCAACGCTCCTCTCTCATCCCCATGTGGCGATTACGCCTGCCGTGCGCCATCCGGGCGATACCGAGTTGGCGCGGCTGACGCTGGCCGAGGAACTGGCTAAGATGAAGACGGAAAACGGCCTTTTGGCCGAGGTTGCCGAGGCCGTCGAAGACCTCATGGGGGTGGCGGATGAGGCGGTGACGTGGCGTCTTGGTCAGGCGGCAGAGGCGCGCAATAAGGCGCTTCGCGTGCGTCAGGAAGATGCCGCAGAATATGAACAGGCGTCCAATGGTGTGGCCATTGATCGCGAAGAACGTGAGGCGCTTGATGCGCTCACAAAGGGAATCGATTTCACCAAGGGCGGGCGCGGACGTCGTCCATAAGTCACTTTGGTGAGGAACAGGTAAAGAAATCAGGGTAAACGGGTGTGCGAATCACCAGATCGCGCTATTGATTCGGGTTAAAACGAATCACCACGCCCTTTCCGCAGGAGCACCGCATGGCCGCAAAAGACAACGACGACCAGAAGCCCGCCGATCAGGAAGCGGAAATCTCGCTCGATATGAGCCAGACAGCGGTCAAGAAGATGATCGCCGAGGCACGCGAAAAGGGCTATATCACCTACGATCAGCTCAACCAGGTTCTGCCGCCCGAGCAGGTCAGCTCTGAGCAGATCGAAGACGTGATGTCGATGCTGTCGGAGATGGGGATCAACATCATCGAAGATGAAGAGGCCGAGGAGGAGGAGCAAAAATCCACCGCCGTGGTCGATGCGTCTTCGGCCAATCGCGAAATCACCCTTGGCTCGGGCACGAGCGAAAAGCTCGACCGGACAGATGACCCGGTGCGCATGTATCTGCGCGAGATGGGGTCGGTCGAACTTCTCAGCCGTGAAGGCGAGATCGCGATTGCGAAACGGATCGAGGCCGGCCGCAACACGATGATCGCGGGGCTTTGCGAAAGCCCGCTGACTTTTCAGGCGATCACCATCTGGCGCGATGAACTTCTCTCCGAAGATATTCTGCTGCGCGATGTGATCGACCTTGAGGCGACCTTTGGCAACCAGATGGGCGAGGACGAGGAAGAACCCGTCGTCGAAACCGCCAATGTCGATGGTGCACCCAAGAAGGAAGACACCGGTCCCGAGCTTGATGCCGACGGCAACCCGATTGCCAAGGAAGACGATGACGACGACGACGAGCAGGCCAACATGTCGCTTGCCGCGATGGAAGCCGCGCTCAAGCCGCGCGTGCTTGAGACGCTGGACCAGATTGCGCAGGACTATGTGCTTCTGTCGGATATGCAGGATGTGCGGATTTCCGCGACGCTCAACGAGGATGACAGTTTCTCGGATAAGGAAGAGAAACAGTATCAGACGCTGCGTTCGGAGATCGTTCTTCTGGTGAACGAACTGCACCTGCATAACAATCGTATCGAGGCGCTGATTGACCAGCTTTACGGCATCAACCGCCGTGTGATGCAGATCGACTCGGCGATGGTCAAACTCGCCGATCAGGCGCGGATCAACCGTCGGGAATTCATTGAGGCCTATCGTGGTCGCGAGCTTGATCCGACATGGCTCGACGATATGGCGCAGAAGCCGGGGCGCGGCTGGCAGATGTTCATGGAACGCTCGACCGATAAGGTCGAAGAGCTGCGCGCCGACATGGCGCAGGTCGGTCAGTATGTCGGTCTCGATATCAGCGAATTCCGCCGCATCGTGCAGCAGGTTCAGAAGGGCGAGAAAGAAGCCCGTCAGGCCAAGAAAGAAATGGTCGAGGCGAACCTGCGTCTCGTGATCTCGATCGCCAAGAAATACACCAATCGCGGTTTGCAGTTCCTCGACCTCATTCAGGAAGGCAATATCGGCCTGATGAAGGCCGTCGACAAGTTCGAGTATCGCCGTGGTTACAAGTTCTCGACCTATGCGACCTGGTGGATCCGTCAGGCGATCACCCGCTCGATTGCCGATCAGGCGCGCACGATCCGTATTCCGGTGCACATGATCGA
>JAAEZB010000014.1:0-3697 GCA_018223085.1 Paracoccaceae bacterium
ATTGCCGATAATGGCATCGGCCTGCCGGAAGATCGTGCGCGGCTATTTGAGCCCTATGTGACGACCCGCGATAAGGGCACGGGGCTTGGCCTGCCGATCGTGAAAAAGATTATCGAAGAACATGGCGGTAGCCTCATCCTTGAGGATGCGCCGCTATTTGGCGGGGGTGAACGTCCCGGCGCCATGGCCGTTATCAAACTGCCCCTGGAGGCAGAGGCGGCCGGAGCAGACTGTAAGACAGGTGGTAAAGATGAGTGATATTCTGATTGTCGATGACGAGCGTGATATCCGGGAGCTGATTTCGGATATCCTTGAGGATGAGGGCTATACGACGCGGCTGGCGGGGAATTCCGATCAGGCGATGAAAGAGGTTGAGACCGAACAGCCCGCGCTTTTGATCCTCGATATCTGGCTCAAGGACAGCAATATGGATGGTATCGACATCCTGAAGGCGGTCAAACGTGACTATCCGGAGGTGCCGGTGGTCATCATTTCGGGGCATGGCAATATCGAAATTGCGGTCGCTGCAATCAAGCAGGGTGCGTATGATTTCATCGAGAAACCGTTCAATATCGACCAGCTTCTGGTAGTGATCCGGCGCGCGATGGAGGCTTCGCACCTGCGCCGGGAAAATCAGGAATTGCGCCGTCAGGAGACCCGCCCCGGCGAGATGATCGGCGAAAGCGCCGCCTTCCGGGCGATGATCGGGCAGCTTGACAAGGTGACGAAATCCAATGGTCGGGTGATGCTCAGCGGGCCTGCGGGCGTCGGTAAGGAAGCAGCGGCGCGCTATATCCATACCAATTCCAACCGTAGCCGTGCACCTTTCGTGAGCGTCAATTGCGCCGGGATGGAGGCGGATCGCGTCGAAGAGATGCTCTTTGGCCGTGAAAGCAGCGAACGTGGCGTGGAGCCGGGGCTTTTGGAGCAGGCCAATGGCGGGATTGTCTATCTCGACGAGGTGGCCGACATGCCGGAAGGGGCGCAGACCAAAATTCTGCGGGTGCTTGTCGATCAGCAATTCCAGCGGGTTGGTGGCAATGACAAGGTGCGCGTGGACCTGCGGGTGATTTCTTCGACCAACCGCAATCTTGAAGCAGAGATTGAGGGGGGACGGTTCCGTCAGGAGCTTTTCCATCGTCTCAACGTGGTGCCGATTGCAGTGCCGTCGCTGGAAGAGCGGCGCGAGGATATTCCCCTTTTGGCCGAGTATTTCATCGGTGTTCTGAATGAAGAACAGGGCCTGCCATTGCGCGAAATGAGCGAAGAAGCGGCGGCGTTGATGCAAACCATGGCCTGGCCGGGCAATGTGCGCCAGCTCAAGAACCTTATTGAGCGGGTGTTGATCCTTGGCGATGGCACGGGCGCGATTGAGAGCCGGGAATTGCCGGGCGAAAGCGGCGAGCAGGTCGAGGCGGACCGTGTGGTGCTTTCGGGAGCTTTGGCGACCTTGCCACTCCGCGAGGCGCGCGAGGCGTTTGAGCGCGAGTATCTCCTTACCCAGATCAACCGGTTTGGCGGCAACATCAGCCGCACGGCGAATTTCGTCGGCATGGAGCGCAGCGCGCTGCACCGCAAGCTCAAGTCGCTTGGCGTGGTGACCACGTCAAAGGCGGGCGCGCGGGTGGCGCGGGTGGAACCGGCCGAAGATTAAAGCGGTTTGTCGAGGTCGATCAGCAGCCGTTTGCCATCGCGGCGCACGGCGCAGATCGAGTCATCCAGTGCAGGGGTTTTCGTCAGTGGTCGGAAGCTTTGCCCGGCGATCTGTTTATCGGTGCAATAGGGGATCGAGACGCGATCATATCCGGCCTCGGCCATGCAATGGGCCTTGGCGCGGGCGCGGCGCGCCTCGTTCATATCGACGTAATCGGTCTTCCAATAGAGAACGACTGGCGGCAGGCCCGGTTTGGGCGGCGGGCCATAGACGGGATAGGTTTGGACGATAATGCGCGGCGGGACTTCGATATCGGCCTGACGGGCACAGGTCAGTTCGGCCTTGGAAATGGCCTCCAGCGTGGTGCCGGTCTTGTAATAGGTGTTCATGTTCACGCAGGCCCCGAGCAGGGCACAGGCGCTCAGAAGGGTAATGAGTTTGGCGGAAATGGGCATTGGCATCAGCATGGCGGACCTCTCGAGTCCCTCAGAGCTAAGCCCGAGTGCCCCCCATGCGTCAATGGTAGTGTTTGACCTTGGGCGTGACCTCTGGCATCCAAAACCCTGACAGCCCGAGAGGTATCCCATGAAGGTCATTATCTGTGGCGCCGGACAGGTCGGATGGCAGATCGCCCGCCATCTATCCGGGGAAAAGAACGATGTGACGGTCGTCGACAACAATCCCGACCTCGTGCGCCGGGCGACGGATACGCTCGACGTGCAGGGGATTTCGGGCTTTGCCTCTTATCCCGACGTGCTCGACAAGGCGGGTGCGCGCGATGCCGACATGATCATCGCGGCGACCTATTCCGACGAGGTCAATATGGTGACCTGTCAGGTGGCGCATTCGGTCTTTGCCATTCCGCGCAAGATCGCCCGCCTGCGCAGTCAGTCCTATCTTGATGCGATCTACTCTGACCTTTATCGGCGCGATCACATGCCCATTGACGTGGTTATCAGCCCCGAGCTTGAGGTTGCCGAGGCGGCGATCAAGCGGCTTGCGACGCCTGCGGCCTTTGATACGGAGAGCTTCCTTGGCAACAAGGTGCAGATGCTCGGGCTGAAGCTCGACGAGGAATGCCCGGTCGTCAACACCGCGCTGCGTCAGCTTTCGGATCTATTTTCAACGCTGAGCGCGGTGGTGGTGGGTGTGCGCCGAAATGGAACGCTTTTTGCTCCTGAGCCGACGGATCAGCTTTTCGTGGGGGACGAAATTTACGTCTTTACGGCTGTGGAAGACATTAGTCGAACCATGGAAGTCTTTGGCAAAACACAGAAAAAACAAGATCGTGTGTTGCTTGTCGGGGGCGGGAACGTGGGCCTCATGGTGGCCCAGAGGCTTGAGGCGCGCACGGATCGTATCCGGGTCAAGGTCATCGAGCGCAACCGCAAGATCGCCGAACAGGCCGCCGAGGCGCTTGAACGCACCATCGTGCTGCATGGGGATGGGCTTGATTCCGATATGTTGGCCGAGGCCGGGGTTGACCGGGCCGATGCCGTGCTTGCGGTGACCGATGACGATAAGGTCAACCTTTTGACGGCGGTGCGGGCCAAGGCGCGGGGCTGCCCTTTGGCGATCACGCTCATCAACGATCCGACGCTTGTGCCGCTTATGTCGCCGCTCGGGATTGATGCCTATATCAATCCACGTGCCACCACGGTGAGTTCGATCCTGCGCCATATTCGCCATGGACGGGTGCGCGATGTCTATTCCATCGGCGATGCAGAGGCAGAGATCATCGAGGCCGAAGTCCTATCGACCTCTCCCATCGCCGGGAGCCAGGTGCGTGACGTGGATTTCCCTGAAGGGGTTCTGATTGGGGCGATCCGCAAGGGCGACAAGATCCTCAAGCCCACGGGCGGCACGCGGATCGAAGAGGGCGACGTGATCGCGATTTTCGCACTATCGGCGGATGTGCCCGAAGTGGAGCGCCTGTTTCAGGTCTCCATCGACTTCTTCTGAGTCTGCCATGCTGTCGTCTCTGTCTCGCTTGCCGCTTTTCCTGCTCTTGTTCGGGCTTTCGGGCGTGGCGATGTATGTGCC